>JBCDCO010000006.1:0-47699 GCA_039181635.1 Cyanobacteria bacterium P01_G01_bin.19 | reverse complement strand
GCTTGCTTAGAAGCAGGAGCAGACGATTATCTGCTCAAGCCATATCAGCGAGAAAAGCTGTTGGAGCAAATTAATCTTTACCTGGAAATTGAAGTTGATTCTACAGAACAATTGCGATTTGGAGAATTGATTTTAGACTTAAATACCCGTCAGGTCATCAGAAAAGACCGAGCAATCGATCTAACCATGAAAGAGTTTGAATTGCTTAAATACTTAATGTCTAATCCTCAACAGGTAATGACTAGAGAAGAAATTATTGAAAACGTTTGGGGATACAATTATCGAGGAGAATCCAACGTAATTGAAGTTTACATTCGCTATTTGAGACTAAAAATCGAGAGCCCAGATAATCGAAGATTGATTCAAACTGTCAGAGGTATTGGTTACGTTTTGCGAGAATCTTAGTAGTGTTTTATGTCAATTACTACTGTCTATCAATCGAGTTTGACTAACACCTCATAATTATGAGAAACGCTACATATATATATCTTATTAATATTTACTGCCCGTACTAAATCCGATGAAGTTAAAAATTTCTTTAGGTATTTTGTGTTTGATTCTACTATCAAGCTGTTCTACCTTTACTTCTGCAGACAAGAACATTGCCAATGCTTCAGCAGAAATTGAACGAGGTCAAATGTTGCCCATTACCGCTACAGCTCAAATTGGCGGTGAAACGATTCAGCTAGAAGTAGCTCGAACTCCATTACAGCAATCTACGGGATTGATGTACAGAGAATCCCTGGCAGACGATAGAGGAATGTTATTTCCCTTTGAATTTGAACGAACTGCGCGTTTTTGGATGAAAAACGTGCCTATTACTTTGGATATTATCTTTTTAAACGGCGATCGCATTGTGGAAATTGCTGAAAATGTCCCTGGCTGCGATAGCGAACCCTGTCCTGTATATGGACCAGAGACTCTTATAGATCGAGTGATTGAGTTGCGAGGGGGAAGAGCTAGGGAGCTGGGAGTGAAGGCTGGCGATCGCATATCTGTTGAATTTCTAGATTCAAAACAAACAGAAAATCCCTCGGAATAGGTTACTAAAAAGCTTTTAGCTTTTAGCCAAGAGGGTTCAAGCTCCCTACTAAACAAGTATTATTAGTCTACAATTTGGCTTATAGCTTATGGCTTATAGCTTATAGCTATGGCGAAGCCGTTTATTAATATTTAGCAACATTATGTAAATAGATCTCAATTTAGAAAAACTTAAGATTACTTTTATAATTGACCAAAACAACATTTCTATCGAAAGACAGAGTTTTGAGATGGGAATAAAGTATTATCTTCTTTATACTTAAGAAAAATAAGTGATTTTACATAGTAATATGTGTCATTATATAAGTTCTAAAATTTGATAGAGAAATTTTGACTCAGAAAATTACAGGGAAAAAACAAACTTTTTCCGATTGTGATCTCGAGTACTGGCAATAACTGATTTATCTCTAACAATAGTGAAAATTCAAATATTTATTGGTAGCAATCTCAGCCGTTTCTATTCAACAACCCACGGGACTAAATAGCCAAAATTTAAAAAATTTAAAATTAATCTTATCTAAATTATTTAAAGCTAGTCATGAAGCCAGCAATCTATGCCAAATTCGTCACATTTTTAAAAGAAGAACTTGCCTTTTCTAATGATTCTCTCAAGATTCTTGATAAGGCAGTAGAAGATTATACTGTCCCTGTTCCCATGATTTTGTGGCAATACGGTTTAGTTACCCTAGAAGAACTAGACCGCATTTACGATTGGCTTCATAGCAAAGCAAAGTTAGATTCTCAATAAATCCCCTAGTTTTTTAGCAGCTTGCGTCGTAGTAAATCCAGCGCCGAACAGGAACTCAGGTGACGTATCAATTCTCTACCTCTACGCTCGCCAAAACGATATTCCTGGCTAATCGCCTCACCGTCTGGACTAGCAAGACCAATATATACCAATCCCACAGGCTTAGTTTTTGTGCCGCCGTCGGGTCCTGCTATACCCGTAATGCCAATTCCCCAGTCTGTGTTCAGGCTCTCTTTAACTCCCAAAGCCATTTGTTCCGCTACAGTAGCACTAACCGCTCCCTGCTGCTCTAAATCTAAAGCCTTTACATTCAAAATATTCTGCTTGACCTGGTTTGCATAGGCGATAATCCCCCCTAAAAAGTAGCTAGAACTTCCAGGGGTCTGGGTAAGCATTGCGCCCAAACCTCCTCCAGTACAGGATTCTGCTACGCTCAGAGTTTGCTGGCGATCGCTTAAAAGCTTTCCTACTACAGAAGCCAAAGTATCATCATCGCTGCCAAAATAGTCCAGTCCTGCGATGTTTTTAATTTCTCTGGTGACTGGTTCGATTAAAGCTTTTGCCAGAGTTACGGAATCTGCTTTTGCTGCTACTCGCAAGCGAACTTCTCCTTTGCCTGCATAGGGAGCAACAGTGGGATTGTCAGAATCAAATAAATGGACTACCTTCTCTGCTAGGGCAGATTCGCCAATGCCCCTAAAACGCATCATTTCGCTATAAATCGAGCTTTTACCCCAGCCTTGGCTTTTAAGGAAAGGAACGGCGGTATCGCGCCACATTTGATGCATCTCGGCGGGAACCCCAGGGAAAGTTATGATAGTAATTCCTGCTTTAGGCTGCCAAATAATACCTGGGGCTGTACCTTTGGGGTTGGGCAAGCTATCTGCCCCCTCAGGCACTAGAGCCTGTTTACGATTGCTAGGAGTCATTTCTCGTCCAACAGAGGCAAATTTACGGCTGATATCTTCAATAATTTCAGCATCTTCATATAAAGAAGCACCAAAAAAACTGGCAATCGTTTCGGTGGTTAGATCGTCGGGAGTTGGTCCCAAACCGCCAGTAAAAATCAAGATTGAAGAGCGAGCGATCGCAGTATCTAATATTTGGTGAATCCGTCCGACGTTATCCCCAACTACAGTCTGATAATAATGGGGAATACCTAAATTAGCTAATTCTCGAGCTAAGTACTGACAGTTAGTATTTAAAATATCCCCTAACAGCAACTCTGTCCCAATACAAATGACTTCGGCACTCATTAATTCCAATAAATTTAAAAACTCTTTTATTATCCAATGTCACGCTACACAAAAATCAAACTTCTTGTTTAACTTATTTAGCAAAAGCTAGCGGTTACTGCTGTGGGTTTCTCGCCACACCTGCCAAACTTGCCAAACTTGCCATGAAAGTAGCATTGTCGCGCCGATTGCATAGCCCCAACCGCTGGGAATATTGGAAAAGCCGAGAGCTAAACTACCAACCCAGAAAGTTAGGCTATAGATAAATAAAACCGTCTGGCGTTGAGAAATTCCCGATTTTAGCAGCCAGTGATGTAGATGGCTTTTATCGGCAATAAATGGCGATTTACCTTTCCAAATACGAGAAAAAATAACCGCCGACATATCGAGAATTGGTACTGCCAAAATTAAATAAGGGAGAACTACGGCTGTGATGGCTGTAGTCTTTACCAATCCTACAATACCGACTGCGGCGAGGGTAAAGCCCATAAAATACGCCCCTCCATCTCCCATAAATATTTGGGCTGGATTGAAGTTATAACGCAAAAAACCCAAAGCCCCTCCCGCCAAGGCAGCAGCAATTAGGGCAGCAGCAGGCTGATTCATAAATAGGGTAACTACAAGCATGACAAATGCGGCAATTCCCGATACTCCAGCAGCCAAACCATCTACACCATCAATCCAATTGATCGCGTTAGCCATCCCAACCAGCCAAACTACCGTCACAGGAAGGCTCAACCAATAAATCTTAATCAGAGAGTATACGGGAAAGGAAACAAAATCAATCCTGACCCCCATATACCAACAGCCCGTTGCCACGGCTAACTGCATCAAAAGTCTGGATATTGGGGTGAGATTAAACAGATCGTCAGCAAAACCAATGCCAAAAAAGAGAATACTGCCAATGATAACCACCCAAATCTCTTTTGCTTTGTGGGGAGCAAGAGCAGTAAATCCTCCCAGAAGCCAGACAATTATCAGGGCAGCAATTGTACCAGCAAAAATAGAAACCCCGCCTACACGAACAACGGGGTTTTTGTGTATCTTCCTAGCATTAGGTCGATCTACAATACCTAGCTTTAAACCAAGAGTTTTGACATCGGGTATTGTCCACAACACAACTGTCATGGAAACTAGAAAAGCGATCAGATGATAGAGCTGAATGGGCATCTGAGTTCAGGCGTTCTCGAACGGCTAGTAAGGACATGAGTGATTTGAGTATTGTAAGCAACACCACAGCCATAAATTATAACTAGATGTTGCTATTTGTCTAGCCTGAAATCTTTGCAGGAACGGGAATTTGTAGATAGGGATATAGTGGGAAGCGATCGCATAATGCTGCTACTCTAGCCATACAGTCATTTTGAACGGCTTCGTCTTCAGGGCTAAGTAATTTGTCGGCAATAATGTTGGCAATTTCGGCAAATTCTGTAGTTCCCATACCTCTTGTGGTCATAGCAGGAGAGCCCAAACGCAGTCCGCTAGTAACAAAAGGAGATTCTGGGTCGAAAGGCACGGTGTTTTTATTGGCAGTAATATTGATTTGACTGACCAAAGCATCAGCTTTTTTACCCGTCATGCCAATACAGCGCAAATCGACTAGGTTGAGATGATTATCTGTACCATCGGAAACTAGCTTGAAGTCTCTGGCATTAAATGCTTTTGCCATTGCCTGAGCGTTAGCAATTACCTGGGCAGAATATTCTTTAAATTCTGGTTTGAGAGCTTCGCCAAATGCCACTGCTTTAGCTGCAATCACGTGTTCTAAAGGTCCTCCTTGACTGCCAGGAAAGACGGATTTATTAAGTTTTTTGCCCAAATCGGCATCGCGAGTTAAGATTAGTCCACCTCTAGGTCCTCGGAGGGTTTTGTGAGTAGTGGTAGTTACGACATCACAATGAGGGATAGGATTGGGATGATGACCGCTGGCTACTAATCCTGCAATGTGAGCGATATCGGCAAGCAGATATGCCCCTACTTCATCGGCGATCGCCCTAAATTTAGCGAAATCGATGGTACGGGGATAAGCTGAATAGCCGCAGATGATTAGTTTGGGACGCTCTTTTAAGGCTAATTCTCTGATTTGGTCGAAATCAAGCTGTTCGGTATCTTTATTAACGCCATATTGAACGACATTAAACCATTTGCCTGAGAAATTGACGGGCGAGCCATGGGTTAGGTGTCCTCCATGGGACAAATCCATACCCATGATGGTGTCTCCAGGTTCTAACAGGGTAAGGAAAACGGCAAAGTTTGCCTGGGCGCCAGAATGAGGCTGTACGTTAGCCATTTCTGCCCCAAATAGTTCTTTTGCCCTCTCTATTGCTAGCTGTTCGGCGCGGTCGACAAACTCGCAACCGCCATAGTAGCGTTTTCCTGGTAAACCTTCGGCATATTTATTAGTGAGGACGGAACCTTGAGCTGCCAAAACTGCGGGGGAAGTGAAATTTTCACTGGCAATCAATTCCAAATGCGATCGCTGGCGGTTCAATTCTAAATCGACAATCTCAGCTATTGCAGGATCGGTCTGAGCAAGAAAATCTAAGTTATTTTGAGTCACTATTCGTTGCTTCTAAATTTGTACTGATAGGTAATCTCCATGCTATCTAATTTCAGTGACCTCTGAAAACCATTGTCCCTGAGTATAGTTGCACGCTTGATTATTTTCTCATCAATTCGCCATTGCTCTGTCTTTTTAATTTAAGCCAAGTGGGACTAACAACTAGAGTGCGATCTCGATCGTAACTTTTATTGCTAACTATTTGTATAACTGAATTAGAAGTTATGGGAAAGCGATTTAATATTTTTGATTGCCCTTTACTTTGACAATGTATTATTGAATATTGCATTTTAATATAAAATTTTTTGGAGTCTCACAATTTCACTTTTAAAATAAATATTTAAACTGAGTGTTTTTATTCTAAAACGATTGATTTGAGATTTTCATACTTATTTTTTTATGTTTATCGAATATTTATTTAAAGATACCGTCTTCTATATTCGCGTTGTTGCTGTATTGATGATTTCCATCTCCTTACATGAATTAGGGCATGGAATTGCGGCAATTTCTCAAGGAGATGATACTCCTATTACTAAGGGACACATCACAATGAATCCTCTAGTTCACATGGGAGTACACTCAATATTTTTCTTACTGTTTGCAGGAATGGCATGGGGACAAATGCCAGTCAATCCAAATAACTTTCGCCATCCAAAATGGGGTAGTATTTGGGTTTCTGCAGCGGGTCCTTTAACCAATATTACATTAGGAATGTTGGCGGTATTAACAATTAATTTAGCCTATTATTTTGCCTGGAATAGTTTTATTAGTATCGAGTTTTTTAGAATTATTGCCATTTTTAACTTTGCCCTTTGCCTGTTTAATTTGATTCCCATTCCTCCTTTAGATGGCTATCATGTAGCCAGCGAAATCATTCCAGAAATGAAGGCTTTAGGGCGATCGCAGATCGGACTTGCTTTATTTATGATTTTGTTTATCAGCGGTATTGGCAGCCAATTGTTCATTTTTGCCGCATATATCGTTAATTCTTTAATTTTTTAGAAACTTAGGATTTGGCTACAGTTTTTACCAGCTAATAGATTTATCGTTGGATTACAATGACGCAAATACTGGTTACGAGGGCGTAAATCGAACCTATAATTTAGGTATTCTGAGTTTTCATACTTCTGGAGGATTAACAAAATGATAGTTATGATTACAGATGAGCAAATACTATCAGCGGATCGCGTTTGTCAAAACTGTTTGATGGCAGATCGTAGTGGGATGCCCCGATGGAGAGGAAATCGTTTGGGTTGCGGCAAGGCTTTACAGACATCCACCCCAGAACAAGCAAAGATTTATCGCTGCCAGATGGGTTTTAACGTTACTCAAGTAGACTAAAGCTTACAAGCCATACTTTTAAGGGGCAAAGCTAGATATTTGATAATTGCGCTATCCTAAAGGCTACGTTGTTGGACAAGCTAATTCTTATTTTTAGGAAATAATAGTATGGGAAGATACGCACTGGCAGATAATAAAGACCGTTTTTTTAGTGCAATAGTCTATCTTTTAGCTTTGGCGGATGTAGCTGCTTTAGGATTTGGATTACTAACTCTAATTCCCGCGCTATCCCCTTTATTTCAATTGCTGTCAATTTTACTGATTCCCGTATCAATAATCTACAGCATTATTCCAGGCGGATTTGGAGGACTAATTATATTTTTTGTTCTGCTGATAGCTGTGGTTCAAAATCCGAAAATCAGCTATTTTATTCGTTTTAACACCATGCAATCCATTTTAATGGGAATTGCCGTATCTTTAATTCAGATTGTTTTCGGTACGTTGGGTGCGTTGCAAATTATTGGCGCCCTCGTTTTTTTAATTGTCGTACCAGTTTGCTTTTATTGCATGGTGCAGTGTGTTATGGGCAAATACCCAGAAATTCCTGAGTTTTCCAAATTTGTCTATCAGCAGGTAAGATAATCTAGTTGGCGATCGCCATAATCTACAACTTGATTGGATAAACAGCCAATACCCTCAATTTCTACTCGAACCATATCTCCAGGATGCATTGCCCCTACGCCTTCTGGAGTCCCCGTCAAAACAACGTCTCCTGGTGTTAAGGTCATAACTTGAGAGATGTAAGAAACCAAAACATCAGGCGTAAATACCATATCGCTAATTGATGCTGACTGTTTGGGTGTGGTTTCTTGGTTGAGAAAAGTCTGGATTTGAGCCTCAACACTTACTTCTCGGACTATCCAGGGTCCCAGGGGGCAAAATGTATCGAACCCCTTGGCTCTAGTCCACTGTCCGTCTTTTTTCTGTAAATCTCTAGCAGTTACGTCATTGGCAATGGTATAGCCCCAGATTTTTTTAGCTGCTTGTTGAGGATCGACTTTACTACAGCGATCGCCTATAATCAGAGCTAGTTCTCCTTCATAATCCACTCTCTGAGACTGAGGGGGATAGTGAATATTGCGATCATTAGCAATGATGGTAGTAGGAGGCTTGAGAAATAGAAGAGGTTCTTTAGGTACGGGAGTACCCATTTCTGCAGCGTGCTTGAGATAATTTTTGCCCACTGCTACGATTTTGGAGGGTACGCAGGGAGCTAGTAA
The DNA here is from genome assembly GCA_039181635.1 of Cyanobacteria bacterium P01_G01_bin.19. Taxonomy (GTDB): domain Bacteria; phylum Cyanobacteriota; class Cyanobacteriia; order Cyanobacteriales; family Xenococcaceae; genus Waterburya. The sequence goes on along the minus strand of JBCDCO010000006.1, from coordinate 39,554 downwards.
TTGATAGGTGTCTAGCTCTTGTTTTAAATCCGTCGCTTGTCCTCCCAGCCAAGGTGGGGCATCATATACAACTACACTACGATTAGCCTCTAGCAAGCCATAATAAATCTGGTTGCGCTCGGTTTTTATGCGGACATATCGTTGTGCCATGACAAAACTCAACAAGTAACAAACTAAAAAAATTGAACTTAAAGCTCGCTTTTAAATGTTGCTCTAGATTAGCTTAATTTTAAGTCAAATCAAAATACTGGTAATTAAGCACTAAGTAATAGTAAGATTGTAATTCCTTGCTTCTTTTGGGTTATTGGTTCAAAAGCCAAGAAGAAGCCTTATTGTCCATAAGGAGAAATAATCGAAATGAGTAATAGTTATGAAATGATGTACATTCTTCGTCCCGATCTATCAGAAGATCAGGTTGGAGAGTCCGTTGCCAAATATCAAAACTTCCTTGCTGATGGAGGAGCGGAAAATTTAGAAGTTCAAATCAAGGGTAAAAGAAGACTGGCTTATCCTGTAGGTAAATATTTGGATGGTATTTACGTTCAGGTTAACTATGAAGCCGATGGCAGCCAAATTGCTCCTCTAGAAAGAATGATGCGTTTGAGTGAGGATGCAATTCGCTATCTAACCATTAAATTGAAGAAGCGCGCTATTATTGCCGCCCAGAATGCTCAAGCACAGCCAATAGCAGACGCTGACGACTAGGATAGGTATTTTTAATCAATCTCTAGTTTCTAATATTTGCAGGCGATCGCTTTTACGAATCGTTCCTTCATTTTGAGGAATCATATTAACGCCAAACATCACCCCTTGTTCGCTCAACTGTCTAAAAGTTCCGAGTGTATTAAGGGGTTCTTTTAATTGGTTTTTTTCACCCTTGTTTTGATCGATTGTGGTAATGATACAGCGACTGCAAGGTTTTGCTACTGTAAAGATAATATCCCCGATCCGAACCGCACTCCAACGATCTTCAATAAAAGGTTCGGTAGTTTCCACAACAATGTTAGGGCGAAAACGATTCATGGGAATCGTCTGCTTTTGAGAAAGATGAATTTCCTCCATTCTCTGATTCAACTCTACTAAAGAAGCAGTCGCAGTCAGCATCACGGGATAGCTGTCGGCAAAGCTAACTGGAATATCTTCTTGACTAGAATATTTTTTGGGCAAAATTCGTTTGTGTTCTGGAGACTGCTTAACCAAGCGACAGATCTTACTGGAATCTAAGTCTAGCAACTGATGAAACCATCTAGCTACTGCATCCCCCTGATCGATCGCTTGAAGACGATCTCGCCAAATTTCCACCTCAAGTATTTCTCCCTCCAGCGTTGGCGTAAAAGTTAACGATGGCATGCTATCATCCTCTGCTCTGAGGGTAATAGTTTGTCGGATAATTTCAACTTTAACTTTAGCCAGTTGAGGAAACTGTCTTTGAGTGATAAACTTGCCGCTGCTGGATACCAGCATCATGCTGCGATCCGATACAAAGCCTTGAGTCCTTACTTCTGCTTGGCTAACGCTAATTCCTTGACAAGATTTTAGGGGATAAACACATAATTCCGAAACAATCATAAGCTTTGAATAACTGACCAAATATAGTTACAACTCTTCTATGTAGGCAATTTCGTTTATCCCATCGTTTCCATGAATTACCTAAAAGCGATCGCGATCGGAATAGACAGGTTTTTTGTGATAGCTATGTATGTTTTGTAAGGCAAAAATTTTGATTCGTCCACTTCGATCGCCAAAGATCGATTTTTCTTGGTGCTAAAATTAACGTTATTGATGCTTTCTACAATCAACTATGGCAAGGTGTGCGATCGCTTTAGGTAGCAACCAGGGGAACTCTCTAGATATCCTGACTCGCTCTTTGGCTACATTAGATCAAATTCCAGGAATTATTTTAAACGCCACTTCTAGCTGGTACTCCACCAAAGCCGTTGAAACTCCTCAGCCTCAGCCAGATTACTTGAATGGTTGTGCGTTGCTGTCAGCCAGCCAGACTCCCGAAGAATTATTAAACATTCTGCAAGCTACGGAAATTCAGTTTGGTAGAACAAGCAAAGGTGAATTGCAGCCGAGAACATTGGATTTGGATTTACTTTTATACGAAGACTTAGTGTTAGACACTCCTGACTTAACCATCCCCCACCCGCGTATGAGCGATCGTGCTTTTGTTCTTGTCCCCCTAGCCGAAATTGCTCCTGATTGGATCGAGCCTAAATCCAAACTGAAAATAGCCACCCTGCTTGGTAATGTAAATACGTCAGGAGTAAAACCGTACATAGTTGCGTGAGTTATACCATTTCTCTTAGTTATGAAGTACGAGTTGAACCCTGGTTTTTGTTAGTTGTTAGTTGTTAGTTGTTAGTTGTTAGTTGTTGGTAGGGTGTACCTCAGAAGTTCGAGAATTGCTATATGGGGAAATAGACAATCTCGCATTTTGCATCGAATCTGTTTTGGTTGACGTAGAGACTGGTAGACCGAAAGATATTATCCTCCTTCGACAAAGGCGATTCGTTTCCCCCATTCGAGGATGTTATCCTCCTTCGACAAAGGCGCTTAGTCCTAAAGGACATTGTGCCCTTGTCCACAGCACTTATGTGCCATCGTCCGCAGAGCGGACTAGAACGCATTCGCGTTCGTGGATACCGCTCCGCGCAAAGGCGCTTAGTTCGCCGCATGCTGGTATGCCGCTCCGCATATTCGCCGCATGTACTTAGTCCCACGAAGATGGGACTGAGAGAGTTAACTTGAGCGTTTTATTCTATGAAAGATTAATAAGTAGACTGACACGATCAAACCTAACTATGTACAAACACAAAAAATCACTTAAATACTTTTGACTACATGCGGGGAGTACCCCTTTGTGACTTTTGACTTCCTACCATCACATTTAACCTTAATCGTCCCTACCTACTTAGGTAGGCATTCATCAGCTCTATATTCAGAGATTTCAAATAAGTCCAAAACTTTTTTGGTATCATCTATTTGTTCCCTTGAAATTTGACTTTTCCATTTACCAAGAAGCTTTTTCTTGCTATTCTTAGATATCAATTTTCGAGTTTTGTTGTCGCTTAAATATGAAGATTTTGAAGGTTTAACTGTTTTTTTGAACATTTTTTTAGTATTTTTAAGCTCTAGTTTTCCTGCAATAATATCAACCCAATTAGCAGAATTTAATATAAGATCTTCATATCTAATTTTGAATAAAGTTGGACTAGCATACTTTAATGGTATTAAATTTTCCAAGCACCAAGTTAAAATACATTGTTGAAAATGCGTACCTTCAGAAAGTATCTTTTTAGCTAACTTTACTTGCTTTGTGCTTAAGTAGCGATCGACAAAAAAATCGTTAACAATATATGCCTCACCGAGCTTGCCTCCTTGATTCCATTGATTTCTCACCATGGATAAGGCAGTAGGAATTGGATGTCGAACTAAATAAAATATTTCAACATCGAAATTAACATTAAACCAATTAATTAAAGCTGAAGCGCAACATATTTTGATTAGCGTACGATTAGCTACAAAAGGAAATTGAAAATGTTCGAGACCTCCCAATTGCTTCAAATCACCTTGCAACATAAGCGAAGTATATTTCTTAACTGACAACTCCTCTGTCTCAGAAAGGTTTATAAACTGACTCCGATAAACCGAAGGAAGATATTGCGCTTTAATATCTTTTCCAATCCAGGCATAAAAATCAAAAGGTTGATCAATATACCGTATACCTGGATTGCCAGAAATAATTTGTGACAGTAGTGTCGATCCACTCCGCCTGCTTGAAAAGAGAAGAATATTTTTACGTTTTCCTTGATGATATAACCAGGGAAAATATAAAGATCTTTTTAAAGTTCCTGGGATTCTGGGATTGGAAAAGTAATCTGAAAACATCGATAAATGCAAATAATTATGCAAATCTTTCATAGTTAGTTTGTATGACCAAGTAAGCTAAATTAGTTACACATTATCATTTGTCTTTTCACTTAGATCTTAAAATGAGCTAATAAACTGTTTAACTTTAGGTTAAATTTAAGTAAAATTTTGGAAAAGCTAGGCTCGCTACTGCCATCTTGTTGGTTTTTTGAAAATCAATAATGAACCGTACCGTCGGGCATAATCGCTCCTGTCAAATTAGCCTTGTTAAAAATAGCATTTTCAATATTGGCATCTTTAAGATTGACCTGACAAAGATTGGCTTTACTAAGGTTTGCGCCTCTCAAATTTGCGCCTCTCAAATTCGCTCCCGTAAGATTTGCCCGATTGAAGTTGGCTCCCCGTAATTTTGCTTGAGTTAAATCAGCACTTTGCAGGTTGGCATAGCTCAAATTAGACCATCTTAAGTCGCAACCTTTTAGATTACTTGCTGAAAGGTTGCTGGCAAAGAGATAGCCGTGACTTAAATGAGCTGCGATCGCACTTACTCGATAGAGATTTGCCCGATAAAAACTGGCTGACTGCAATTCTGCTTCAAAAAAGTTTGCCCCCGATAAATCCGCCAGATCGAAGCTGGCATTGGTTAGAGTTGTTTCGCTTAGGTTAGCTCTGGCTAATTTTGCTTGAGAAAAGTTTGCCTCTCTTAGTTTTGCTTGACGAATTGAAGTACCGATCAAATTGCAGTTATGAAAATTCGCTGCTCTTCCTGTTACAAACCTCAGATCCGAACCAATTAAATTTGCTTCGGTAAAATCAGCATCAATTAAATACGCATACTGTAAATTTACTCCTGTCAAGTTAGCCTGTTGCAGATTGGCATCGATCGCTTCGATACTTGCCAAATTAGCTCCAGTGAGATTAGCTTGACATAATGAGGCATTGGTCAAATCTGCATGGTTTAAGTTGGCTTTGACCAGATAAACTCCAGAGAGATTGGCATTTTGCAGGCGAGCTTTAACCAAATCAATTTCTAGTTGATGAGTGCGATCGAGCCAATCGAGCCAGCTCGATGCACCCTGCTTTAACTTTGTTAAATGCTCGATATTTGCCACAAATCTACCTACCTTATCTCCTGAATTCTTTTCATTTATTATCCCTGCTAAGGGCACAGAACTAAATTATTCATTTTTTTTCAAATGAAGGGTATCCCGCCCCCGCACGCTTTCAATTGCGGCTAAAGCTGCAGCCGCACCTGCGATAATATCTCTTTCTTCGCCTCCTAAATATAGTCTGCCAAAACTACCAATTGCAGTAACCTTCAAGATGTTGATTAAAGCTGCTTTTTCTGCTTCGTTGGCAGCTAAAGATGCATAGGCGGCTGGCTGTACTTCTAGAACGTATAAAGTTTGTCCTGCCAATAACATTTGCCCGCGACAGTCGCGGTTGACTAGCTGGGCTTGATAAGGATCGATGTTACGAATAATTTGGCTAGAAACTACTTTTGGTTTGAGACTATCTTGTTCCTTAACTCCTAACGCTTCTAGGATGGCTCTGCCTGCTGCTTTTACTTCTCCCTGTTTGCTGGCATGAATTTCTAATAGTCCGTAAAGTCTTTCCACAAATTGAACTCCAGGGCGAACCACGGCTGATTTTAAGGCGACGTCAGTAATACGATTAATTTCAATTCCAGGGGAGATTTCAATCCACAAAGATGCGTCTCCTGGTAGGGGTAGAAATCCTAAAGATACGGTGCCAATATATGCTGCGTGTTGAGATTGCAGTCTATCTAAATATACATAACTACGAAGTTCTACACCCAAAATCTCATTCCTCTTGCTTGCACAAAGTACGATCTAACGAAACCACTCTCCAGCTAACCAGTTTGTGTCTGCAGTTGTAAAGAGTCAAATTGGAGAATTTCGACTAAACTAGGGTAAATTTGAAATCCGCTCGGATCATTTTGTTAAAAAAAAGCGTTTATGTTTTATGGTTATAGGTTTATTTTTTAAGCATGAGTAAGAGGAAATTGTTATATTACATGGTTTAGACTTATAAAGTTAAATAGTAAAATGTCTTGTGATATCAAATAATTAGCCGATCGTTTGTTTCCCTAATACAGTGCCCGCACGCTAGATGTATATTTTGAATTCAATATTGCTACTTTTCGATTTAACTATATTCTTATGAATGCGCCCAATATGAATCCATTCTTATTCGTAACTGATTTAGACAATACTTTAGTGGGTGATGATGTAGCTTTGAGTCGTCTTAATCAAGAACTAAAAAGCCATCGTCAAAAATACAATAGTAAAATTGTTTACGCTACGGGGCGATCGCTCTATTTATATCGTTTGCTGGCAGAGGCTAAATCTTTGCTCGCCCCCGATGCTCTAATCACTTCGGTGGGTACGGAAATGTATTTCGATCGCCAACACGAAAATTACGATCCAGAATGGGCAAAAATATTATCTCAAGGATGGGATAGAGAAGAGATAGTAGCAATAGCCAGCCAGTTTGAAGAGCTACAGTCCCAGCCTAATTCAGAGCAAAATCCGTTTAAAATTAGCTATTATTTGGCACAAGCAGTCGCTCCAGAAATTATTGAAAGGCTGCAAACAGCTTTAAAACAGAATGGATTTGATATCAAAATAATCTATAGTGCAGGTCAAGATTTAGATTTGTTACCCAAAAACGGAGACAAAGGTTTGGCGGTTAAGTTTCTGCGCGAAAAGTGGGATATTCCTGCCGAAAAAACGATTGTTTGTGGCGATTCTGGCAACGATATTTCTATGTTTAAAGGGCAAGAAAAAGGTTTGATTGTCGGCAATGCCAAACCAGAACTGCTTAACTGGTACGAAGCTAATAGAAACGATACCATTCATTTGGCTCAGTCTGAATGTGCGGGGGGTATATTAGAAGGATTAAAACACTTTAGCTTTCTGTAGTTATGAGGTAAGAGTTAAATGTTGATTGTTAGTCGTTGGTTGTTAGTCGTTAGTTGCTAGTTGTCAATTAGAACTAAAAACTATATGCGACGTGGGTAACTTGTCACGAACAGGTGTACCCTTTGGGGTGGCTTGTTACGAATGGGTATTGGGTAGATCGGGAATTTCTAGCAGCCTCAAATAACCTTTAAAGAAGTAAGGTACGACACCGCAGGTTATTTCCAAGACATTTTTTTCCATTCTAATAGCCAAATCTCTCAAAGTATTTTTTCCATTTAGTAAGCGAGACATGTTGGCAAAAATTATGTCAGGTATTTGTCTTTCTATTTCTCGCTCCTGTTTTAACAAAGGTGCGTGATGAGGGGAACAAGATGCCAAACCTTTTGCACCCCAGCTCGACCAAGAGGTTTGAGCTTGAAACAAAATTTGTTCTAAATTAATTGAAGCTAAAGATAGGTTGAATCCAGCCTTGAGGAGTTGATGAGCCGTAGCAGTTTGAGGTGTATAAATTAACGCATTGTTGTATTCTTTTTGCAATAAATCAAAAAACATTTCTTGACTAATATTTTCGATTAGATTTCTTGCTTGGTGACGTTTGATTAATTTTCTTTGCAATAAAATATTCAACAAAGAATAGTTGTAGGATCTGACTTCAAGCAGATCTCTCAAAATTATTTTGTCGGTTTTTATTCCAGAGCAATAATAATTAAAGTTTCTCAACCAAGATCGATTGGCATGACAGCCACCTTCAGTCCATAAGTATTTGCCTAAGTAAAAAAACATCTCCCAGTTTTGCTTGCCATCTTGAGATGCTATGGTCAAAATACCAGTAAAACCCTGTCGATGCAGAGAAATAAGTTGTTCCCCTAATTTACTATTTGCGCTCATTTAAAGTTATAAAATAATGAACAAAAGTGGTTTGTTTTTGCCTACTTCGATGTTGACTATTTTGCAAATGCGAGAGTTGTTTTACGCTAAATAAATCTCAAGAAATGTAATAAATTATCATACAATACACAATATACAATATTTAATATTTCTCGATTAGCTAATGTCTACCCAATCATAACTCTCTCTTTCCAGACCTGCTATGTTTTGACAACCTAATATCTGCCAATCATTTGATGCTGGGTAGTAAATATAAATCTGGGGATTTGCTATCGGATATAGAGCAAAATTAGAAGTGTTAGCATATCATGGTCTGTCAATCGCGATCGCAATCTAGCGGATTTGTTGACGAGCTGCAGATAATAATATTTACTGTTTACCTTTGTTTGGTTGGATGCTTCGTCGCCATTTTTTACTACGGTTATGGTTGGGTTGGTTGTTGGTAGTAGGAAAAAAAATCGATCTTTTACCAGCCCAAACATCAGACTCAAGGGCAGATTTGCAGCAGATAGATCGCCAGAATAGTACTATAACTTTTTTTGTGGCGACCAATGGTAGCGATCGCTGGACTGGCAAACTAGATACACCCACAGCCAATAATGACGATGGTCCATTTGCGACTTGGAATCGAGCTAAAAAAGCAATACGAGAGCTTAAACCAAGAGACGGCGGCTTGAAACAGCCCATCAGAGTAGTATTTGGCGGCGGTACGTATCGCTTAACCGAGCCAATTGTTTTTACTCCTGAAGATTCGGGTACAGAGTCTTATCCGATCTGCTACGAAGGTAAAGCCAAGGAGTCGATTGTTTTCAGCGGTGGGAGAGTTATCGACGGTTGGCAAGAATGGCAATACAAGGGTTTGCGACTTTGGACGGTAGAGCTATCTCCCGATCTAAGTCGAGCCAATTTTCAGCACCTTTGGGCGAATGGTGTAAGAAGAATAAGAGCGCGCTATCCTAACCAAGAATATCTCGAACTAAAATCTGGTTCAAAAACTAGGGGTCAGAAATGGCACCAAGGCGATCGCTTGTTACATTACAAAACAGCAGACTTATCCAAGAACATCCGACTAGAAGGCAGCCAGGCGATCGTGTTTAACCGTTGGGTTGAGTCTCGCTTGCCAGTTACTAGAGTAGATCGACAAAAGCAAACCCTCAACTTTACCCGCGAAAGCGTATTTAAGTTAGCTCCCAGAGATTTATACTATCTAGAAAATAAATTTGAATTTTTGGATACTCCTGGGGAATGGTATCTAGACTCGGAACAATCTCGTCTTTACTATTTACCCTTACTTGAGGAGAGCGTTTCCAATACAGAAATAGTAGTCCCCATACTAAATAATCTAGCGATCTTTAGAGGTGATGCCAATAACAACATCCCTATTAGTCATCTGGAATTTAAAAATCTCACTTTTGCTCATACAGACTGGCATTTGCCGCCACGGGTTGCAGGATACAATCAAAATGCCTGGGGCGCGACTAGTGCGATCGTTGCCAATAATATTAGGCACTGTCACTGGCAGCATTGTACCTGGAAGAATCTGGGAGGTTATGGCATAGAACTATTTCGTCGCTGTAATCACAATCAGATAACCAACTGCTCTTTTTTCGATTTGGGGGCAGGGGGAATAAAAATCGGCGAAAGAAAAATATATCGCTCGCAAGTATCTCCAGAACAAGCATCCCATCACAATACTATTAGCTGCAACCATATTTATAGTGGAGGAAACTTTTTTACTGGCGCGGTGGGTATCGGTATTGTTAGCAGCAATCACAATTTAATATCCCACAATCATATTCATGACTTTTACTATACTGCTATCTCCCTTGTCGGAGATTGGGGATTTCAGCTAACAGAAACACACCACAATCTTGTAGAACATAATCACGTACATCATATAGGCAAACCAGCCGAGGCAGAATTTCCTTTCCTTAGCGATCTGGGGGGAATCTATACTGTGGGCAATCAGCCAGGAACGATAATTCGCCAGAACAAAGTCCATGATATTTATGGTTTGCGCTATGGTGGTTGGGGAATTTATCTAGATGAAGGCAGTACCAAAGTAACTGTCAGAGATAATTTAGTCTATCGAACCAGTCATGGTGCTTTTTCTCAACACTATGGTAGAGAAAATGTAATTCGCAATAATATATTTGCCTTAGGAGAGCAAGCCCAGATTCATCGCAACCACGTCGATTTGAAAAAAGCTCGCGCTGGAGATTATGTCAGCTTTTACTTTACAAATAATATTGTTTACTGGCAGCAAGGGCAGTTCATTGCAGGTTTGAAACAAGATTATCAGTCTCAGGCTGTTTTTCACGACAATACATATTGGAAGACTGACGATTCTCAGATTTTATTTGGAGATTTAAATTGGCGACAATGGCAAAGAGGCGATCGCAACTCTCAGATAGCCGATCCGCTATTTGTCGCACCCGAACGCGGAGATTTTCGCTTTCAAACCAATTCTCCTTTAAACGAAGCTAATTAACATCAAGCGTTATATATTTATTCTGATAACCCCTTGCCCATAAAAGATTTGAAAGTTTTAACCCTGAGCACGAGAGATATTCAAGGTGGTGCAGCCCGCGCTGCCTATCGTTTGCATCGAGGTTTTTTGGCGGCAGGGGTTGATGCGCGGATGTTGGTGCAAAACAAAGCCAGTGGCGACTATACGGTAATCGCGCCTAAAAGTAAGATTCAAAGAGGTATTGCTGCGATTAAACCCGCCCTAGAACAACTGCCTTTTTCGTGGCATCGCGATCGCGATGCCACCATCAATATTTTCTCTACCCAGTGGTTGCCCAATAAAATTGTCGAGCAAATCGAACAGATCGAACCCGATATCATCAATCTGCACTGGGTATGTGGCGGATTCATGCCAGTTGAAGCCTTGGGTAAACTCAAAAAGCCTATAGTCTGGACTCTACACGATATGTGGGCTTTTACAGGAGGATGTCACTATAGCGGAGAGTGCGATCGCTATCAGCAATCTTGTGGTGCTTGTCCCCAGCTAGGGAGTCAGAAGGAACGAGATTTGTCCCGCTGGAACTGGCAGCGTAAAGCCAAAGCCTGGCAAAATTTGAATTTGACTGTAGTAACTCCCAGTCAATGGTTGGCAGATACAGCCAGATCTAGCTCCTTATTTCAACATGTTCCCATTGAAGTAATCGGCAATGGTATCGATCCGCAAATTTATCAACCCCATGCCAAGGATGTCGCCCGCAAAATATTCAACCTGCCCCTAGACAAAAAAATTATTTTATTTGGTGCATTAGACAGCACTCAAGATAAGCGCAAAGGCTTCTCTCTGCTGCTAGCCACTCTCCAACATCTCCAGACATTAGAATCCTCTAAGGCGATCGAACTAGTTATTTTTGGCGCGGCAGAACCGCCTCAGCCAATAAATTTTGGTTTTAATGCAAACTACATAGGCAAACTCAGCGATGATGTTTCTTTATCTTTGCTTTATGCTGCGGCTGATGTTTTTGTTGCCCCCTCCATTCAAGACAATTTGCCCAACACTATTTTAGAAGCCATGTTTTCAGGCACTCCCTGTGCGGCTTTTAAGATTGGGGGCATTCCCGACATGATCGATCATCTGGAAAACGGTTATTTGGCTCGACCTTTTTTACCTGAAGATTTAGCCCAAGGAATTGAATGGATTTTAAGCGATCCATTAAGGTATCAGGAGCTATCTCGCCAAAGTAATATCAAAGCAGTTTCAAAATTCAATCTAGATCGACAAACCCATAGATACTTGCGAGTTTTTAATGATTTATATAGTAAGCTGTCACTATAAATATTTCGCCACTTGATAGTGAATAGCAATGAATAATGATCGGGACAAAATACGTCGATGTTGTCACAATCACTCTAGATCTGGACGAAGCACTATTTACTACTCTAGATAATGTCAGTCAGCAGTCATACGAAGCAATAAACCATATTGTCATTTATCGCCAAGCTTCAGAGTCTAATATTAGCAAGCTGCAAAATTTCCAACATCGAAAAAACCTTTTATATTATGCCCAACAAGGTAAAGGCATCGCCTCTGCTTTTAATAACGGTATCGATCGCAGCCAAGGAAATTTGCTGCTTTTTCTTAATTCAGGAGATATTTTGGTCAATCGCCATGTAATCGAGAAAGTAGCCCAATCCTACGAACGATACGGGTGGTTGTGGGCAATGGGAGAAACTATTTCTGTTAGTCGCCATGGCTATCTAACTAAACATCGTCCTCAACACAAAGTATGGAATAGCAAATTGTTTTTGTATGGCAACCCCGTATGTCACCAATCGACATTTTATTCGCGCAAATTAGTCGATCAAGTGGGAAAATATGATGAGTCTCTTTCTATGGAGATGGATTATGAATACAATATCAGAGCGAATTTAATCTCCAGTCCTACTTTGTTATATTTTCCCATAGCATATTACGATACGACGGGGATATCTTCGATTGAAGTATTCAAACAGTTTAGCCATCACAAGCGCGTTCGCGATCGCTATTTCCCCCTATCTCAACTCGAACAGCTAAAAGTAGACAGCTACTGCTTACTCAAATCAATTTTTCGGCTAGCCATGGTGCCAGCAAAACTTTGGTTGTGAAAAAAAAGACAATTAATTTTAGAGGCTTAATAATAACAGTGAGTAAGACGGACACCAGAATCGAACGAGAAAAGCAATTTCATGACGAACGATACAGTGATGATCGGCGCAAACAGCAGGTAGGCAAATTCTACAGCATTACCGATTCCATAACCAAAGCTTACAAGCAAAAGATTTTAGCTGCTAGTCACAAGGCTAGCACTATCGAATATGGATGTGGAGTCGGTAGCTACGCCTTCTTTTTGGCACAAAATCAGGTTGAGTTAGTGACGGGAATTGACATTTCTTCTATTGCCATCAAACTAGCCAAAGAAAAAGCGGCAGAGCAGGGGCTGGGTGACAAGATTGACTTTCAAATTATGAATGCCGAAAACTTAGAGTTTGCCGAAAGCTCTTACGATCTAATTTGTGGCTCTGGCATATTACACCATTTAAACTTAGACTTGGCTACAAATTCAATTGTCAGAACCCTCAAGCCAAAGGGGAAAGCAATTTTTATCGAACCTTTGGGACATAACTTCCTCATCAATACATATCGCCGTTTGACCCCTAACATCCGTTCTCAAGACGAACACCCGTTACTAACTAAAGATCTCGATGCAATTAAAGCCAACTTCAAACAGTCCAAAATCCAATACTTTTATCTGACTTCTCTCGCTGCTAGTTTGATCGCCAATAAGCCTGGATTTGCAGCTTTGCTTGGTTTTTGTCAGTGGCTTGATTCTATTCTATTAAAGTTGCCAGGAATCAGACAGCAGGCATGGATGGTTTTAATTGAGCTAGAGCAGCCGATCAAGTAAGAGAAGATTAAAAAATATGAGTGTGAGTAGTGTTCGACCTTCTGTTTCCATTGTTATACCGACATATAATGAGGAAGAAAATATTGAGGCTATAGTAGGCGGTTTCTTGGCATCTAAATACGACAACATCGTCGAAATATTGGTCGTTGATGGTGAAAGCACCGATAGCACCGCAGACAAAGTTTTGGAGCTATCTCGTTTGTACTCTAAAGTCAAATTGCTGCACAATCCTCATAAAATTCAATCATCGGCTCTTAACATTGGTCTGGAGGCTTGTCAGGGAGAAATATTTTTGCGTGCAGATGCCCACTGCCGCTATGCTCCAGACTATGTGGAAAAATGTGTTGATACTCTCTTAAAAACCCAGGCGATTAATGTAGGCGGCGCACAGCGTTTTGTGGCGGAAAGCAAGTTTCAAGCAGGAGTTGCCCTGGCTGCTAATAGTATTTTAGGCAACGGAGGGGCGAAATATCGCAATCCGCAATACAACGGCTATGTAGATACAGTGTTTTTAGGCTGTATGTGGACTGAAACTTTAATCAATATTCAAGGCTATTCAAATCAGATTACCAATGAAGATGCCGAATTAAATCAAAGATTGCTGGCACAAGATAAGCAAGCAATTTACGTAAGTTCGGATATTAAGGTTTGGTACTATCCCAGAAGTACCTGGATATCTCTATACGTTCAGTATTTTAAGTATGGTCGAGGTAGATTTTTAACCGCTACTAAACATACTAAGAATTTACAGCTTCGGGGAAAACTGCCCTTTTTATTCTTATCATGCATAATAATTTTATTTTGCTTAGATATATTTTTGCCTGGAGTAAGCCTGCACTCAGAAAAGTTGATTTTTGTGGGTATAATCGCTGTTTTGGCTGAAAGTTTGCGCGTAAATCTTCAGTTTAACGATAGCTTTATCAAAGAGGTGTGGCGGGGTAGCGATAAAAACCCTCCTTCTTTACTAAGCCGCTGGTTGAGCTGTGCGATCGTAATTATGACCTTACCAGTAGCCCATTTTTCAGGCTATGCTTATCAGCTTTTTAGACACAAAATTTGCCGAATTTCTGATTGGTAAGAAATCGCGATCAAACACCAAAATTGAAACCCAATATAAATTAAATATTGTATGGAGCAATACAATTACTCGCAAAATCGTCAATAACGGCATAAAGTTTGGTTAAATAATTGAAGTTGCTATTTTGACGATTCAATTTGAAACAGGGTCGTTAATACATGAATTTTATAGTTGGGAGTAAAATATGAAAGTTATCATTCTTGGGGGAGACGGTTTTTGTGGCTGGCCTACCTCATTACACTTATCGAATCTCGACCATGAAGTAGTTATTGTCGATAATTTATCTAGACGTAATATAGATAACGAGCTAGAAGTTAGTTCTCTGACTCCCATTGCACCTATCGGTCAACGGTTGAGCACCTGGAAAGAAATTTCGGGTAAAGAGATTAAATTTCACAACATTGATATAGCAGAAGAATACGATCGCCTGTTGAATCTCATTTTGGCAGAAAAACCCGACGCAATTGTGCACTTTGCCGAACAGCGGGCAGCGCCCTATTCGATGAAGTCTTCCAAGCACAAACGCTATACGGTTAATAATAATCTCAATGCGACTAATAATTTACTTTGTGCCATCGTCGAATCGGGTTTGGATATTCACCTAGTTCACCTGGGTACGATGGGTGTCTATGGTTATGGTACTGCGGGAATGAAAATTCCTGAAGGGTATTTAGACGTAGAAGTAGTTACCGATAGTGGCGATCGCATTCAGCAAGAAATCCTCTATCCAGCCAACCCTGGAAGCGTCTATCACATGACCAAAACCCAGGATCAGCTGTTTTTCTACTACTACAACAAAAACGACGGCATTCGCGTTACCGACTTACACCAAGGTATTGTTTGGGGTACAAATACTCCAGAAACCTTGATGCATCCCAAGCTAGTCAATCGTTTTGACTACGATGGTGACTACGGTACAGTGCTCAACCGTTTCTTAATGCAGGCAGCAATTGGCTATCCCCTAACCGTACACGGTAGTGGCGGACAAACAAGAGCCTTTATCCATATTAAAGACACCGTTCGTTGCGTTCAACTGGCGATCGAAAATCCCCCATCCCAGGGAGAAAGAGTCAGAATCTTAAATCAGATGACCGAAACCCATCGCGTTAAAGATCTCGCCAAGATGATTGCAGACATGACTGGCGGTGAAATCGCCTATTTGAAAAATCCTCGCAACGAAGCACCCGAAAACGAGCTGTTTGTGAAGAATCAACGTTTTCTGGACTTGGGATTAGAACCTACTACTCTAAGCCAGGGACTATTAAAAGAAGTCACTGAAGTGGCGGAAAAATATGCAGATCGTTGTGACAAGAGTAAAATCCCCTGTACTTCTCTGTGGATTCAGAAAAAAGAATCGCCATCAGCAAGTAATGGTGTAAAGGTACCCGAAACTACTCCCGTTTAACACTATAAATATTCAGTTAGATAGACTTTCTTGGGTGGAAATTTTCCGCCCTTTTTTATTGGTAGATAAAGCGATCGAGAAGGTTAGGCATTTTGTAAAGTTGCTACTTGCTATCTTCCGTATGCAATATAGATAACTTCTGAAATGCCAAATAAACTTGCTGTATACTGAGATTGCTTTGGGATTTTCTGCCAAAGATAAAAAAATATATTGCGGCATCGAGTCCGCTTTGTCTTATGTATCGATTACAGTTCATCGAGAGTCGGTTAGCTCTCAGGGGGAATGGTTGAAAAATTTAATTGCGATCGCCATAGGTTAAATTCGGAAGTTTTAACCGAAGTGTTACAAATCCAATCTAGTCGTCACTTCCGCGACCAGCACGGTCTATTCTATATTGAAGGCGTGCGAAACTTTATTCAAGCTGTAGAAAATCATTTTAAAATTGCAACTATCCTGTACAGCGAAACACTTTTGATTGTTCCTCCTGCACGTCAGCTAGTTCGTAAGTTGCGACGAGAGGGAGTAGAAACAGTTAAATTAACTCCTGAAGAATTTAGGAAAATATCTCACTCAAAAAAAGCTTCTGGAATAGCAGCTATGGTGCGCCAACGTTGGACAAAGCTGCATCAAATATCACCCCGCCAGAAATTATGTTGGACTGCACTTGAAAAAGTGCGTTCTTCGGGCAATCTGGGGACTCTAATTCGTTCGTCAGAAGCCATCGGCGGTGGTGGTTTTATTTTAATTGGTCGAAGCATAGATCCCTACGATCCAGGAGTAATTCGAGCAACTATGGGTGCATTATTTCACCAAAAATTAATTCGTACTACCTACAGTTCTTTAGCTCATTGGGTACGCCGTCATAAGTGCGATGTTGTTGGTGCGTCTCCAGCAGGGAAAATTAATTTTCATCGCTTTAAGTATGCTCGTTCTACCATATTGTTTTTGGGAGAGGAAAGAAAAGGATTGAGTCAAAATCAGCAAGATTTATGTCATCATTTAATTCATATTCCGATGGTGGGGAAGTCTGATTCGCTAAATTTAGGAGTAGCAGGAAGTCTTCTATTATATGAAGTTTATAGATCGCAAACTGCTTCTAGGTTGAGCAAAAGATAATCTGCAAATAAGCGATCTGCTTTTTGAAAAGGGTAAGAATAGTTTGCCCTTTTTTTATATTTATATTGGACACAAATTTTTTCCATATCTACCAACCTCAAGTATGAGCCGATCTTTCAAAAGCTATATGCGTAGCGGTATACCCCCATTCGAGGGCAAGCCACAAGGGCACAATGTCCTTTAGGAAAAGCTAAAAGCTTTTGAGCAGACACATTATCAAATCAAAGCTTTTCAGCAAACCCTACTGTAGATAGATAATACTGGAAAAGCCTGGATCGCTGATTCGTCTGTTTACTCGATCAGGAATAGCATAGTCTTCCATAACGTGAGCTTTGCCAACTAAAACAACAATCTGAGATTGGGGATTGTTTTGGTAGTAAAAAGCGATCGCATCTGCCATGGTTTCATCCCACAATATCTGCGCGGCAAAAAAATTATCAAAGTCGGCACTATTACTCTGTCCTTCTTCAACATGTTCTAGATATACTTCTTCAACTGCTTGACGATATGCTGCGTTGTCTAGCTGAATCTCGTCAATAGGAGGAATATATCTAAAGTCACTACCTTGTAAACTATCAATACCTGTCGTAGCTACTTTTTGGGTGATTTCTGCTGGGGTGTTAAGAGCAAGCAGAGAAATTTCGTTGGTTTTGGCATAGCGTAATATGGGTGCGTAAAATTCCCAGTCAAAACCCCAACGGCGATCAAATTCTGTTTGTTCTTTTAACTCTGCTTCGGTAATTTGATTGGCTAAATAGCTGTCTAAAATTGGTTGGAAAGGACGTTGAAACATCTCCATGCCGATCGCGATTGGCTTGAGATGGGAATCTCGATCTAATTGTTGAATAATTGCTAGCTGTCGCTCGTGATGCTCGGGATTATCGTGATTTTCTCCCAAATAGATGACGTCGTTTTGTTCTAGCTGGCTGAGTTCTATCGGTTCGCTAACCTGGCTGACTTCTGCCAAAGCTATGGATCTGTAAGGATAGGCGATCGCCAAAAATCCGATCGCAACAGCACTCAAAAAATATGCCAGTCTAAGAAATTTTAATTTCATTTAGTTCATTTATTATCAAAGTTTTTAGTTTTTAGTTTTTAGTTTTTAGTTTTGATTCAATTGCTAAAAACACAATTGAGTATAAGACTCCGACTTCTTAAGTCGTCTTCAATCAGGTATAGTTTAAGACTATATCTGAATTTGATTGATACCAATAACTAATACCCAATAACTACAGCGAAGCCGTATTGTGTGGTTGAATAAGTGGTGTTAGTCATAAACCTTTTAGTTACTATCTTCTCATGGCTGTTCGAGATACTCCGTTGAATAGGCGATCGCTTTCTTTAGATCGTCATGGTTTGAGTCAAATGCTAGCTACCACAGAGAATATTTTAATTATTCAAGATCTCGATGGGGTGTGTATGGGTTTGGTCAAAGATCCTCTCACCAGAGCGATCAAATCGAGGTATTTAAATGCAGCAAAATCATTGGGAAATCATTTTTATGTTCTGACTAATGGCGAACACATTGGCAAACGAGGAGTCAATGGAATTGTTAATAAAGCTTTGGGCGATCGCAATCTGGCGCAAGCAAAGGGTTTATACCTCCAGGGTTTAGCTGGTGGTGGGGTACAGTGGCAGGATTGTCACGGTAATGTGTCTCATCCAGGAGTCAGCGATGCAGAAATGGCTTTTTTAGAAGCTGTCCCCCACAAGATCGCAGCTTGTCTGAAAGAGTTATGCCAACAGCCCAAATATGGCTTAGATGAAAGCAAAGTAGAGGACTATATTAACGCTACGGTTCTAGATAACAAGGTGTCTCCCACAGCCAACTTAAACGTCTTTCACGAAGTATTTAAAGATCGTCCTGAACTATATGCAGACTTGCAGCAAGAGATAAAATCTTTGCTGGATCGCCTGATCTTGGATGCACAGCAGCAAGGTTTAGACGATTCTTTCTTCGTTCATTATGCTCCCAACTTAGGTAGAGACGAAAACGGACAGGAAATTATGCAGCCAGCTCAAAATGCAGATTCTGGAACGACAGATTTTCAGTTTATGCTGCGGGGTGGCATTAAAGAAGTAGGGGTTTTGGTTATCCTTAATCACTATTATTTCTTACGGACGGATAATTATCCTTTAGGTCAAGACTTCAATGCACGCCAAGCACCTAAAGAGCAAGCTGCGCTGCTAAAACTAGTCCAGGATAATTTTGACCCCAAAATTATGCCAACAATGGTTGGAGTAGGGGATACGGTAACTAGTAAAGCAGTAGAAAATAACGGTCGCATCGAATTTAAACGAGGTGGAAGCGATCGCGGCTTCTTAGAATTAATTCAAGCACTAGGGCGAGAATTTGATACTGGTAACGTTATCGTCTATGTAGATAGCAGCGGTGGAGAGGTTAAGAATCGCAAACCACTAAAACTAGATCGTTCTAATCCCAACGACATCAAGGTGGTAGAAAGTGTCGGCGATCCCAGAGATACGGAAGATCCTCTCACGCTTAATATTGCTTTTCCTGGGGGACATGAAGAATATATTGATTTTTATTGTCAGACAGCTAGTTTAAGATCGCGAGCGAAATGGCATTGAGAAAAATAAAAAAAAGCGAGAAACAAATACACCCATGGTAATATTCTGCCAGTAATACATTTAGAGCAAGAGAAAAAACAGCGTGGGCAGATTACTAATACGCCTATTAATTGGGGTGATTTTTGCTGTATTTGGCATGTTTAACTACTTCACTAACGTCAGCGAAAATCCGATTACTGGCGAACGACAGCGAATACAGCTATCCCCTCAACAAGAAATAGTTATTGGTCGTCAATCTGCCCCCAAAATGGCAGCACAGCACGGTAACTTACACCCTGATCGCACTCTACAAGAATATATCGAACGGGTGGGCAATCGTGTAGTTCAAAGCTCCGTAGCTAAAAACTCCCCCTATCCTTTTGATTTTCATTTATTACGCGATCCTCAAACAGTGAATGCCTTTGCCCTTCCTGGCGGTCAGGTATTTATTACCGCTGCTTTGTTGAGGAGATTAAACTCCGAAGCCCAGTTAGCGGGAGTTTTGGGTCATGAAGTAGGTCATGTAATTGGCAGACACGGCGCAGAGCATTTAGCCAAACAGCAGCTAGGTGCAGCGTTGGTTAATGCGGTGGGTATTGCAGCTAGTGATGAGCGAGGCAATGGCAGACAGGCGGCTATTTTGGCTCAAGCAGTCAATCAGATGGTCAATCTCAAGTATGGTAGAGAAGACGAACTAGAAAGCGATCGCCTGGGATTTAGGTTTATGACCGAAGCTGGCTACAATCCAGTTGGCATTGTGGAACTGATGCAAATTCTCGATTCTGCCAGAGGTGGCGGACAACAGCCAGAATTTATGAGCACTCATCCCAACCCTGGAAATCGCATCGAGCAACTGCTAGCCATTATCAACCAAGAATATCCCAGTGGCGTACCCCCTCGATTAGACGAAGGAAAAAGCCGTTTTGCGCAAATAGTTCCACCTCGTTTGTAAGCCTTTGGGTTTTCGTCGCTCTGGGTTTAAGACCTCTTCCTAAAGGAAGACTTGGCTCGTAGTTTTTAGTAGTTAGTTTTTAGTAGTTAGTTTTGTACTAATAACTAATAACTAATAACTAATAACCAATAACCAGAATCCTTGTCGTTTAAGACTGAGGAGTATCAATATCAATTACTGACTACCTCACCCATGACCAATTCTCCTTTATCTTCTAAAACTAAATTAATCGAGCGTTTTGCGCTTAATGGTTGGACATTTTTGGTGATGGCGATCGCTTTAATTATTTCTACACCTATCGTATTTATTTTTAGCAGTGTCTTTACTAATTCTGGAGAAATTTGGCAGCATTTGGTCAAGACAGTTCTCCAAGACTATATTACTAATTCCTTCTTATTAATACTGTTAGTAGGTGCTGGAGTTTGCATCATTGGTGTAGGAACGGCTTGGTTGGTTACGATGTGCCGTTTTTGGGGTAGTAAATGGTTGGAATGGGCATTACTATTGCCTCTGGCTGCTCCCGCATACTTATTAGCTTATGCCTACACCCATATGCTGGATTATTTTGGTCCCGTACAGTCAGGACTCCGCGTTATCTTTGGCTGGGCTAGCGTAGACGACTATTGGTTTCCTAATGTTCGCTCGCTGTGGGGTGCCGCAGTGATGTTGCTGTTGGTACTTTATCCCTATGTTTATTTGCTGACGCGAGTGGCATTTCTCGAACAGTCTGTGTGTACGCTCGAAGCAAGCCGTTCTTTGGGCTGCAATCCCTGGCGTAGTTTTTTTACGATCGCCTTACCCTTGGCAAGACCTTCAATTGTAGCGGGTTTGGCTTTGGCATTGATGGAAACTCTTAACGATTTGGGGACAGTAGAGTATTTTGGCATCAATACTTTTACTACGGGTATCTATCGTACCTGGCTGGGTTTAGGAGAAAGAGCCGCCGCCGCTCAGTTAGCATCCTGCTTGATGATCTTTATTCTGGTTTTGCTCGTCTTGGAAAGACAATCACGGAGTGCAGCTCAATATTACGAACGTTCTACTTCAATTAAAAAACCTTCTCCTTTTCAGTTACAGTCTTGGCGCGCCATTTTAGCTTTAATTGCCTGTTTGATACCAATATTATTAGGATTCTTGATTCCTGCCCTATATTTACTGCAGCTAACGCTAAATAACTTAGAGTCTTTCCTCGATGGCGATTTTGCCGACTTGGCGTATCACAGTTTTGTTTTGGCAGGAATTACGGCGATCGCTGCGATGATTATCTCTCTGTTGATGGCTTATGGTAAAAGATTGCAGTCTAGCTGGCTGATGGAAACGGCGGTCAGAATTGCCGCAATGGGTTACGCCATTCCAGGCTCGGTAATTGCCGTAGGGGTTTTGATTCCCGTGGCGGGACTGGATAATATTATTGATCGCTGGATGCAGGCAACGTTTAACATATCGACGGGGTTACTACTCTCAGGGACGATTGTCGCCCTAATTTTTGCCTATTTAGTTCGCTTTTTGGCAGTGGCGTTTGGTTCGGTAGAATCGAGCTTGAGTAAAATATCTCCCAGTCTCGATGATGCTTCTCGCAGCTTGGGACATGGTTCTGCCAGCACTCTCTGGAAAATTCACACTCCACTTTTGGCAGGAGGATTACTAACTTCGGCAATGTTGGTATTTGTCGATGTGATGAAAGAATTGCCCGCTACTTTAGTAATTCGTCCCTTTAACTTCGATACTCTAGGTATTCGCGTATATCAATATGCCTCCGATGAACGACTGGCTGAAGCTGCTGCCCCCGCACTGGCGATTGTCATAGTGGGAATTATTCCCGTTATCTTTCTTAGTTGGCGAATCGCTCATTCTCGCTGAAAGTTAGTGAGTGATAAACATTTGTGACAACACATAGTAGTTGACCAAAATTATTTTGCCTTAACTTGTCACTAATGCTCATTACTTATTACTTATTACTTATTACTCAAAACAGATTTAGCCTAATATCCCAGCCTAGTCATGGTTTCTCGAAAAACAGGCTCAATTTCTGCTGGTAGAGAAAATTCTTCATAACTAGGGCGACTGCGAAGAGTTTTATCAGCATAATTCAACATTTTTTCGTCAGGCGGTAGTTCGCAAAAATTGCGTTATGAAACTATGTTTGGTTCTCCCAGAGACTTAGTCGTCAAGCAAAATGTCCTGCAAAGACAAAAGGGAGTAGTAAGAGTCGATAAAAATGGCGATCGCATATTGACTCTTCCCCCTTATTCGATTACCAAAACGTTTGCCAAACTAAATTAAAGGAATAGAATTATCTCTCTTAAATATCTATTACTAACGATAGGTGAAAAATAAAGCGATCGTCAATAAAATCATGAGTACACTTCAAGTAAATAGACTTAATCATTGAAGGATAGAAATAAAAATTCATGAACCTAGCTTTAAACAGTGCTCAAAACGGCAAAAAGCCAAAGTTGTTTTGCTTTGGCTTTTTAGCCTAAAGCTGAAAGAAACGTTTACTTGATTCCTAAAAAGTAATCATGAGATCTAAAGCATTCAGGTGAACTTTATAACAGTTAATTGTAGCATTTGAACATCAAGTTAGCTAAAACGTAATTTAATTATTGATCGCCAAACATTATCAAATATGCAAATACCACCAGAAATTACTTATCGAAACATTGAAAAAACTAGAAGCATTGATGCTTTAGTTAATGAAAAAATTGCCAAGCTAGAAAAGTTTTGCGATTATATTAACAGCTGCCGAATAGTATTAGAGAAAGCTCATGAAAATCCCAGCAGTGGTTCTCCCTACAAAGTGAGTATTGATATTACTATTCCTCACGGAAGAGAGATAGCCGTAGGCCAAAATCCAGATAAGGGCAAACAATATCAACCTCTTGAAGCAGTAATAGGAGATGCTTTTGAGGCAGCTCGTCGCCAGCTAGTCAGCATTACTACAGAGCAAAAAGGAGAAAGAAAAGTTCATCCAGAGCAAGAAATTAGTGCCGTAATTACCAAGCTTTTTGCCGAACAAGACTATGGCTTTATTAAGACTATTGATACTGGCAGAGAGGTTTATTTTCACCGCAATAGCGTGATAAATACAGATTTTGATAGCTTATCTGTTGGTAACGGGGTTAGGTTTAAGGAAGCTGAAGGAGAAATGGGTCCCCAAGCGACTACGGTAATGGTTCTAGATCGGCAAAATTCCTCCTCGAAAACAGAAGCAGAATCGACTCCTGCTGCAGTCGAGAAGCCTTTGGGTTGGAACTAACCAATCAGTAGTACTAATCGACATTGATAAATTCAATTATCTAGAAGAAACAAAAACTCAAAAATTATACCAATTGGCTGGCTAATACTGAAAAGTACTTGCCAGCTTTTTCTTGGCAGTCTATTGCATTATTTTTATAAACAAACAAAAAATGCGATCGCCTGTATCGATATAGTTATTATTAAAGAAAAAGAAATGGTTGTTGGATTGCGGCAAAAAATCGAGATAAACTACATCATACGTAAAAGCGAAATTGAAGAAATGGAAGCTCTGGCTAAGACTCACCTTATCAATAAAAATGTCCAAAGAATCAATAAATCACTTGGAGATATTGTTGGATTAAAAAATTTAGTCGAATTCTACTAATTTTGATATTGAGTTAATGGTACTTTGCTTTAGGTCAGTGAGTGAGAAGTCAGAAGGAGTATAATCTCCAGTGTTAGTTTGACAGTGAGTAATTATTTTCTGAAGATTGATTAGGTAATTATTGGCAAAGTTAGCAACAGTCTTTCCTTTAAAAAGATCGCAGTTATAATCCCATATTATTTGTAACTCTGAGTTAATAATCGAGCAATTGATTGCGATCGCATGGCTAGTTTGATTTTCTATACTCCAGTTATTACCAGTGGATTCTGGAGCCAATTGGAATAGGGAAGAAGTAGTATCTAGATTATCGAATTGACCTAAATAGTTGAAGCTAATAGGAGCAGCAGGCAGTTGCTTTATTTGTTGGTTATTTTGTAGATATTTGATAATGCCGTAATTGAAACTATGCTTTTGTACTTGGCGCAATCGTTCTTTGATTGTTTTGATATTTTTACCAATATCTTCTGGGTTATTAATTTCTAATAAGACAGAATATATATTAGTAAACCAGCCAACTGTGCGAGAAATATCTAAGTCATTTTCAATTTGAGTTCTGCCCTGACTTTCTAAATCTATTAGGAGATAATTTTTATTGGTATATTCGGCAAAAGTTATGATTAATGCCGTTAATAATAAATCGTCAATCTGAGTATTATAAGTCTGATTAACATCTTGCAGTAATGCTTGAGTTGATTCTCGATCCAAGACGACTTTTATCGATTGCCTACTTTCTAAAGTATTTTCATTATCATTGTCTTTTGGTAATGAATAATCATTATATTTATTTTGTGATAGCCAATAGTCTAAGCTTGTTGATAAAGATTCATTGGCATAATCTTGTAGATATTCCGACCATTGTTTATAGGATGTGGTTTTGGCTGGTAATTGAATAATTTCATCTCGATCTAATTGTTGGTATGCAGCTTGCAAATCTGCTAAAAGAATGCGCCAAGAAACCCCGTCGATTAATAGATGGTGAATAATAATTAATAGGCGATTATTATTATTACTCCCTAAATTAAAGTAGGCAACTTCGATTAAATTATTGGTGATATCTAAGCTACTTTGGAAGCGATCGCATGAATCCGTAATAGCCTGACTTTGTTCTGATTCGGATAAATTGCTTAGATCTACTTGTTCTATATTCAGCTTGATTTCTTCTAAATTATATTGTTTCCAGCTATTCTCATTAGTAGTAAATTTAATTCTCAAAGCATCATGATGAATCAATAGTTGTTCTAGAGTAGATTGTAATTTATTTAAATCTAAATCTTGCTTAATTTCTAATAAGACAGACTGATTAAAATGATTTGGATTGACTAAATCTAGCTCAAAAAACCATCTTTGAATAGGAGTTAAAGGAATCTCCCCCATAACTAAACCTTGTTCGGCTGTATTAATTATTTCAGTAGTTGCGACAGTAGCTAACTCGGCAATAGTTTGATTTTCAAATAACTGTCGGGGAGTAATTTTAATACCTACCTGGTTGGCTTCAGCTACAATCTGGATCGCTAAAATAGAATCTCCACCCAGACTAAAGAAATTACTATTAGTACTAACAGTTTCTAGATTGAGAACCTTAGACCATATTGCTACTAATTTTTGTTCTAAATCTGTTTTGGGCTGTTGAGTATCTTCCGCGCGATCGGGTGCAATAATTTCTAATTCTAATAATACCTTACTATCTATTTTTCCGTTGGTAGTAATAGGAAAAGATTCACAGGGAATAAAAAAGCTGGGAATTAAATAATCTGGTAATTTACTTTTAAGTAGCTTACGCCAATCATATTCTTTTTCAGAGATTAGATCGTTAAGAATAATATAAGCAACTAATTGTTTGTTATCGCGATCGCTTTCCTTAACTAAAACCACACTATCCTTGACACCATCCAATCCATTTAATGTCGCTTCAATTTCTCCTAATTCAACTCGAAACCCCCTAATCTTAACCTGATTGTCAATTCTGCCTAAATATTCAATTCTGCCATCAGTTGTGTGCCTTACGCGATCGCCTGTTCTATAAAGGGTAAAGGGTAAAGGGTAAAGGGTAAGGGGTTTTTGCCTTTTGCTTTCAAAAGCATTAGGAATAAATTTCTCTGCTGTTAAATCTTCTTGATCTAAATAGCCTCTGGCTAATCCTTCCCCTGCGATATATAGTTCTCCTGGTACTCCAATGGGTAAAGGATTGAGATATTTATCGAGAATGTAGAGTTGGGTATTGGAAATGGGATAGCCAATGATAGAGCAGTTACTGTCTATCTCGGTATCTCGATCCATCGAACAGCAGCAAGCAAAGGTAGTGGTTTCTGTAGGACCATAACCATTAATTACGCTACATTGAGGATGGGCTTGAAGTAGTTTCTTAATATGTCTAGGGGATAAAACATCTCCCCCTGCTAGCAGTTGGCGCACGTTACGAAAAGATTCTAGTTGCTCGTCTACCATGAGGCGGAATAATCCAGCCGTCAGCCATAGGGTATCGATCTGATGCTTAACAATGGTTTCGCCTAATTCTTCTAAAGAAGGTACGGAATTTGACAGTATTACTAATGTTCCACCATTGAGTAACGCCCCCCAAATTTCAAAAGTTGAGGCATCGAAGGAAATGGATGCAGCCTGTAGAAGTCTGGTATCGGTATTTAGTTTGACGTAATTAGGCTCTTTAACTAGTCGAATTACTCCTCGATGGGGAATGGCTACACCTTTGGGAGTGCCTGTAGAGCCTGATGTATAGGTGATGTAAGCCAGGTTGTTGGGATTGGTAACGGGTTTGTTTTGGGTAAGGGGTAAGGGGTAAGGGGCAAAGGATTTCTTACTTCTGCCCTCTGCCTTCTGCCCTCTGCCTTCGATAACAGTTATATTTTTATCGTCAAAGTTTCCAGCATATTCGGTTTGAGTTAATAAGATATTTAGTCGGGTGTCTTGGATGATGTAATCTAGTCTCTCCTGGGGATAGTTGGGATCGAGGGGAATGTAGCAACCGCCAGCTTTGAGGATTGCCAGGAGGGCAACTATGGTATCGATGTTGCGATCGCTCATTATTCCTACTTTGGTTTCTAGGCTAACTCCTAAGCTTTGTAGGTAATCAGCTAGGGTGTCGGCGCGATAGTTTAATTCTTGATAGGTAATTGTTGCTTCTCTATCTATCACCGCTGTGGCATCAGGGGTTTTTTGTGCTTGGCGTTCAAATAGTTGATGAATGCAACTGTCTATAGTGACGTTGTTACTTTGGTTGAATTTATTTGTGATCTGTTTTAATTCGCTTTTGCTGAGGAGGGAAATATTAGAGATATTTGCTTCGGGATTCTTGGTAATAGAAGTCAGTAACGTCCGAAAATGCCCCGCTAGTCGATGAATAGTATCGGCGGTAAAAAGAGCTTGGTTATATTCAATCGATCCTTGTAAGCCCCGCTCGGTTTCTTTGATGAAAAACGTTAATTCAAATTTTGCTTGAGTAGTTACCCTTTCTAGGGGTTGCCAGGTTATGCCTTCAAGTTCCAATGTTTTCTGGCGTTGCTCTTCTAGTACCAACATCACTTGAAACAGTGGCGTATGGCTGAGAGATCTTTCCAGTTGCAAGCGATCGATTAATTGCTCGAAGGGTAAATCTTGATGGCTATATGCTTCTAAAGCTGTCTCCCTAGCTCTGGTTACTAATTCTGTGAAACTAGGATTATCGGCTAAATTAATCCTTAAAGCTAGAGTATTAGCAAAGAATCCAATTAATCCTTCGACTTCAGCGCGATCGCGATTAGCGATAGGCGTACCAATTACCAAATCGTCATTATCTGTATAGCGATGGATTAATAATGCCAATGCTGCATACAGAGTAATAAATAATGTTCCGCTATTACTACGAGCGATCTGTTTCAGGCTTTGGGTAATCCGTTGGTTGATTTGGAAGTTATAAGCAGCACTTTCAAAGCTAGTTTGGGGCTTTCTAGGAAAATCTGGGGCAATGGAACTAATGGCTGGTGCGTCTTGTAATTTTTCTTGCCAATATTCAACCTGTCTGGCTAATACTTCTCCCTGAAGATATTTTCTCTGCCATGCTGCATAGTCAACATATTGGATATTGTTAGATGGGCGAATACCATTCGCCCCTACTACCTTTCCTGCTTCCCCTGCTTCCCCTGCTCCTCCGCTCCCCTGCTCCCAATAAAGCCCGACAATCTCCTCAACCAAAACTCCCATTGACCAGCCATCGCCAATGATGTGATGTAGGTTCAGTAATAAGATTTGTTCGTTAGGTGCAGTTTGTAGTAGCTTGACTCGCATCAAGGGCGATCGCTCTAAGTCAAAAGGCTGGTTTGCTTCTTCTGCTTGTAATTGTTTTATTTGCAGTTGTTTTTCCGATGCGGATAAATTACTAAGATCGATCTCTGATATTTTTATTTCGCTCTCGTTATTTATTACAATCTGAGGTTTTCCTCCAACCGTTAGAAAACTAGTGCGTAGAATCTCTTGTCTGGCTACTAAAGTATCGAAGCATTGTTGCAAGCGATCGCAATTTAAATTTCCTGTAATCTTAACCGCCGTAGAGATGTTATACCAAGGATTATCTGGCTCGAGTTGATGGAGAAACCACTGGCGTTGTTGGGCAAAAGATAAAGGTAATTCTCCCTCTCGATCTATTATGGCGATATTGACTGGTTTATTGATACTACTTTTTCGCAGGCGATCGACTGCTTGAGCCAAATCTTCTACTGTGGGATGCTCAAATAAAGTTCGTAACGGTAATTCAATAGAGAAAATCTGTCTGATTTGAGACACGACTCGCGTAGCCAGTAAAGAATGCCCGCCTATTTCAAAGAAGTTATCTTTGGTGGTAATTTGTTTTCTCTGTAAAATTTCCGTCCAAATATTAATCAATACTTCTTCAGTGGGAGTTTGAACGGTTGTAGAAGAAATAGGCTGCATCTCCAAGCGATCACTTTTTATCTCAGATAAGGCTCGGCGATCAATCTTCCCGTTAGGAGTGAGAGGAAATGATTCAAGCGAAATAATATGCCCTGGAATCATATAGCTTGGTAGTCTCTTGGCTAAATATTGTCTTAAATCCCCTGCTCCATTGCTCCTCTGCTCCTCCGCTCCTCCGCTTAAAGTAACATATGCAATTAGATTATCTTGACTAGGAATAACTACAGCATTTTTTACTAGAGAGTTTTGGGTTAATACCGTTTCTATTTCACCTAATTCAATACGATAACCCCTAAGTTTGATTTGATTGTCAATACGCCCAATGTATTCAATGTCGTCATTGGGTAATTGTCTGACGCGATCGCCCGTTTTGTATAATCGCGTATCCTGTAGAGACGTACTATGGTATGTCTCTACGAATGGATTGGAAATAAATTTTTCCGCCGTTAGATTGCCATGATGTAAATATCCTCTGGCTAATCCATCACCACCGATATACAATTCTCCAGATCTACCAGGAGGCATTATATTTAGTTGAGAGTCTAGAATATAAAGTTGGGTATTAGCAATAGGTTTACCAATTGGTATTGTGTTTAATTCGGGATGTTTGTCTGAATTGAATTTGTAGATGGACGACCATATAGTTGTTTCTGTAGGACCATATAAATTCCAAATTTCCTGACAACGGGAATCTAATTCTAAGGCTAAACTTCTGGATAAGGCTTCTCCGCCAGAAAGTATTTTTAAGTCTGGTTTACCCTGCCAATTGTTATCGATTAGCATCTGCCAAGTAGCAGGGGTAGCTTGCATTATAGTAATGTTATTTTCTGCTATGGTTTGGCTCATGCGATCGGCATCTATGGTAGTTTCTTTGTTGGCTAAAACTACAGTAGCTCCTGTGATTAAGGGTAGATAAATTTCTAAGGCTGCAATATCAAAAGAAATAGTGGTAATTGCTAATAATTTATCGCTTTCTATAATTTCAGGCTGTTCTTTCATCGAATGAAGAAAGTTAAGCAAGCTACTGTGCTGTATAGCTACTCCTTTTGGTTTTCCTGTCGAACCTGATGTGTAGATTATATAGGCTAAGTCTTGGTGACTAATTTTTAAATTTAGATTTTCTTTACTCTGGCAATCGATCTTTTCTTGTTCTGTTATTAAATTAATTACGGATAAATTTGGTTCTATATTTAAAGTTTCTGTATCGATATCTTGCTCTGTAATTAGATGAGATATACGAGCATGATTGATGATATAACTAATACGTTCTTGAGGATAAGTTGGGTCTAAAGGAACATAAGCCGCACCAGCTTTTAATATTGCTAATAGAGAAATAATCAGATTACTATTTCGATTTAGGTATATACCAACTAAATTATTTTTACCTACTCCCAAAGATTGCAAATGATGAGCCAATTGATTTACTCGCTCATTCAATTTTACATAGCTAAAACTCCCATTATCAGAAACTAAAGCGAATTTATCTTCTACTTCCTCTACTTCTTCCGCTCCTGATACTTTAGCTTCAAATAATTGAGGTAGTAATAAATCTTGGGGATACTCAAGGCGATCGCCATTAAACTGTTCTAATTCGGAAGGCTTAATTATAGAAATATTGGCAAGCTTTTGTTGAGGAGATTCTATAAAGCTATTTAAAATTAAAGTCAAGCGATCGCATATATCTTCTATTTCACCTTTAGTAAAGTATTCAATGTCGTAACTTATTTTGAATTTTAATTTTTCTCCAGGGATAGCATATATAGTTAAGGGGTAATTAGTCTTTTCAAATCCTTTGAGATCGGAAATAGTAAAATCTGTCTTGGAGTTTTGTAAAAATTCTTCTAAGGAAATAGGATAGTTTTCAAAAATTACCAAGCTATCAAATAATGGGCGTTCTTTATTAGCATTACTCCACTGTTGAATATCGACTAGAGAGCTATAACTATATTCTTCTCTAATAGTTTGTTGTTGTTGAATTTGTTGTAACCAAGGAATTAATTCTAGCTCTGGAGGTAATTGAACTCTGACGGGTAAAGTATTGATAAATAGTCCAACTATCGATTCTACTCCAGGTAGATTTGCAGGACGACCTGAAACTGTAGCCCCAAACAAAACATCAGAGCGATCGCAATAACGATTTAGTAATATTGCCCATGCTCCTTGGATTATGGTATTTAAAGTCAATCGATATTTTGTAGAGAAAGCAACTAACTTTTTGGTAATTTCTAAAGATAAATTAATAGTTACTTCTTTAGTTAGATTATTATTACTGTCAGAATTATGATTAGATAAACTCGTCTGTTGTTCAAATCCTAATAAAGCATACTGCCAATATTCTTGAGCTTTTTCTATTTCTTGTTCTTGCAACCAAACTATATAATTTTTATAAGCTTGTGGAGCTTCTAAATATAAACTTTCTCCATGACACAAAGACTTATAAATAGCTAATACTTCTTGGAGTAAAATACCATTACACCAACCATCCATTAGGATATGGTGGTGACTCCAAACAAAGCGATATTTATTCTTGGCTAATTGAATTAAAGCACAGCGCATCAAAGGAGCTTGACTGAGAATAAATCCCCTGTTGCGATCGCTTTTTAACCAGTCTGTTAACTTAATTTGTTGCTCTTGCTGTGTTAAATCACTCCAGTCTTCTTCAACCCAAGGTAATTCGGCATCATTAAATACTACCTGTAACGGCTTTTCCAAATCTTCCCAATAAAATCCCGTTCTCAGAATAGGATAGCGATTAATAATTTGTTGCCATGCTTGCCTAAAATTAACCGTATTTAATTTTCCAGTTAACAAGCAACTTCTTTGTTCAAAGTATACGCCAGAGTTGGGAGCGTAGATGGTATGGAATAACATTCCCTGTTGCATGGGGGAAAGTTCGTAAATATCTGTAACATTATTCATAAAATTTCTCAATAAACTAAGCAAGCATTCGGTAATATTAGATGCTCCAAGCGGATACACTTGGTCTTTTATTGTATTAATACTAGCGTTCCGATTAAGATTAACCCCGTTCCCATAATCATCTTCACTGTCAATGGTTCTCCCAGAAGTAGTACGGAAAGCAATGAAATCAAGACTAAACTCGACTTATCTATAGGTGCAACTAAGGAGGCAGGACCAATTTGCAAGGCTTTGAAATAGCACAGCCAAGATAAGCCCGTTGCTATTCCTGATAATACTAAAAATAATAGCGTTTTGGAATTCAATTCAAATAAACCTTGGAACGATCCTTCAGCATATACAAATCCCCAGGCGATCGCCAAAATTACGACAGTCCGTATCGCCGTTGCTAAATTAGAATTAACTCCTTCTACGCCAACCTTAGCCAAGATGGTAGTTAAAGCTGCAAAAAAAGCTGACAAGATGGCAAATATCCACCAGGCTTGAAGTCGCTCCATATTTTATATTATTGATATTACTGATCAGTTTCTAGTCCGACATAGCCGTTATTTTTTGATCTGCTTTCCCTCTGTGTCTTACGCCCCATTGGAATACACATCGGCGTATCAGATAAGGGATCGGGTACGATACGGCATTTTAAATTAAACACATCCCCTACCATTTCTTCTGTCATCACTTGTTGGGGAGTTCCCGTCGCATATACTTTACCCTGCTGTACGGCTACTAGATAATCTGCATAGCGACAAGAAAGATTGAGATCGTGGAGAATCATTACGATGGTTTTCCCCTTACTTTCTTGAAGTTCGTCCAGCAAATCTAACAAGTCTACTTGATGGGATAAATCTAAAAAGGTTGTCGGTTCGTCCAGTAACAAAATATCCGTATCCTGAGCTAACACCATTGCAATCCAAGCTCGCTGTCGTTGTCCCCCCGAAAGACTGTCTAACGGTCGGTCTGCCAATTCTGTCATAGTAGTAAT
Source organism: Cyanobacteria bacterium P01_G01_bin.19 (assembly GCA_039181635.1). GTDB lineage: Bacteria > Cyanobacteriota > Cyanobacteriia > Cyanobacteriales > Xenococcaceae > Waterburya. The sequence goes on along the minus strand of JBCDCO010000006.1, from coordinate 6,869 downwards.
TTCTAAGGCTTCAGTTACCTGTTTGTCATCTTCCCTTGACCACTGTTGCAACCAACTTTGATAGGGATAACGTCCCATCGCTACCAAATCTCTTACCGTTAGACCTTCTGGCGCTACGGGGCTTTGGGGCAACATACCCATCTTTTTTGCTACCGTTTTCGCTTTCAGTTTTGCGATCGCTTTACCGTCAAGATAAACCCGACCCGATTTGGGTGTTAATAGCCTAGTCAATCCCCGCAAAAGAGTAGACTTACCACAACCATTCGCACCAACCAGCACTGTCGTTTTACCCGCAGGTATTGCTAAATTAAGGTTTCTAATAATTGCAGCACCATCGTATGCCAGGGTTAGTTGTTTTGCTTCCAGGTTGTAACTAGGGGACGGGGAGACTGGGGGACTAGGAGATGGGGAGACTGGGAGATGGGGAGATGTGTTGTTTGTACTACGATCCATAATTATCAAAAATAAGAATAAAAATAAGCTAAGAGCTAATAGCTAAAGGCTAAGAGCTAAAAATCATTTCCTCTGATTAATCAATAAATAAACAAAATAAGGCGCACCAATAGCTGCGGTGATAATACCACAGGGAAGTTCTAAGGGTGCAAATAGAACTCTGCCTAGTAAGTCGGCAACAACTACCAACATTCCCCCCATCATTGCCGAGACGGGTAACAGTCCTTCATGGGATGCACCTACCAACTGTCTGCCCAAATGAGGAGACATTAAGCCAACAAAACCTACCGCCCCCGCTGTTGCTACTGATGCACCCGCTAAAGCCACACTGGTTAGCAACAACAAGCCACGCTGCCATTCCACTTGACTGCCCAAACCGCGAGCAACTTCATCGCCCAAGTTTAAGGTGTTTAACTCTCTGGTTAATAACAGTGCCATAATGCCAAAAACCACGATCCAGGGTAGTAAAGCACTAACTTGCGACCAACTACGTCCATAAACGCTACCCGCCAGCCAAACTAATGCTTGAGACACGGTATTAATCTCACCAAAGGTAATCATGATGTTGGTTAAAGCACTAGCAATCAAACTAAAGCCAATTCCTACTAAAATTAGCCTCACTGGAGAACTACCACCCTGCCAAGCTAATAAATAAATTAGAATCGCCACTGTCAGCGCACCGCCAAAAGCAGCCAGAGGTAATAAAGATACAGGTGCATTAGGCAATAAAATTAGTAGACTGACTGCTGCTAATGTCGCTCCTGCATTGACTCCGATAATTCCAGGGGCAGCTAGAGGGTTGCGAGTGATGCCTTGAGTAATTGTACCTGCGATCGCCAGTCCTAATCCTACCAAGAAAGCAACGATAGTTCTGGGCAAACGCAAAGTATTAATAATAAAGGCATAATCACCGTTGGCAGTGGGTAAACCCAACATAGTTTTAATTACATCTACGGGCGAAATAGGGTACTCTCCATAGCCGATGCTGATTACCATTGCTACTAAGGTTATCAGAGTGAGAATCAATAAGATTACTGGAACTCGGCGATTAAGATGAAATGATATCGGGAATAATTTAGGGCGAATGATTAGCCATTGTTTGGTCATGTTCTTCGTTATTTGTCTCTAGTCATTGGTCATTACCTATTAGATGTGAAAACTTATCTGCATTTGCTAATTTAGTTATTATTGGATTTCTATAGATTATCGTAAAGTATTGAAATAATTTTTTATTAGACTGTAAGATTTACATCTAAAGTTAGAAAAAAGGATGTATTGTTACCATAAGCTGAATCTAGGCCAAATTCTCGATTAGCAAATATCTTCGAGCATACCCTTGCTTCTGTCTCTTTATTCCTCTTTAAATCATCCCGCAGGGATGCAACGCCGCTTTTATAACTCTAGATGCAAAAACCTTGCTTCTTTCCTGAAGAGTGATGCTATGTGATTCATAGTTAAAATATAAGTTTTGCAATTCAACTTTAATACTAGATATTTAGATATTATCTAATAGTTGGTGCTACCTAGCTTGATCGGATTTAGAGCCTGCGGTAAAACCAGTTACTTAATTACAGCATCGGGTAATCGATCTTCTACCAAGCGGATGGGAGGATACTGATAAGCGACTACAGTAGCAAGCATAATAAATATGCCGATCGCCATAAATAGCAGTCCAATACCTCTTCCTTCTCCTACACCAATTAATTTTCCCAAACTGTCAGCAAATAATCCTTCCGATACGAGCAGGGGCTGAAAAATATACTCTGCCAAAGGTCCAGCGACAATGTAGGCTAGGGGAAAAGATGACCAGGCGATCGCGCCACGCATGGCAAAAACCCTTCCTTGGACTTCTGGCGCGACTTTGACTTGCCAAATAGCATTACTAGAACCAGTGATAATTGGTACACTCAGGAAAAACATGAATGCAGCTGCGGTAATTAAAACAGGGTTGGGTCTTAATCCTGCGACGAAAATTGCAGCACCCAGAACTAGCTCAAAGGCAAAAACACCGTTGACTCTTCTGGGAAAACCACCCCAAACACTCATCAAAACACCGCCAACTAGCCAGCCAACCGCAGCTAAAGATAATATTCGACCGAGTACTTGAGCATTGGTGAAGCTCAATACCATTGGCGTTATTAATACTTGCACCAAACCAATCGTAAAGTTAGTGACCACAAAGAAAATCAGCATCATTAGCAGTCCCGATCTAGCTAAGATGTACTGCCAACCATAGTTAATGTCAGTCCAGAAGGAAGTTTGACTTTTTTCTTTATCGCTACTTTTTTGCTGGTCAGGTAGACGCACTATTAGTAAAGTCAAGAGGGCAAAACCAAATGTGGCAAAATCGATCGCAATAATGCCTTGCAATTGAATTATCTCAACTAAGATTCCTGCCAGTATGGGAGAAAACAAATGTCCTGCTGCCTTTCCTAACTCAATCATGCCGTTAGCACGACTGAAATTTTCTTTCCCTACTAGAAGAGTGGGAATCGCATTATACGTGGGTACTTGAAATCCTTTGCAGGTGGAGCTTAAAGCCATTGCTAGGTAAATATGCCAAATTTCTAGTTTTCCCAACCAAAATAAGAAAGCGATCGCCGCCGTCCCTACTGCCGAACCGACATCACTAAGAATCATTACCCAGCGTTTATCCCAGCGATCGGCGATCGCCCCAGCGACGGGAGCTACTAAAATTGCTGGTAATTCGGTAAATAAATAAATTAGGGAAAATTGGGTTGCCGAGCCAGTAGTTTGATAAACCCATACCCCTAAAGCAAAACCCGTTAAGCCCGAACCAATTAGGGATACAACTTGTCCAAACCAGATTGCGATAAAACTGGGCATTCAATTCTCCTTGAGTTTTCTTCCTAACCTAGCTCCTGCCAAAACTCGAACTTCCAAATTTTGCTGAGAATCTCGAATCAAGTCAGCATCGAAGCTAATTTTTCCTGGCTCAAAAAGCAGCACTACAGTAGAACCTCCGTATTGAAAATAGCCCTTTTCTTGACCCTTGGCAATAACTCCTGGTTGGTAGGTTTGAACAATACTACCAATGGTTATTGCGCCTATTTCTACGTAGGTGATCCGCCCGAAATTTTGAGACTCAAATTCGGTAACTGCTCTTTTATTGAGAGAAAACACATTGGGAACTTTGGCTAGAGCAATAGGATTGACGGAATGATATTGTCCGTTAATATATTTTGTCGAATTAGCTCGCCCGCGATCGCCAAAATGGAAGCGATGGTAATCATAAGGAGCAAGACGAAGAATTAAAACCGCACCACCACGATAAGTTGCAGGATTGATCGCTCCATTGAGTAAAGACTCTACAGAAAAAGAACTTCCTTTAACGGGAATCTGACTTATACCTTGAGGATAGACCAAAACTTTGCCATCTCCTGGGGCACAAAATATCTCGGCATCTCCAACAAACGGGCGAGCATTTGGTTTTAAACGGCGCGAAAAAAAAGCATTAAAACTGGGATAGCTTTCTGGAGGCAATTCCGATTCTGCTGGCTCAATTTGATATTGACGAACAAAATCAGCAATTTTACGCCGACTAAAGGGAGAATTCTGAGATTTGCCATAAAGCCAGCAAATTAGATAATTATTGAGGAAATAGTTAAAAACCTGAAATCCCAACCAATTTTCATACAGCCAGCGCAAAGTACCTTCCGCCAAAACATTTTCTAAAACTATCTTTCCCGTTTGGCGATCGCGATAGCGAACCGTAGTTTTTTGTTTGCTCAAATTTCCCAAATTACTACCCACTACCCACTGCCCATTACCCACTAACTACGAACGGTTAACTTATAAAAAACTGGACATGTTTTACACCCGCATAATTGCCCAGCCATAGAATATCACCAGAGCGATCGCGCCCAAAGCAAAGATGCCGTACCAAATGCCTTTGATTTTAATCATTTTAAAATTAGCCACCATAGCGATCGCCAGAAAAAGATAAACTCCATCCAGAATCAATTTCATAGTGGATTGAGACACAAAAACACTGGCAGTAAAAGCAACGGTGATAAAGAGGGCTGCATAGGTAACGGGCAAGCCAGTAAAATATTCTGTCTGGCTATCTGCAATCAATCCCGTACTGCCAAAATATGATAAACGCAGTGCATTCATTCCCACATAAAACGCTAGCAAAATAATTGAGAATATGTCCTGTAATCCATAACAATAAGCAAAGATAGCAGGAGCAAAACCAAAAGAGCAAACATCTACAATACTATCGAGCTGTTTTCCTACTTCCGACTGTAATTGAGTACGTTCCATGCTGCGGGCTACTACTCCATCCAACATATCGGTTAAACCTGCATAGATCAGGCAAATTGCAGCCAGATAGAAGTTGCCTTGGATCGCAAAAATAGCAGAAAGCAAACTGGACATTAATCCAGATAAGGTAAAAGTATTGGGTAAATCTAGTTGTCTTAAAATTGGACTCAGCATGAGATAGCAAACTTTTAAAATCAATTGAAATTCTAATGTTATTTAGTTGCTATTTAATTTTTTTTACTTATTAAATTTATTTTTTGTCTAATTCAATAGCTCTCTTTATGGTAGCTTTTAGTCTTCTGTTAACTCATTTTTCTCTAGTTCTTCCCGATTTGTTGGTATGAATCAATACACGGTTGTATTACCACAATTTGAAGCTATCTTGTATTACTATCAACATGCAAATCAAGAACATAATTCTTAAAGGTCGAGTTAAAAATATTGCTAAAAGTAATATATTGGGACAAAATAATCGTATTTAATCTCTCTTTCAAATTACTCTCTAATGTAAAACAAAGATCTTAAATTAAGCCCCAAGAAATGCCCTTGAAACCCTCACAAAAGCCGATTGCCATTATTGGGATGGCTGGTATATTTCCTCAGGCAAAAAATTTGACTGAATACTGGCAAAATATACTCAACCAAATCGATTGTATTACCGATGTTCCCTCTTCTCGTTGGGACATTGAAGAATACTATGATGCCGATCCTCAAACCCCAGACAAAACTTATTCTAAACGGGGAGGGTTTTTGCCAGAGGTTGACTTCGATCCGCTGGAATTTGGATTGCCTCCCAATATCTTAGAATCTACCGATACTTCTCAAATACTTTCTTTGATCGTTGCCCGAGATGCTTTGCAAGATGCTGGTTACGCTGGGGCAGCAGAATCAATTCGCCAACGCACGGGAGTTGTCTTGGGGGTTACTTTGGCACAGAAACTAGTTAATCCCCTGACAAAACGTTTGGAATATCCAGTCTGGGAAAAGGTACTCAAAAGTAATGGTATTTCCGATACAGATACCCAAAAAATTATCGAGCAAATCAAATTAGCCTATCTTGAATGGGATGAAAATACTTTTCCTGGATTGTTGGGTAATGTGATTGCAGGGCGCATTGCCAATCGTCTCGATTTGGGCGGCATGAATTGTGTTGTGGATGCCGCTTGTGCTAGTTCCTTGGGTGCTTTGCAAATGGCAATTTCCGAACTGCGGGAACATCATAGCGACATAATGATTTCTGGGGGAGTCGATACAGACAATAGTGTCTTTGCCTATATGTGCTTTAGTAAAACTCCTGCTTTATCGCGACAGAATGCTACTAGACCTTTTGATGCCAGTTCGGATGGGATGCTTTTGGGGGAAGGAATTGGCATGGTAGTACTCAAGCGTCTGGAAGATGCCCAACGAGATAGCGATCGCATCTATGCAGTTATTCGGGGATTGGGTTCTGCTAGCGATGGCAAGTATAAAAGTATTTATGCCCCTCGTTCATCTGGACAAGCATTAGCTCTTCAGCGGGCTTACGAAGATGCGGGGTTTGCTCCTGAGACGGTGGGTTTGTTAGAAGCTCATGGTACAGGCACGAAAGCGGGAGACATAGCAGAAATTAACGGTTTAAAGCAAGTATTTAGCGTAGATGGCTCAAGGGAGCAATATATTGCTTTGGGTAGCGTTAAGTCGCAAATCGGGCATACCAAAGCAGCAGCAGGAACGGCTAGCTTAATTAAAGCTACTTTAGCCTTACATCACAAAATATTGCCTCCTACGATTAATGTCAGCCAACCCAACCCGAAACTAGAACTCGATCGCTCTCCCTTTTATCTCAATACTAAAACCCGACCTTGGTTTCAGGGAATCGATAATATTCCCCGACGTGCAGGAGTCAGTTCTTTTGGCTTTGGCGGCTCTAATTATCACGCGGTTTTAGAAGAATATCGCGGGGAAGGAGTTCTAAACAGCCGTTTACATTTATTACCTCAAAGTATCTTACTTCATGCGCCAAATCCTCAGTTTTTGTTAGCTAAATGCAAGAAACTCCAAACTGAATGGGAATCTGAATCAGGGGAAGCTTCTTTTCAGAAAATAGCCAACGCATCTATCTCTGTCAAAATTCCTCTCTCCGCAGCTAG
>JBCDCO010000005.1:0-48219 GCA_039181635.1 Cyanobacteria bacterium P01_G01_bin.19 | reverse complement strand
GGCGATCGCATTCTTGCTGGAGAAGGAGATGATGCTATCTTTGCGACTTCAGGTGGTGACAATACCATTACTGGTGGCGATGGTGCCGATCAATTCTGGATTGCTACGGCTGAAATTCCCGATGGAATCAATACCATTACTGACTTTACCGACGGTGAAGATGTGATTGGTATTGCAGGTTTGGGCATTGGTTTTTCTGATGTAAGTATTACTGACTTAGAAGGTGATGCGGTTATTGGTGCTGCTGGCTCAGATTTAGCAACACTTCAGGGGGTAGATGCTACCAGCTTAACTGAAGATGATTTTGCTTTTGGTTAAAATCATTGGTTGACTAATGGTGCGATCGCTTTGTGGTGTAAGAGCGATCGCGCTTTGCCAGTACTGATGCCTCAAGGCATTAATACAAATCTGTTTAGAACAGTAAACAACAAATTTTTTTCTGGAGAAACATCATTATGTCAGAAACACCAATAGTAAGCTTTTTTGCCGAACCTGACGTTGTAGTAGAAGAAGATCCAGGTGCTCAGTTTAGCGTCAATTTTACAGTGGATGGTGAGATTCCCACCCCTGAATTTGATGAAGATGGCAACTTAGTTTCTGGAGGACTCTCTGTACTCTTTGAACCTAGTAATTTCGCCGAACTAGCTGGTCAGTTTGGTCCCGATGTCACTTTTGATGGCTTAGTTGTGGGACCATTTCTCGATCTGGGAGAAGGTCGCAATGCCTTTGAATTTATTCTGACTGAAAACACTGCGGCTCTAACCCAAAGTATCTTCAATGACATCATTGAGGAAGAACCCGTTGAATTTAATTTTGAACTGCTAGAGGATACTGATAATTTACTCGAATCTAATTACGTAGTTAATCCAGATTCCAGTACTGATAGTTTTACCATCGAAGATGGTAACGGAGGACCAGGAGTAGGACCTACAGTTAGTCTATCCGTAACCGAGACTGACCTGGAAGAAGGGGATGAATTCACCGTTAACTTTGATGTAGATGGGGAGATTCCTGAAGGGGAATTAACTGTCTATGTTGATGGTGATTTCCAAAGCTTAAGCGAGTTTAATATCTTTGGAGATGAGGGAATCGATCCAGAAACCGATTTAGTAGGAATAGCAGGATTCCCCGAAGCTGATGGCGATGCAGGGGGATTCTTTGCTACTCTGACCGAGAATCAAGCCTCTATTACTCTATCCGTGTTTGATGATGGTCCTGGGGAAGGTCCAGAATCATTCATCTTCGAGCTGATTGATGGAGAAGAATACGAAGTCTCCTCCGTTGTTACCCACGAGTTTAGTTGGACAGGCCAAATTGCTGGATTTAGCGTTGAAGGTGAGTTTAGCTACGATGCTGGCCAATCCTATGAAGCTGGGATTGTTCGGGAAGACGATCTGTTATCACTCGATGTATCCTTCTTTGACCCAGATGGCAATTTATTACGCACCTACACCGACGCTCAAAACAAGGATCTTTACCCTACGGTTAACTTTGCCTTTGACACGGCAACTGAGCAGATTTTACAAGATGGCACCTGGGATGTAGATGACGATGTCAATTTGGAGAGGAATGGCTTCATGCTCGGCGAAGGGAATCCTGATCTCAGGGGCGAAGTCGGCGTGCAGTCGGGACTTGCCTTCTGGACTCGCCCAAGCGACGACAAGCTACCCCACCTACATGTGGATGACTGGGATGACGAATTAGGATTCCCCATCGGCTACAGTACCCACGAAGATGTCTCTTTCCCAACCCTAACCGTTGCCGATCTAATTGATAACGGCAAGGTAGGTGAGACTTATCTTGACGAGATCCAAGACAGGTTAGATGAATTCGGCAAGCCTGTTGTAGCTGCTGTTTCTAAGAATGGTTCGGAAGGTAAGGTTGAGCTCACGATCAATGATAGTTTTGTTCCTGTGTTTGGTTCAGTTGATGGTGATACCATTGAAGTCGAAGGTGGCAATCAATTAATCTTTGTTGGAGATCTAAATGATTTAGTAGATGCATCTACAGGAGATGGTGGCAATCGCATCTATGCAGGAAGTGGTGATGATACTTTGATTCTCGGAGCGTCAGACCGTATTCTCGCTGGAGAAGGAGATGACGCTATCTTTGCTACTTCAGGTGGTGACAATACCATTACTGGTGGTGCTGGAGCCGACCAATTCTGGATTGCAACCGCAGAAATTCCCGATGCAGCTAATATCATTACCGACTTTACTAGTGGTGAAGATGTAATCGGTATTGCAGGTTTGGGCATTGGTTTTGCAGATCTCAGTATTACTGAGTTAGAAGGAGATGCTTTAATTACTGCTTCTAGCTCTGATTTAGCAATTCTTCAAGGAATAGCTTCGGAGAGTTTAACTGCGGATGATTTTGCCTTTGCTTAATTAGCAAGTTTTTTGTAGTCAAGCGACTATCAAATATCTTTTCCTCTATGATTACTATCGTGCAGAATTCTGCACGATTTTTTTATTGCTTTTTTAATGCCAGCAATGGTATTCTGACATTAAAAAGCTTATTGAGATTAATTCTCAAGTTTTGCAGGAGTTACATTACCAAGCATATTTGACTCTGCAAATCAAAAACTGTGTTGTTTTGATTCAAGTACTGTATTGTGTTTTCGCAGACTCTAAATGTTTATCATAATTTAACTTCTGAATCGCGCTCAGGCGATCGGGGGCAATTATCCTTTATCTAGATGTAAGAAAGTATCTAATCTACTGATGTAGATGATATTAATTGATACCCTAGAAACATCTGGAATTATAGCAACTATTCTCCCTGATGAGCTTATTCAGCTTAGAAGATGTGGATATTGCAGCTTAAAGTATCTAATCTACTGATGTAGATGATATTAATTGATACCCTAGAAACATCTGGAATTATAGCAACTATTCTCCCTGATGAGCTTATTCAGCTTAGAAGATGTGGATATTGCAGCTTTAGGTTCTGACAATTTTGCTTTTGGTTAAATCTTTAGTATGTCTGTATAGATAAACTCCCTCACAATAAAGCGATCGCTCTATTATCAGGCGATCGCTTTTTGATTTAGGAGAATAATGCATACATATACAAAAACAGTGCACATTGTGCATAAATCTGCACAATAAAAAACAAAGTTGTAACCTTTCACAATAAACTTTTATCCCAGAAAAAAAGTTAAAAAAAACCTATAGATTTATAACTAATTAATTTTAATAGTTGACAAAGACTCTCAATAGATTATATTTTATCAAGTGGAGTTCAAACGCTCCAAATCAAAGTATTTCAGCCTAAATTAACCATTCCCAAGTCAACCTTTTTCCTAACTTGGCTTTTGCGCAATTAGTGCAAAGCCACAACTTTTATCGGCAGATATTAACGAGCTATCATTACACACAAATATTTTTTAAAATATCTGACCAAAGATAGAGTCGCTGTTATCTGCATGACTTTGGTCTTGAACCATCATTGATTCATGGAAAGTTTCTCAATCTAATTTTAAATAATGTAAATTCGGGATAAGCTTAAGTCCTTTACAGATTAAGGGTTGCAAAAACAGCTTTGCGACGAGATCTATCAATCTTGAACCAATCGTAAGATCTTTCAATTGCTCATGGCTGATAGCCACCTTAACTGGTCAATTTTCTTAACCCGAAGTGACGTTAACTATATGCGTCCTCTCGAAAGGGATACCGCTACGCATATGCTTTAGTGCAAGCCACTGCGCATATGACAAAGCGCCTTTGTGACTTTTATTTAATTTCAAGGTTGCCTTATAGGGCAATTTGTACACACATGACACAAGTTAGTTTATCCACCTCAACAACATTTGATGGCGATTTAAACGCCTTAGTTGAAGACCAAGGTACAGAAATAACCTTTCGTATTGACTTGGATGAAGCTGCACCTGCTGAAGGAACTAGGGTTTACATCGATAGTGAGATCGAACAAATTTTCAACCGACTTGATTTGCCCGCAGCGGCAGCTAATCCCCAGATAGAAAATATCGATCTTCTTTCTGTAAATACCAACTTAGATAATTCGGGAATAGCCTTTACGATTAATCCAGGAGCCACTTTTGCTACTGTAACCATTCCCATTTTTGATAATCCCGAACCCGATACATTTTTACCCGAAACCTTTGATGGTTTGGTAGAAGCAACATTTTCGATCGCAACTGAAGTGGATGAGGCAGATGCTGAAGCAATTACAGGACTAAGCGAAATTACCGTCGACCCTGATGCGGGAAGTAGTGTCGTAATCTTTGCCGATGATGAAAGTCAGTTAACAGGAGATACCCCAACACCCGAACCTCCCGAAGAACCAGAAACGCCTCCTGAAACCCCAGAAGAACCCACAACACCACCAACAGGAGACGCTCCTGTAGTTAGTTTTGAAGTAGTACCCGATAGCTTCTCAGAAGAGGCTGAAGACAACTTAGTTGAATGGAAATGGACGGTAACAGGTGACTTTCCCGAAGAGGGAATTGTAGTTAATCTAGATACTTCAGGAGGCGATCCAGATGTTCCCTTTGACTTTACCAATCAGTTTGCAGCCGAACCTGGATCTGAATTCATTAATGCGGAAATTGTTGACTTTGATGATACTGGCAGAATCAATATCTTACTGTCTGCACCTGAAGCATCCTTTCAGCTTTATTTTGCCGATGACATTATTGAAGAAGGAGCGCAGCCTTTTGAGTTCTTTTTAGCAGAAGGAGAAGGCTATACCGTCGATCCAGAGGAAAATGGCACAGTTTTCACCATTACCGATGACAATGGCGGACCAGGAGTCGGTCCGATAATTGGTATCTCGGTCTCTGAAACCAACCTGGCAGAAGGAGACCCCCTGACCGTTACTTTTAATGTGGAAGGTGATATTCCCGAAGGCGGAGTACAAGTATTAGTTCAAAGCGACGTTTTTGGTGCGTTAGGACAGTTTGACCTAGCTGATTTAAGTAATTTAGAACTAACAGGTATTGAAGGTTTACCAGAGGTAGGAGACGGAGGAGGCGGAAGCTTCTTAGTCACTATTACCGAACCCGTAGCAACTATCACTACTTCAGTTTTTGATGATATTGTTGCCGAAGAAGCTTTAGATATAGAATTTACTTTAGCCAATGGGGAACTTTATGAAGTAGACTCCGATGCAGCCAGCGTAACCCTCAACCTAGCAGACGAAACCGCATCATCAGGACCAGTAATAGGCATTAGTCTCGACCAAACCGATGTATTTGAGGGAGAGACCATTACCCTGACATTCGATGTGGAAGGAGAAATTCCTGAAGGAGGAGTGACGGTATTAGTTAATGATGTTGCGAGTGCAGGTTCGCAGTTGAGAAGTTTAACGGAGTTTGATGTTGGGAATTTTGAGACCACAGGCATAGAAGGATTCCCTGAACCAGCAGATGGGGATAGTGGATTCTTTGTTAATATCACCGAACCGACAGCGACCATCACTTTACCCGTACTCGATGATGGTGCGGATGAAGATGAGGCAGCAGAATCTTTTACTTTCGAGGTGATTGATGGAGAGGCTTATGATGTCAATTCTGAGATGGGCAGCGTTACGCTCAATATTACTGATGTAGGGGATACGACCGGCGAACCAGATCCAACTGAAGAACCTACCGATCCTCCTACCGATGGTGCTTTAAATATTTCTATTGATACTCTGGCAGGAACATTTGACGAAGATGGTCAGCTAGCTACACCAAATTTAGTTCTAGAAGGCGTTGGCACCCCCATTCTTAGTTTGTTACTAAGTGCTGATGGTGAAGTTCCTGAAGAGGGCTTAGTTGTCAATGTTGAAACAGACTTAGCTGACATCACTCAATTTATCCAAGGTTCTAACTTCGTTCCCACAGCCTTTGGCGGTGAGGTACTTGGGGCAATTTACGATTCAGAAGGAATACCCATCGGTTTACAGGTAAGGCTGGACAACCGCAACACCGTGGTTAACTTCAATACAGGATTTACAGATCCAACCGATGGCGATCTACCAGTAGATATTAGCTTTTCCCTAACTGAAGGTGAAGGTTATACATCTGCTGAAACCACTACAACAACAACCCTTTATCAAGAAGCTTCCCAGCTACCTACTATTCCCGAACCTGCTACAGTCGGTATGAACTTTACTAGCGATACTGGCACTCTTACTGAAGGTGGAGATACTGGAACCCTCAACTTTAATGTAGACGGGGAAATTCCTGAAGATGGTTTAGTCGTCTTTGTTTCCAATAACGAATTTGCAGGTATTGTTGACTTCGACTTATTAAATGCTACTACGACGGGTGGTTCTTTCCCCGCACCAGATGGCAACGCAGGAGGCTTCTACTTCAAAATTACCGAGGCAAATGCCAGCATTACCTTCCAAGCCATAGTAGATGAAACGATAGAAGGTCTAGAAGAAGTTAGTGTTGCTCTGCAATCACTCCCTAGTTACAACATTGCTGAAGGCGCAGGCGAAGTATCGATTCTTGTCCAAGAAACTGATGCTTCTGAAATTCAGGTTAGTCTGGAAACAGAACCCGATGTGTTGATTGAAGAGGAAGGAACTGTTGCCATTTTCAACATCAACCTTAGCTCGCCTCCTCCAGAAGAGGGTATTGTAGTTTCGGTTAACTCAGAAAGTCTAGATGATTTTGATGCTTTAGGTTTGGAGGTTACTGGTGGCGGTGTCGTTAATATCGGTAACGATGGCACAGTAGATATTCTGGTAACAGAGCAAACTGCGACTGTGAATGTTGCGGTAAGCGATGATGGTGTAGCAGAAGGCTTAGAAACGGCTGTCTTTACTCTGGTTGATGGCGATCGCTATCAAATAGGAGAAGAAGCAGAAGAAAATAGTAGCAGCTTTACCCTTGTCGATACCACTGCGGTCGTACCCCCAGAGGCTGAAGATCCCCGTAATTCTCGCGATTCTATTGGCGACACGATCGCCGAAGCCCAAGCTACTGGCTTGAGTGCGGACAACAGTAATATAACTATCGAAGCTGCGATTAACGGCAATTTCTTTAATAGCGATCGCACCATAACCGATGCCACTGAGGACGTGGATATGTACTCAGTAGATCTAGAAGCTGGGGATGTACTCCGTCTGGATATTGACGCTCAAATTAATAGTGATGAAAGTCCCGATACCGTACTGCAAATCTTTGATGCCGATGGTAATGCGATCGCTCAAAGTGATGATGACTTTGCCCCCGATGAGCTATTTGCCCCTGGTCGTCGAGATTCTTATTTAGAATTTACGCCCGAAACCTCTGGAACTTACTATATCGGTGTTAGTAGCTTTGGTAACGGTCAGTTTGATTTCTTTACTAACGACGACGGCACGTTTGAAAACGACTTTTACGATCCTAACGTAGCGGGTAGTGGTGCTGGTCGCAGCGACGGAGTATATACCCTGAATCTATCTCTCAACGAAGAACCTAGTTCTTCCGCAACAGTTATTCCTGCTGGAACAGATGAAGGACCAACAATTTCTTTCAATGCCTCTCCAGCAACTTATAACGATGATGACAACCTGCTAGCTAGTGCGCTAGTAAAGTTTGTGGAGGATGGTGCTTCAATTTTGACTCTGTCATTAGACACAGACGATGAGATTCCTGAAGAAGGCATCGAAGTCTATCTAACTAGCAACATCGATCTTTCTAGTGTGTTCAGCACTCGAGCTCCCTTCACGCCTATTGGTGCTGAAGTATTAGGCGCAGTATTTGACGATGCTGGAGTTCCAGTGGGCATAAAAGTTAATCTTACTGGTAATGCTGCGGTTATCAACCTCAACATTGACAACCCAGATGAAGCACCTAACGACGGAACAGAAGAAATTAGCTTTGCCTTAGAGCCAGCAGCAGGATATCAAGTAGGTGATGATAGTACATTCTCTACTACTGTTTACGACACTTTGGAAGATGTACCTGTGATGCCCACAGTACCTACAGTTAGTGTTGAAGTAAGCGAAACAAGCCTAATTGAATCAGAAGGAAATACCACTACACTTACTTTTACACTCAGCGAGCCCCCTCCAGCAGAAGGTCTATTGGTTAACGTTGACAGTGGAGAAAGAGCTGCATTAGGTGAATTTGATGTCTTTAATGCCGAGGTATCTGGTGGAGACTTCCCCTCTCCTAACTTCCAAGCCAGTGGCTTCTTCTTCCGAATTACCGAGCAAACTGCAAGCATTACTCTGGCTGCTTTCGATGAGACAACTAATCCAGAGATACCCGCAGAAGATGGTATCGAAGGAGTTGAAGAATTTACCTTTGCGGTACAGCCAGGTGTGGGCTATGCCCTAGATCCTAATGCTAGTGCAGTAACGGTAACTATTGCTGACAATCCTGATTCCGTGGTAATTCCTGATGATGGTGATGATAATGCTAATGGCTCTGATGGTCTTGTTGAAAGCGAATTTAATGACACGATCGCTGAGGCGATGGCTACTGGTCTAAGTTCTACGAATCCTGTATTTGAAGTATCAGGGGAAATTGATAACAGTCGTCAAACTCGTAACTTTGTTGACGCTTCTGAAGACGTCGATATATATTCCTTTGACCTAGAAGCGGGTCAGACTCTACTACTAGATGTAGATGGTGGCGGTACTGGTGATGCTGGGGTAGAGGGTTCTTTACTCGATAACATTCTGCGGGTCTTCGATGCTGATGGTGATGAAGTTGCCATTAACGAAAATGGTGGTGCGCCCGATGAAGTATTCCAAGCTAATGGTGATGCTTATCTGGAATTTACTGCTCCTGAGAGTGGAACTTATTACGCTGGTATAAGTAACCTCGGTAATAATTTCTACGACCCCAATGAACAAGCGAGCGGTAGTGGTTGGATATTTGAAGAACGCTTTGAGCCTGGCCCTTACAGGTTTACAGCGACTCTTGACGGTAATGGTGGCACTCCTCCTGTTGAACCACCTACTGAACCAAATTCCGTAGAAGTTAAAGTTACTATAGAAAATTTAGCTCCCGATGCAGGAAACTTCCTTACTCCTGTTTGGGTAGGATTCCACAATGGTGAATTCGATCTTTACAATCGTGGTGAGGCAGCAACACCAGGTCTAGAAAGCCTAGCTGAAGATGGAGATGTAAGTCTATTATCAGAAGAATTTTTGGGTAGTGGCTTTGGTTCTGTTGATGGAGCGATCGCTGGTCTTGAGGGTCTTGAGGGTCCCGTCGACCCAGGAGAAGTTGCGACCGCAACATTTACTCTCAATCTTAATGCTGATACGAGTCAATTTTTCAGCTATGCTTCAATGATAATTCCTTCTAATGACGCTTTTGTAGCTAATGGCGACCCCACTATACACAATCTATTTGATGCAGAAGGTAATTTTATCGGTGCTGATTTTATAGTTGCTGGTAGTGAAGTTTTAGATGCAGGAACAGAAGTAAATGATGAACTTGCGGAGAATACTGCTTTCTTCTTCCAAGCTGAACCCGATACTGGTGTGGATGAGAACGGAGTTGTCGAATTACATCCAGGCTTTATTGAAGGAGGCAGAATCTTAAGCGAAGATGGCGGTACAGAAGGTGCGCCAGCAGCGTTTACCAGCGCTGACTTTACCGCTGAAGGCTATCAAGTTTTGCGTATTACGGTGGAGGAAGTTTCTGTTGAACCTCCCGTCGACGGAGGAGGAGATCTAAATCCTGTATTTGGTACTCTTGATGCTGATATAATCGAGATTGACGAAAGTAACCAGCTTGTCTTTGCTGGTTCGGGCAATGACCTAATCGATCTCACTCAATCGGATGGCGACAATCGTGCTTATGCAGGTAGTGGTGACGATATTTTAATTCTCGGCGAAAATAATCGTATCTTTGCCGACGATGGTGACGATCGCATTTTTATCACTTCTGGCGGTAACAACAGCATCAACGGTAACTTAGGTGCGGATCAATTCTGGATTGCTAATGCTGAAATTCCTGAAGCTGTAAATATCATTAATGACTTTACTTCTGGTGAAGATGTAATTGGTATTGCAGGTTTGGGCATTGGTTTTGCCGATGTAAGTATTACTGACCTAGAAGGAGATGCAGTCATTGGTGCTGCTGGCTCCGATTTAGCAATACTTCAGGGGGTAGATGCTACCAGCTTAACTGAAGATGATTTTGCTTTTGCTTAATTGATTTTTCTTTATTGCGATCGCTCTAAAGTAGGGCGATCGCAATATCAGAACACAGTTCATTTAATTTTGGAAGTAAAAATTATGTTACAAGTAAGCTTATTTACAGGACCCGATTATTTAATTGAGGATGAGGGAACAGTTTCGGCTCATGCTTTTCTCGCCACTAACGGCGTCATTCCTGAAGGCGGTCTGGTTGTCTCGGTTGACGCGCCCAACCTAAGCGAGTTTGACCTGGCAGGCATCTCGGTTGAAGGGGGTGAAATCGTTGCGGTGCGTGACGGTGGGTTCGACCTGCGGATGGACGAATATACCACCCTGGTTAATTTGCCGATTGCGGATGATGGTGAAACCGAAACGGATGAAACCGCGACCTTTAGCCTGGCTGAGGGCGAAGGATATGAGGTTGTCGCCGACTACAGTAGCGGTACTTTCAACCTGGTGGATACGCGGGATGATATTCCACTCGGCATTGTTACCGAACCCAACGATATCGTTTCCGTCGTAACCGACACGGAGATTACCCCTGAGAATCCTTCCTTCTCGGCGGCTAGCTCCATTTACTTTGATATCGGCAACCGTTACCTAAATGACGACGGCACCTATACATATATCGACTACGACGAAGATGTCGATCTATATCAGGTGGAACTGAGTGCAGAAGATACGATTGCGATTGAAAGCTTTGAGGTAGAGGGCAATACCGAAGTCGGTTTGACTTCAGGAATTGCTGTCTTTGACGCTGATGGTAATCGACTTGAATTTATTACTGAGTGGGAACTCTCTGCACCCGATAAGTTATTTATGGGCAGTAATCGAGATAATCAATTCAACGAAGATGGAACGGTCAACGAAGACCACACCGACGTTTATCTAGAATTTACCGCACCACAGGACGGGATTTATTACGTTGGCTTTGCCGATATGTTTGGCACGTTACCTACATATGGGCAGGGAGAACCTTATATCCTTACCGAAACCGGCTACAGCATTGAAACGCCTGGTTTGTCGTCCAATAACCGATTTCATCTTGGTAACTACGAAATCGAGATAGATTTGTTAACAGAGGACAATCCTCGCCAAACAGGGACTCCTACCCCACCCGTGAGCAATCCGGATGTCACCAATCCGCCTACCCTTTCTTTGAGTGCTATCCCCGCTACGGTAAGCCGAGAAGGAAATCTCCTCGCCAATGCGGTTGTCGAATTCGTTGAACCTAGAGAGTTTGACAATTTCCGCACTGATGATTTCTCCTTTGTTACCTTTACTATTGAGGCTGAAGGAGAGATTCCTGAAGAGGGGATTGAATTTGTTCTTAACAGCGATGCCAATCTGCTTGACTACATATCTGTCAACCAACAGGGGGAACTCCCCAGTACTGTTGGTGGACAGTCGTTAGGCGCGTTTTATGACGAGGATGGTATTCCCACGGGAATTCGGCTCCTGATGGAAGAGCCGACGATGAACGTCACCCTAGAAAGAACCAGTTCAGATAGAAGCAATACACTGGTGCAAAATCCTTTTGATTTCCTTTTTGATGAATTTGAGGGCTTGGAGACGGACGGTGCCGAAGATGTTAGCTTTTTCCTCCAGCCAGGGGAGGGCTATGAAATTGCTCCCGATGCCGGAACCACCGAAGTTACCTACTACGATTCAATTGAAGATGTCCCTGATCCCACGGGTGGAGGAAACACCGTTCCTGAAGTGGGCGTGACCATCAGCGAGTCAACACTGATTGAAACCGAGGAAACGGAGACCACGCTCACCTTTACCCTATCCGAACCACCTCCAGAAGAAGGTATAGCAGTATCGGTAGCTAGTGCGGATGATACGACTATCGGTACCCCCCTTAGCCAGTTTGATGTCTTAAATGCTGAAACTACAGGCGGTGATTTTCCAATATCAAACGGCTCTTCTGGATTTATCTTTACCATTACAGAGCAAGTTGCCACAATCACGCTCTCTGTTTTTAACGAACTAACGGTTGATACAGGTCTGCCTGAAGATACTTTTCAAGAAGGTATTCTCGATCTTACCTTTGCCCTACAGCCGCAACAGAGCTACACCATTGACGCCAATGCTAGCGAAGTTAACGTCGCGATTGCTGACAACCCAGACTCACAGATTCTAGTGACTTTGACGGGTTCTACTGAGGCAGATGAAGACAGCACCGATTTAATTGAATCAGAAGGTACCGTCAGCGTTCATACCTTTAGCCTCAGTGCAGCCCCACCCGCAGAAGGTTTAACCGTCAGCGTCAGTGCAGACTCCCTGGATGACTTCGATTTAAATGCCATCGAGGTGCAAGGAGGTACGATTGCTGAAGTAGGAGACGACGGGTTTGACCTTACCATCACCGAACGGGAAGCTACTATTCGCCTACCCGTTCTCGAAGATGGCGTGAATGAGGGTAGCGAAACTGCCACCTTCACCCTGCAACCCGGCGATACCTATGAAATTGTTTCACCAATAGCTGAAGCAGCCTTTATCCTGACCGATACACCAGACCAAGTTGCTGTTTCCCCAGAAGAAGTCGAGGAAAATGACACCCTATCTCAAGCTACTGCTCTAAGCTTGAGCAGTGATAATCCTACGGTTTTCATCGGTGGAGCAATGTCAGGGTATGATTCAAGATTTCCTGCGAGGCAAGCTCGTTTTTCCGAAGACGTAGACCTATACTCGGTCACTTTAGAAGCTGGACAAACGCTCGCTCTAGACATTGACACTGGTGAGCCAGAACCCCTTGACCCAGGTCTAGCCTCAATTTTGGTATTTCCTGAGCTAACTGACATACCTCAGAAAGCTGATATCGAACTACGATTGTTCGATGGTTCGGGCAACGAAGTTGCTGCCAACAGTGACGGCGCAGCCCCTGGCGAAGAGTTCTCCCGTGACCCCTATCTTGAGTTTACTGCTGACTCAGCAGGCACTTACTACATCGGTGTTAGTCAGTTGGGCAACCGCAATTACGACCCCAATGTTGCGGAAAGCGGTAGCGGCTGGACGTTCCCAGAAGTGGGCGTATACTGGGGCGAATACGAACTAACTGCATCTTTGGTAGATGGTACTGTTGACCCAGGCGATCCTACAGACCCTACAGACCCAGTAGACCCCACAGATCCAATTGCTCCTGAATTTGAACCTATCTTCGGTTCAATTGACGGCGACACCATTGAAGTAGCAGGTAGCGGACAGCTTATCTTTGCTGGTGACTTAAACGATTTAGTTGATGCTTCCACAGGAGAAGGTAACAATCGCATTTACGCAGGTAGTGGTGATGATACCGTTGTTTTAGGTTCATCTGACAGAGTTCTAGCAGGTGCTGGAGAAGACGCAATCTTTGCTACCTCTGGCGGAAATAACACCATTACAGGCGGTGCGGGTGCAGACCAATTCTGGATCGCTGCTGCCGAAATTCCCGAAGCTGCTAACGTCATTACTGACTTTACCAATGGTGAAGATGTTATTGGTATTGCTGGATTGAGTATTGGCTTTGACGATTTAAGTATTACTGACCTAGAAGGTGATGCTTTAATTGCTGCTTCTGGCTCTGATTTAGCAATTTTAAGTGGCGTGGCTGCCGATAGCTTAACTGCGGATGATTTTGCGCTTGCATAATCAATTTTGTAGACAAAATAGCTCATTTGACTGTTACTTCGATAGTGAAAACAACTTGCACTAAAGCATATGCGTGATGCGTAGCGAGTCCTGCCCGCTTTCTTGAGGTCGCCTAAAGAGAACGGATAAGTGCCTTCCGCAACTTTATTGATTGTTGAAACTACGCTATGGCGAAGGCAGAAGGAAAAAAATTATTAGTTATTACTCATTAGTTATTACTTCAAAAGAAATGACAAACAACTATTCCGTTACCAATCTCGTTTCTAATAACCCCGACAATAATCCCCAACTGCTCGATCCCTATGTCAGCTTGGGTTGGGGCATTGCCATTCGTCCTGCGGGGCTTGGCGGTCACTTTTGGGTTAGCAATAGCGGTACTGGCATCAGTACAGAATATGTTGGAGATGTTGGCGGTGTTCCGATCTATCAAGACGATCTAAAAATAGTAGAAGTTACACCGTCTGAGGGTAACATTTTTGGTATTTCGGGGGTTTCTGGTCAGGTATTTAATGGCAGTAGCGATTTTGTGATTACTCAAGACCATCCTAACGGGGAGATTACTGCGCCCAGTAAATTTATCTTTGTGGCTACGGATGGCGGTATATCTGGCTGGACGGAAAGGCAAAATGAAGATGGTTCATTTGATCGCCCGTTGGAATCGGAAGTCGTAGTTAATAAATTTCTAGACTCAATTTATTACGGGGTAGCAATTACAGATTTTGAAACCGATAATCGCCTCTACGCTGCGGATTTTGGCTTTACTCCCGATATTGAAGTTTACGATGGGGAGTTTAATGAGGTTACGGAACAGTTTGATTTTCTCAATCCTTTTGCTGCCGATGGGTATGCGGAATACAATATTCAGTTAATTGATGATTCTCTGTTTGTCGCTTACGCTCAACCCGATCCAGAAGTACCAGGTAATGAAGTCATCGAGCCAGGTTTGGGTAGAATTGCCGAATTCGACCTCGAAGGTAATTTGATTAATATTTGGGATGATGGTGGTTTGCTTAATGCGCCTTGGGGTTTTGTAGTTGCACCCGATGATTTTGGCGAGTTTAGTAATGCTTTATTAGTATCCAATTTTGGCGACGGTACGATTGTGGCATTCGATCGCGATACGAGAGAACCCATTGATTATCTGCGAGGTGATGACGGCGAACCGATTGAGATCGACGGCTTGTGGGGTTTGGTATTTGGTAACGGCGCGAGTCTGGGAGAAAGTAACGACCTCTATTTTGCTGCGGGTAATGACTTGGGAGACAATGCTGGCGATGGCGTATTTGGGAAGGTAGAATTTACCCCCGATATCGATTCGATTCCTGAAGGAGGAGATGAAACCATTACAGGTACTCCTGAAGATGATCTCTTAACTGTTGGTGGTGACAATAATATTATTACTACTGATGGTGGCAACGATGTCATTACCGCTTTGGGAGACAATCAATTTGTAGAAGCGGGAGACGGGAACAATATTATTAGTATTGGTAGCGGAGAAGTAACTACGGGAGACGGTAATAACTTTATTGCTGCGAATAATGATTCGGCTACGGTTAATACTGGTGCGGGTAACGACACGGTTAACTTAGCGCGCGGTAATTTGGTTGCGGATGCAGGAGAGGGGGATAATCACTTTACCTCTGGTGCGGGTGATGATGAAATTATGGCTGGATTGGGGAATGATACCGTTCATGCTGGCGCGGGAAATAACATCATTGATGTGGGAGAGGGAGATAACCTAATCAATTCTGTAGTCAATGAGGCTAATTTCCTGCTATCTGTAGGCAACAACACCATTATTACGGGTTCTGGTGCTGATACTTTTGAAATCGCCCCAGGAGAAGGTATTGCAACCATAACTAATTTCGATTCGAGCGATCGCTTTATTTTAAAAGGCTTTAAACCTGATTTTTCTGGCGCAATTGATTTTAGCGATCTAACTATTGTCCAAGAAGGTGCAGATACAGTAATTCAACTTACAGGTACAGATGATGTCTTGGCAGTGCTACAAAACACCGACGCTAGTATAGTTAATGAAAGCAACTTTGGCGGTTTGAATATTGCTGAAATTGCCGAAATAGAATCTAACGATACTTTAGATACTGCAACATTTCTAGGGGCGATCAACGCTAATAATTCCGCAGTAGTAACGGGAGAATTAGCTTTTGACTTCGATAATAATCCTGGGATAGATGATACCGAAGATGTGGACTTGTATGGTTTTGAACTCAATGCAGGGGATACCGTTGCGATCGATCTAGATGAAGTAGGGGATTTTTCTTTCTTAGCAGAACTAATATTATTTGACGCAGAAGGAAATAATGTCGCCCAAGGAACATTCTTCAATCCTGGTACGGATGATACTTTTACTTCTTTCCTACCCTACATCGAATATACTGCCGAAACCGATGGCACTTACTACGTTGGCGTTAGTTCTACTTTCAACGCTTTCTACGATCCTAATACCGCAGGTTCGGGTAGTGGTGATGCTTTCCGCGAATTTGGCTTCGATATTGGCAGTTACGAACTAGAAGTCAATCTAGTTGAGAATAATATCATTGATATCGAACCTCCTTTATTCCCCGATGTTTTGCCTCCCGAAGATGCTCCTGTAGTATCTCTCAACACCATTACTGGCACTTATGGTTTAGACGAAACCCTAATCTCTCAGGAATTAGTCGAATCTGTTGATGATATTTCTCCCGAAGAGGGTACGGGAGGCTCGGTAATTACTTTAGTATTGAGTACAGAAGGCGATATTCCTCCTGAAGGCATACCCGTCTTCATTGATAGCGATGTCGATCTTTCCGAATACGTCTTCCCCTTTGAACCTTTCTTTCGAGGTGCAGAAGTTCTCGATCCCGTAATCGATGAAAATGGCAATCCTACAGGCATTTACTTAAACCTAACTGCCAATAATGCCGTAATCAATTTAACTCTACAAGACAAGCCAGAAACGGAAACCGACGGCGCAGAATCAGCTACTTTTACCGTCGGACAAACTCCTTTCTTCAACCTTAACCCCGACGCTAGTAGTTCCACCGTCACCTTTTACGACAGCGTAGAAACCGCACCTGCACCTGCTGTCGAACCTGTAGTCAGTTTAGAGATCGCTGATGGAGAATTAGTAGAAAGCGAGGGGAACACCGCAACCTTTACCTTTACTCTCAGCGAACCACCCCCAGAAGAAGGAGTAGTGGTTTACGTCAATACTGAAACTACTTCTCAAACAGAGTTTGGGGAAGGAGAAACTTTCCAAGGTTTAGGACAGTTTGATATCTTTAATGCCGAAGTAACAGGAGGCGCGTTCCCTTCTTCCAATTTCTCCTCTAGCGGATTTTACTTCAAAATTACCGAACAAACCGCCACTATTGAAGCTGCTGCTTTTCCCGACGAAGCTATTGAAGGAGTGCAGGAATTTAACTTCTTTATCGAATCGAGTATTGGCTATCAAATCGATGATGCAGCTAATTCTGGTATTGTCACCGTCGCCGATACAGCAGAATCTCAACCCATACTTAGCCTAACCACTTCTCCCGAAGTTCTTGTCGAGTCAGAGGGTACTGTTAGCGTACATAACTTCAATCTCAGCACCACTCCCCCCGAAGGCGGAATCTATGTCACTGTTACTGCAGAAGGTGTAGAAGAATTTGACCTTGATGCGATCGCAACTACTGGCATTACAGGAGAAATCGACATCCTTGAAAGCTTCCCCCTACAGCTAGGCTTTACCATAACCGAAGCCAACGCCAGCATCAGTTTACCCGTTCTCAATGACGGTGAGGCGGAAAGTCTAGAAACCGCTACCTTCACTCTCAACCCTGGTGAAGGCTACGAAATATCTCCCCTAGCAAACGAAGGTACCTTCCAAATAGTCGATACCCCCGAACAAACACCCCCGCCTGCGGTAGAAACCGAGTTCAATAACACCATTGAAACAGCTATTAATGTTACTCCTACCTTTGGTAAAACTACCAATATTGATGGCGCGATCGACTATAATTTTCTCACCGCCGATCCTGAAGCTCCTTTGTATGACGACACCGAAGATGTTGATATGTACAGTATCGACCTCGAAGCGGGACAAACTGCCAATATTAATGCGGTTGCTTCTGACTTGGGAACTGATGGATTATCAACCCTCTTTACTGTTCTGCGAGTGTTTGATGAATCGGGTAACGAACTAGCTGCATCAGAACAAGTCGCAACACCAGACGATTTAGTCCCAGGAGAAGGAGATTCTTATTTAGAATTTACCCCAGACGCAGCAGGAACTTACTACGTGGGTATCAGTAACATCGGCAATAATGACTACGATCCTAATGTTGGTGCTACAGGTAGCAGTTGGAGAATACAAGGCGTTGCCGAACCTGGAGCGTATCAACTCAGTTTTGAACTCAGCGATAGTAATGAGGGTAAAGCTTTTGAACCCGTATTCGGTTCGATTAATGGCGACACCCTTGAAGTTGAAGGTACTAACCAACTTATCTTTGCTGGAGACTTAAATGATTTAATTGATACTTCAACTGGTGATAGTGGCAATCGTATCTATGCAGGTAGCGGTGATGATACTTTAATTCTTGGAGAAGGCGATCGCATTCTTGCTGGAGATGGAGACGACGCAATCTTTGCTACCTCTGGCGGTAATAATACCATCACAGGTGGTGCTGGTGCCGATCAGTTCTGGATTGCTAGCGCTGAAATTCCCGATGCAGCTAATATCATTACTGACTTTACTTCTGGTGAAGACGTAATCGGTATTGCAGGTTTGGGTATTGGCTTTGACGATCTGAGCGTTACCGATCTAGAAGGTGATGCTTTAATTGCTGGTTCTGGATCTGATTTAGCAATTCTACAGGGTATCGATGCCACTAACTTGACTACTAGTGACTTTGCTTTTGCTTAATTAGCAAGCTTTTTGGAGTCTGGCAAATATCAAATATTTTTTCTCTAGGAAGGTAATCGTGTAGATTTCTGCACGATTTTTTTATTGTTTTTCTAGGGTTGGTAATGGTATTCTTACACTAGCAAAGCTTATTGAAAATAACTATCAATTTTAACCTCAGTTCATCACTCAATTTACAAATAGTGTACAACTTTATGAATTGAGGAATACTATTACTTTGAATCAAACATCATAGTCAATTTACCCAGACTATCACTAGCAAGCATAATTTAATTACTGAATTGCTAGAAGCGATCGCTCTTAACTGTGTCCCCTTATATATATGGCAAGTATCGAACTTATCGACTGTCTGCGATCGCTGGCTTCCCAAAATTACTTTAATTTTTAGCTTTCTTGAATTTGTGTCGTCTGTATTAAGAGGAAGCTATTTTAAAGATCTGAGTTTAATAACTAGAGTTGTATTTGACTACAGATTATTGATAATTATTTTTAATAAGTTGAGCATTTTCAGCACAATTTACCCAAAATGCAAATGGAACCTATATTTGTACCAGAAACAGCTGAACCTAACGATATTATCGAACTAGCTCAGGTAGTCGATCTTAGCGATGCTACTCCTCAGATCGGTATCAATGGCTCAATTGAATTTGACGAGAACAATCAATATGACCTTGATGACACGGTAATAGGGGTAGACGGTAGTGAAGATGTAGATTTGTATCAAGTAGACCTTGCAGCAGGGGACACTATTTTTCTCGATGCAGATGCTAATCAATTTGGAGATGGCAGAAAGGTAGACCCCTGGTTGCGTCTTTTCGATGCTAATGGTGTAGAAGTGGCTTCCAATGATGATGGTGCTGCGCCCAATGAAATCTTTGATTCTGGGTTTGAGCCTTACATTGAGTTTACTGCACCCGAAGCGGGTACTTACTATGCAGGTATTAGCATCTACGAAAATTCAGAATACGATCCCTTTACTCCTGGTAGCGGTAACGGATTTGCCACTCAACTTGACCCCAATGAATACGGCACAGGAGAATATACCCTCAACTTCAATCTCAATCAACCCGAGGCTTTTATTCCTGAAGCAACGGAAATCCCTCCCAGTACGGGAGAAGGAATACCCCTTTCTCTAGTTTCAGTTTCGGGAGTTTACAATAGCGATTTTGAGAATGAAAACTTCGAGGTTTTACTAAGTAATGGGGTAGTTGAAACTGCTGCCGAAAATACAGGTTCGGCTCTGAACATCATTTTGGCTACTGAAGGGGAAGTACCTGAAGGTGGCATTGAAGTATACATCAATACTGATGTCGCCCTGCCCGATTACTTTGGTGATTTAGAAGATGAAGAATTTGGTCAGGATTATGCCGTTCCCTACGGTGGAAACATAGGCACCAAACCCTTTACCAGAGGGGGGCAATTTTTAGATGCGGTTTACAACGAGGATGGGGAAGCTACTGGCTTTAAGTTCTTGCTCGAAGAATCCTATGGTGTAATTACTCTCAATCCTTCTAATCGTGCTGAAGCAGAAACCGACGGACCAGAAACTGTCACTTTTTCTCTGGTAGAAAGCGAAGGCTATATCGCTACTCCTGTTAATAGTTCTACTGTTACCTTTTACGATACTTTAGAGCAAGCTCCTGTCCCAGAAGTAACTCCAGAAGTCAGTTTAGAATTAAGTACAAACGAATTAATTGAATCGGAAGGAACAGAATTAACTCTCAATCTAAGCTTAGACCAAGCACCCCCAGCAACAGGAGTCCAAGTTTACATTAGTGGTGGTGAATTTGGTTTCTTAGGTGAATTAGATGTTTTTGCCGCCGATATTCAAGGGGGAATACCTATTCCCGATGGTGATACTACTGGTGTGTATTTCCAAATGTTGGAGCAAACAGCCAGTATTACCCTACCAGTATTTGACAGTGCAGCCATAGAAGAGCCTGAAGGAATCGAACAATTCGATGTCACAGTTCTTCCTGGTGCGGGCTATACAGTTAATCCCGAACAAAATGGCGGTAGTCTCACTATTAAAGATACTCCTGACTCCTTACCCCAGGTTAGTTTAACCACTGAACCTGAAGTTTTAATTGAATCGGAAGCAACCGTTGCCAATGTTAATCTCAGTTTAAGCGCCCCTCCCCCAGAAGAAGGAGTCACTGTAACTATCAGCGCGCCAGAAATGATTGAATTCAATCCAGATACCTTAGAAGCAACGGGAGGAGAATTAGTCAGTGCTACACCCGATAATACTAGCTTTACCTTTAATCTAACCGAACAAGATGCTACAGTTAGCGTTGCTGTGGCTGATGATGGGGAAGCAGAGGGTATAGAAACGGCTACTTTCACCGTCGAGCCAGGAGAAGGTTATCAAGTTGATACCGAAGCCAACAGTGGTACTTTTACCATTGCCGATACTAGTGAAATTGCCCCTGGTTCTACGGAAGAAGTTAATGATACTATCGATACTGCGATCGCCACTGGGATAGCGGAAATTAATCCTACTGTTTCTTTTTCAGGGGAAATTAATGAGTATTATGTAGAAGACGAAGAAGGTAATGCATCCTTTGTCGACTTTTCCGAAGATGTTGACCTTTATTCCTTTAATCTCAATGCAGGGGATACCATAGCGGTTGACGTCGATTCGATTGAATTGGACATAGAAGGATTTGCCGTACCTCAAAGCCTAGATTCTGAACTACGCGTATTCGATGCAGCAGGTAACGAATTACAGCTAGTTACCGAAGCCCCAGCACCCGATGAATCTGGTACTAATGGCGATCCCTATTTAGAGTTTACTGCCATTGAAGATGGTACTTATTATGTTGGAATAGCACAATTAGATAACAATTACTATGATCCTAATCAAGCTGGTAGCGGTAGTGGTAGTGTTTTCCCCGAATCTGGAATTAATGTAGGAGAGTATGAAATCAATTTTACACTCAATCCAGAACCAGAATCCACCTTTAAACCTGTATTTGGTTCCATAGATGGTGACACTATCGAAGTAGAGGGCAGCAACCAGTTAATCTTTGCTGGAGATCTTAACGATTTAGTCGATGCTTCTACAGGTAATGGTGGCAACCGCATCTATGCAGGTAGTGGTGACGATACCTTGGTTTTGGGAGAAAGCGATCGCATTCTGGCTGGAGAAGGGGATGACGCTATCTTTGCCACTTCTGGCGGAGACAATACCATTACTGGAGGTGCAGGTGCCGATCAATTCTGGATTGCTAGTGCAGAAATTCCTGACACTAGTTCCACAATTGAAATCACTGCCGATACTGGTTTCTTTACCTTTGGCGAAAATGTCAGTGAAAGTAGCGATCGCCGATTGCTTTCAGACAAAGCTACGGTTATTGGTTTTGCAGGATTAGAGACAATTTCCTTCCTCGAATTCGAGCTTGGGGAAATATCTCAATCGATAGTTACCAATGCAGAATTAATCCTCGAACACGATGCTGATTTAGCAGAAACACTAATTCCCGCCACCGCAGATCGTCCCGTATCCGTTAGTGCCTATGAAGTTACCGCACCTTTAGACGAAGTTAACGGCAACCTAGACGATATCAACTACGGCGAAGAAGGAGCAAATGGGATCGCCACTACTGTTGTTGGTGAAGATGGTATTTACAGTTGGGATGTCACTGAGTTAATTCAAGACGAGCTACTCAATTCTAATCCTGGGGCGAATGTAGCTCTTAGTGGTGTATTTGGTAACGAAAACATAGACGATCGCAATAGTTATGCTAGCTTCTATCCTGTAGGTACGACGGATGGTTTAGAGCCTACCTTAGTAATTGAGACCTCAGCAGTTAATCTAATTACCGACTTTACTGCAGGAGAAGATGTAATTGGCATTGCTGGTTTAGGTATTGGCTTTGAAGATGTAAGTATTATCGACATAGAAGGCGATGCTTTAATTACTGCTGCTGGCTCTGATTTAGCAATTCTTCAGGGTATAGCTGCCGATAGCTTGAGTGAGAGTGATTTTGTTTTTGCTTAATTAATTTTACACATAGCGATCGCCTTTGAAAGAGCGATCGCCTACAAGATCGTAATTCATTTAATTTTTGAAGTATAAACTTATGCTACAAGTAAGCTTATTTACAGGACCCGACTATTTAATCGAAAATGAAGAAACGTTATCGGCACATGCTTTTCTGGCAACTAATGGAGTGATTCCAGAAGGTGGATTAGTAGTCTCAGTCGATGCCCCTAACCTCAGCGAGTTTGACTTAGCAGGTATTTCTGTAGTCGGCGGTGAGATTGCTGAGGTACGTGACGGTGGTTTTGACCTGCGAATGACTGAGTATACTACCTTGGTTAATCTGCCAATTGCTGATGATGGCGAAACGGAAACGGGTGAGACAGCTAGTTTTAGCTTAGTCGCTGGAGAAGGATACGAAATTGTTGAAAATCTCAGCGGTGGCACATTTAATCTGGTGGATACGCGAGACGATATTCCCACAGGGGTTACTACTGAACCCAATGACATTATTCCCTTTGCTACAAATATTAGCGTCATGCCAGAAGCGCCAACCTTTTCTGTACGAGGATCTATTTCTGGTCAAGGTTCTACCACTTTCGATATCGGTAACCGCTATCTCAATGCCGACGGAACTTTCACCTACATCGATCCTAGAGAAGATGTCGATGTTTACAAAGTAGAGTTAAATGCAGGGGATACCATTGCTATTGAAACCTTTGAGGTGGAAGGCAGTGCCAATCTATTTGATGAAGGTTTTGTACTGTACTCTCGTGTATTCAATGCCGACGGTAGCCCAGCTACGGACTATGGAGTCACTGGCTATACAAAACCTGCTGCGCCAGACAAGCTATTTGGTGGAATTAGTAATGCCGACCCAGAAGAAACCGATAGTTATCAAGAATTTACAGCCCCTGCCGACGGAGAATATTTCATCGCCTTTGGTGTCGAGGTACAGGTCTTGAATTTCTTTCAGGATAATCCAGAGGTAGACTTACCAAATTACAATCCCCTAGTGGCTGGTTTTGGTAATGGTGCGGATGACTTTTATGGCAACTACGACCTCGAAGTTAACCTGATAACAGAAGATAATCCTCGCAGCGTGGGCACTCCTACACCACCTGTAAGTAATCCTGATGTCACCAATCCTCCTACGTTGTCATTGACTGCTGTCCCCACGACAACGGATGCAGAGGGCAATTTTACCAATGCTGTAGTGGAATTTGTAGAGGAGGATGGAACCTCAAGCGTTAACTTTACGATTCGCGCGGAGGGTGACATTCCCGACGGAGGCATTGAATTTGTCCTCAACAGCAATGTAAATTTGTTCGACTACATTTCATTTTTGGGTCAAAGCGCTCTTCCCAGCACGATTGGAGGTCAATCTCTTGGGGCATTTTTCAACGAAGATGGTATTCCTAGCGGAATTCGCCTGCTCATAGAAGAACTCACTATGACAGTCACTTACGAAGCAGCTAATAATGCTTCATTCTTACTGGATGATATTGGTGATGTCATCTCTGTCTATGAACCCCTAGAAACCGATGGTGCTGAAGATGTTACCTTTTTCCTAGAACCAGGAGAGGGCTATAACATCGCGCCTGAGGCAGGCACCGCTGAGGTGACCTACTACGACTCCGTAGCAGATGTTCCACCAGTAACAGGTGGAGACACTTTACCTGAAGTCGGGGTAACCATCAGCGAAACCGAGCTTATTGAGTCCGAAGAAACCGAAACTACTGTAACCTTTACCTTATCAGAAGCACCTCCCGCAGAAGGTTTACTTGTTTATTTAGACAGTGAAAGTGAGCCGGTTATTGGTAGCGTTCTTAGTCAGTTTGATGTCTTGAATGCCCAAGTTACAGGGGGTAACTTCCCAGTGCCCAATGGAGATAATTCGGGCTTTTTCTTCACTATCACCGAGCAAACAGCAACCATTACTCTGTCCGTTTTTGATGAGTTGACAGTTCCCGATGTCGATCCTTCAGAGGTTCAAGAAGGGCTGATTTCCCTTAACTTTGAGTTACAGCAACAGCCTACCTACACAATCGATCCAAATGCCAGTGGTTTTGGTGTTAACATCTCAGATTCTCCCGATTCTCAGACGCAGGTTATTTTAACAGGTAGTCCTGAAACCTTAGTGGAAGCAGAAGGTACTGTTAGCGTTCACGAATTCTCCGTAAGTTCACCCTTGCCTGCAGACGGCTTAACCGTTAGCGTCGATGCCCCTAACCTAGACGATTTTGATTTAGATGCCATTGAAGTAGAAGGGGGTAGTATTGCTGCAGTGACAGCAGATGGGTTTGATTTAACCCTAACCGAGCAGTCTGTCACAGTTAATCTGCCAGTTTTAGACGATGGTGTGTCAGAAGGCAGCGAAACAGCTACCTTTACCTTACAACCTGGTGCTAATTACGAAGTTGCTGAAGGTGTTTCGGAAGCTACCTTCACGGTCGTTGATACCTTAGAGCAGGTCAGCAATCCTGAAGAAATCGAAGTTAATGACACGATCGCTGATGCTAATGCCATTGGCTTAAGTGTTGAATCACCTGAGGCTTCAGTAACCGCAAGAATTGGTAGAACCTATGCTGATTTGTCTGAAGATGTTGATTTCTACTCCTTTGAATTAGAGGCAGGTCAGACCATCAGTTTAGATGTTGACACTGAAGAAGTCTTACCAACCCTGGAGAATGTGGGACCCGATCTTGCTGGTTCGCCAGTTCCACCAGAACTAGAGAGTATCTTACAAAAGCCCGATACCGAGCTAAGACTCTTTGATGCGGATGGCAACGAACTAGCTGCCAATACTGACGGAACAGCACCTGGTGAAGATTTCTCTCGCGACCCATATCTAGATTACACAGCTACAGAGGCAGGTACTTACTATGTGGGTGTCAGCCAACTGGGTAATCGTAATTACGATCCTAATGTAGTCAGAAGTGGTAGTGGTTGGGTATTTCCAGAAGCTGGTGTTTTCTATGGTCCTTATGAGCTAACTGCTGCCTTGGTAGATGGGAATACTGAAGAACCTATAGAACCTAGTTTCGAAACTGTATTTGGCTCCATTAATAGTGACACTATTGAAGTATCGGGTAGCAATCAACTTATCTTTGCTGGTGACTTAAACGATCTTGTAGATGCTTCTACTGGCGATAGCAATAACCGTATCTATGCTGGCAGTGGTGACGACACTCTAGTAATGGGTACAGGAGATCGCCTGATCGCTGGAGATGGAGATGACGCGATCTTTACCACCTTTGGCGGAGACAACCTGATTACTGGTGGTGCAGGTGCAGACCAATTCTGGATCGCATCTGCCGAAATTCCTGACTCAGCAAATATCATTACTGACTTTACATCAGGTGAGGATGTAATTGGTATTGCTGGCTTGGGTATAGGCTTTGATGATGTGAGCATTACTGACAGCGAAGGAGATGCTTTAATTGCTGCTAGCGGTTCAGACTTAGCAATTCTTCAGGGTATAGCTGCTGAAAGCTTAACTGCGGATGATTTTGCTTTTGCTTAAAACTATTAACTGATTGATAAAGCGATCGCCTTAAGAAATGCGATCGCTCTACATTGGAAAAATAAGTAAAGATGCCACAATGTTTCTCGGAGCAAAATTATGACAGTTAGCATTAGCGCTACACCAAGTGTACTGGTGGAAGAAGAGAGGACTCAGTTAGCCATTACCTTAACCTCTAGCGAACCGATACCCAATGGGGGTTTACTTGTCAGTGTCGATAGCGATGTGGCAAATGCTTTAGGGCAGTTTAATTTACTGACAACACAGTTTGATAATCTACAGCTAGTAAGCGTTAATGATGATATTAGTGGCTTGGCAGTTTTGCTAAACGCTCAAACGGGAACTATCACCACACCAGTTTTAGATGATCTCGACCCCGATAGCCCTCAAAATATAACTTTTATCTTAGAACCAGGTACAGGATATACTGTCGATGAAGATGCTGGTGCTGTAACTATAACAATCGAAGATGCCGACACTGTAACAGTCCCTACCCCCACCCCCGAAATTCCTTCCCTTGAGCCAGTTTTTGGTTCGAGGGAGTCGAATGTTATTGAAGTACGAGGCAATAATCAGCTAATTTTTGCTGGTGAGGGGAACGATCTAATTGATGTTTCTTTAAATCTTTCGACTACAGCAGCCTTCCCCATCGAAGAAGCTAGCATAACTGAAATCAATCAGGCTCTTGATGCGGGAACTTTAACCTCACAAGAATTGGTAGAGCTTTATTTAGAGCGAATTGAAGCATTTGACCAACAGGGTGTTGCTATTAATTCGATTATTACTCTCAATCCCGATGCTCTAGCCACAGCAGCAGCTTTAGATGAGGAACGTCAAACATCGGGTGCGAGGAGTCCTTTACACGGTATTCCCATCTTACTAAAAGATAATATCGATACCCTTGACTTACCCACATCAGCAGGTTCTTTAATATTAGAAAACTCCATTCCTCCCGATGATGCTTTTGTCGTCGAACAACTGCGGGAAGCTGGTGCAATTATTTTGGGAAAAACAAACTTAGATGAATTTGCAAGAGGGGTTCGCGGTCTTAGTTCCTTGGGAGGACAAACCTTAAATCCCTATGCCTTAAATCGAGTTCCTGGTGGTTCTAGTGCGGGAACGGCTGCTGCTGTTGCCGCTAATTTTGCTACTCTGGGTTTGGGAACAGAAACGGGAGTTTCCATTAGAAATCCCGCAGCCAACAATAATTTAGTAGGTATTGCACCCACTGAAGGGTTAGTCAGTCGTGATGGTGTAGTACCCCTTTCCTTTACTCAAGATCGAGTTGGCTCTATAGCGCGCAACGTTACTGATGCAGCGATCGCTCTAGATGCGATCGCAGGTTTCGATGAAAATGACCCTGTAACCGAAAACAGTGTGGGAAATATACCCGAAGGTGGTTATACTAGCCTTTTAAGTACAACCGCCTTAGAAGGAAAGCGGATTGGTGTATTCAGCGATCTATTTCGTTCTGGAGAGGTTCACGAAGAATCTTTAGCTATAATTGACGATGCGATTGAGGATCTAGAAGCAGAAGGAGCAACAATTATTGATAATGTCAGTCTGGGATTTGATCTCTTAGATTTTCTCGACGATGCTCGTGTTAATAGCTTTGAGTTTAAATTTGCTCTCAACGATTATCTAGCTGGCTTAGGACCCGATGCACCAGTTCAAACTTTAGAAGATATTCTTGAAGATGGTAGATATTTACCTAGTTTGGGTAATAGCTTGATATTTTCTCAATCGGTTGAGTCTTTAGAAGATAATGAGGATTATGAGGAGCGTTTATTTCGTAGGGATTTTTTGCGTAATGTAACCATAGAAGTTATGGAAGAACTAGATTTAGACGCTCTAGTTTACCCCATGAAAACCGTTCCCGCTCCTCTAATTGGGGAAACACTTCCCGAAGCGGATAATTCTTTCTCCTCTATTGCAGGTTTACCAGGTATTGTCGTTCCTGCTGGTTTTACCTCAGAAGGGTTGCCTGTAGGTCTAGAATTTTCTGGTCAACCCTTTAGCGAAGCCTCACTGCTAGGACTGGCTTACGATTACGAACAAGCAACTTTGCATCGTACTTCTCCCGATAGTTTATCAGACAGCGATCGCGGTAACAATCGGATCTATGGAGGAAGTGGTGATGATACGATCGTTTTAGGGTCTAGCGATCGCATATTTGGCAATGATGGTGACGACAAATTCTTTGCTACATTAGGTGGAGATAACTCAATTACTGGTGGTGCTGGTGCAGATCGATTCTGGATTGCTAATGCAGAGATTCCCGAAGACTCTAATACAATTACCGACTTTACCAGTGGTGAAGATGTGCTGGGTATTGCTGGTTTAGGAATTGGCTTTGAAGATGTGAGCATTACTGATCTAGAAGGTGACGCATTGGTTGCTGCTTCTGGCTCAGATTTAGCCATTCTACAAGGTGTAGATGCAACCAGTTTAACTGCGGATGATTTTGCCTTTGGATAATTTAAGCTCTAGGCTTATGCGTGACGCCCTAAAGGATTAGTTGCGGCAATCGCGTGGAGCGATTCGCCAAAAAGAAGTTTTGTCGGCGGATTCCAGTCCGCGAACGCCTTACTTTCGGTCTCGAAGCTAGCTCTTTAGGGTAAGGATTTAAGAGCTATTGACAAATACAGCAGTGGTTAGATGAATCATTGGGATTAGAAGTCCAGTATGGGATCGTATATCGTTTAGTTCGATATCAACTTCAAGCAAAACTAAAAGTACCAAAAACGACCAACCCCAAACAAAATCAACAAAGGTTCGATGAGTTTAAAAAAGCGCACCGCCCGCGCTGACAAAGGCGCATAGCTCGCCGCATGTTTTCCTCAGCGTATAGGACGGAGCAAGAAAACTAGGTGAAAGTTTGTTGCTGATTGTATTTTATTTGACCAATATAGATAATTGCCTTTCAACCATTTTATTCTCCTCAACGTGGAAAGTCATGAAATAGGAAAAAAGGTCATGATGCTGATAAAGTTGATGATATATGGCAGCAGATAAACTTTTAAGGTCTTCCCAATCTACAATATCTATTATTTCTGCAATCATTTCTGGGTTGAGGTGATTGGAAAAATCATCAATAATCTGTTCGCTACAATCAATTAAGGTCAGGATTTCGTCTGGCATTGAGTTCGAGCAAAACGAGGGGACATATTCATTGTCATCTTGTTTGAGAACATCCTTAATCATCGGCTGATTGATATAGTTCAGTATTTCCAGAACATCAAGATTAACATTGCGACTTTCAGGAGAAATGAGAGAATGTGTTGTATTGTTGAGATTTAGCTCGTCGTCTAGGTGGTATATGTTTTTAACTCTGCTGAGTTTAGTCTGATGAAAAAAGACGATAGGCAAAGAGAAATCTAGATTTATTTTATTATTCAAAAGATAAGACAAGGATGAACCTGTGCCAACGAGATCGACAATAGCAGAATTTTTCTCCTTGTTTGCCAGATCTAATAAATAACTTAGATAATCTTGGCTACCTTTGACTCGTGCTAGACGGCTGGTGAAGAAATACTGGCAATCGATAGGAAGCTCACATTTTCCAACCATCCGCTCGAAAATTTTATGTAAGTAATAACAATCTCGACTAGAGAACAAATATTGTTCGATCTTATTCTGTTGGGCTATGCGCCATAAAAAGATCGAGAAAATAACTAAAATAACTAGGTTACCTTGTATGAAACAATTATAAAAATGCCTCTTGAGAGGATCTTCAAAGTGATTTACTAAACGAATTTTCCTGATGACCCTTGCTAAACTTTTGGCACCAATTTCATTAAGGGCATTTTCCACAGACGATTCTTGAGCGTTAAGAGCTTCAATCAAATTTACTTCAGCCTCTTTACAGTTGGGCTGGATTGACAGGGCTTGTTGATAGCAGCAAATTGCCTCATCTAGCTTGCCCTGAAGTTTCTGAGTGTAACCGAGATTATTATAAATAGGTGCTTCATTTGGTCGCAGAATAAGAGCTTGTTGGTAAGCCTGTTCTGCTTTTAGCCATTGACCTTGAGCTTGATATAAATTTCCGAGACTGAACCAAGCCTTAAAATACTTTGGTTGGATGTCGAGGAGTGCTCTAAACATCTTTTCCGCCTCGGAGTCTTTACCTCTCTGTCGCTCTAGCACCCCTAACCCATATAAGGCATCAGGTTGGTTGGGTTCGACTTCTAGAATTTTGGAATAAAATTGTTTGGCTTGAGTAAAATCGTTGGCTTGATGATATTTAGCTGCAAGTTGGAGGATGTGAAAATTTCTTGTCATAAAGTTCTTGCAAAATTATCTATATTTCCTTTTCCTTGTAGTTGGGACTCAGTTCTAATGCTTTTTGAAAGTAAATTTCGGCAGTCTTAAAATCCCCTGCTTTTTTCCTACCAAGACCCAATTTGTGATTTAATTCTGCATAATGAGTCTGTTTTTCTGGGGATAATTTACCTTGGGCATGGAGTGCATTACCTAAATTGACATCTGCTTCAACACAATTAGGCTGTAGTTTTAAAGCTTTTTTGTAGCAGGTTATTGCTTCTTCCCATTTACTTTGTTGCTGTAGGGTATAGCCGAGGTTATTGTGAATTGAAACTGCATCTGGTCGCAGTATAATAGCTCTTTTGTAAGCAGCTTCAGCTGCTACTAACTGTCCCTGTAGTTGACGCAGATTAGCCAAAGTAAACAAAATCTTAACTGAATTAGGCTGAACTTGCGCTGCAGTATCCAAAAAATTCTCAGCCTCTGATAATTCGCCTTTCTGCTGTGCAAGTATCCCCAAGCCGTATAAAGCTTCGGGATAATTTGGCTGGATAGATAATATTTGGCGGTAAGCTTGTTCGGCTTGCTCAAGGCGATTGGCTCTCTGTTCTTGGATTGCCAACCGCAAGGTTTCGGCGACGGTAGTGATTGCGGGTGTCCTTTTTTTACCAACGGCTTGCAGCAAAAATTCTTCTAAGGCTCTGATTGGCTCTAGGTCGCCATATAATTTATGCTTGTTTTGATTAATGAGCTGGGAAATATTTTGACGATATTGAGTATCTCTGCCCAATCGGACAGCAAGTTGCACGTATTCTTCTTTACTAGATGCAATCGTCTCTTCAATGCCCATCATTTTCAGGATTGCCATGGAATGTCTTCCCCGCATCAATTCTCCCGGTATAGTAACGACAGGGATAT
The DNA here is from genome assembly GCA_039181635.1 of Cyanobacteria bacterium P01_G01_bin.19. Lineage (GTDB taxonomy): Bacteria > Cyanobacteriota > Cyanobacteriia > Cyanobacteriales > Xenococcaceae > Waterburya. The sequence goes on along the minus strand of JBCDCO010000005.1, from coordinate 16,890 downwards.
TCTGAGCAATAGATTCTAAAGTCGAATTGCATCCCGACCAACCGATGCTATCTAGGAAGATATCTGCCATAGCTGCTGTGCTAGCAAAAGTCTGAGTATCCATGCGAGGCAAAAATATACAGTAGTCTTGATAATTCAGCCCAAATTCCTGAAAAGTAAGGTTTAAACGCTGGCGAAAGACTTCAGTAACAGATTCACCTTGTGGAGCTTCAATAAAGACAAACTTACATTTTGCTAACTCCGTAGCAATTCGGGGAAAAACATCATCATGGTTCGGTAAATATTTAAATAAGGATTGACAACACCAGAACATAATTTCATTCTCGGCGATGTCAATGTCTTTTTTGCTAATAGCTTTAGTTTCAATTGCTAAAGGTGTGTAATAAATAGATAAATTTGGTAATCTGACTAACTTTTCTGTATAGTGCTCTTCAGCATTTTCTGTTTCCATTAAATCGCTGCTCAGATAATAGTCAATAGTTGGTAAACCACTAGTTTGAGGATGTCCCCAAGAGGTAATTTGAATGGGAGCTAGTCTTAAACAACCTAGTTTTAATGTTATGGGATCCATCCCGAATTCGGGAAAAATGAGGATATGTAACTTATCATTCTGAATTAATTGACCCCAATGTTCAAATGTATGTAAACCTTGAATAAATCGGTCAAATTCTTTGGCTGCTCTTATAGTTTTGCGATCGCGATTGATGTTCGTATGATAAGCAAATAATTCAAATTCACTTCTGTCTAAATTTTCTATCCAACCTTTGATGGGGATTTTCCAATTAGAATGATCGTAGAAAAATCTGGAAACAAAACCGATGCGAATTTTCTCATTGACTTCTAAATGGGGAATAGGCAAAGGCTGACTCCATTGAGGATAGCCGTGAGACATGAGATGAACGAGCATTTCTCCATAAGTTTGTTGCAACTCGCGGTCATTTAAGCCTTGATAAGCCAGATAAAAAGGCTGTAATGCTCCGACAGCTTTCACCGCTTCTTTTAGTTTTTTAGGCTCGGCTATTTTATAGCTTTGAGCTAATTCGTGGAGATGTTGTTGATAATTCTTGCGTTTAATCTTGATTTCCGCAACACTTGAATATATTATTGGCAACTGGTTGATTGTAATTCCCAATTTGGCTAGTGAAAAATCAGGGTTTATCTTTAAAGCTTGCTGGTAGGATTCTGCAGCTGCCTCTAACTTCCCCTGTTTCTGAAAAATATTACCCAAATTATAATGAGCTGTGGCCAAGTCAGGCTTGAGCCTTATGGCTTGCTGGTAAGATTCTATCGCTGCCTCTAGTTTCCCCTGTTGTTTTAGCATATTACCCAAATTGTTATGAGCTTGGGCATAGTCAGGATTTACCTTTAAAGCTTGCTGGTAAGATTCTATCGCTGCCTCTAATTTTCCTTGTTGCTCAAGTACATATCCCAAATTGCTAATTACAGTTGAAAGATATTGATTGTTTAATAAATCTTGCTCGCCTACACATCGATCTTGAACTCGCAATACCTGTTTGTATAATAATTCAGCTTCATCCCATCGACCTAACTGGTGCTTTTGCACTGCACTTTGAACAAGAGATTTGAGATTAGATTCTGAAAATTCTTTTTTATTCATGGCTAGATTTGATGTTTTACCAATTCAAGCAGCACCAGCTAATGACAGTTCCTTTTAACTTGTCCCTTCTTAATTTAATCCAGTAAATTCATCACAGGTTGCCATTTTGGCAGATTTGTTACAAAGCTGTTAGCTGTTTGATAAATCTGCCAAAATGGCAACATGAGTCAATTGTTTATCCCTACACTGATCTATGACAGCAATACAAACGTTGTTGTCAACAAAATTTATTTCCATAGGAGAAATTAAATGATCATTTCCGATCTCAATTATTTAGAAGTTGTTAACTCTGAAACTGAAAAAGCTCTTGCTGGTGGGGGTAATATTGACTTTAGTATTAACGCTAACGTCAATTCCAACAAAGTGGTAAATCTCGACATATTCAAAACTGTCGAAGCTAACGTGAATAACCCCGATCAGTTAGCTACTGCTCTAGCTGATGCGGAAGCTTTTGGCACATATGCCTTAGCTGAAACTGAAACGTTCACTTACGTTACTGAAAATGAAGCATTCTCTTACGCTGAATCTGTATCTGCTCTCGATCTCGATCAAGGTTAATTTTTTCAAAAAAACACCGCTATAAAAGGTAATAGCGGGAAAAAAAGACAATTATGCTGAGAGTTTGTGGAAAAATCAAGCTCTCAGCCTATTTCTTGCATATCATATCATATGAGTAATCGTGCAAAATTATTTTCCTAAGTTAAGAGAAAGGATAGATATTAATAAGTAACGTCAAATTGTCTAACTCCAAACTCCAAACTCCAAACACTGAACTCACTAAAGCTTCGATTGTCTGTGGTTTGGAAACCGAACCATTTCTCTCGTTAGTTTTCACGACTCAACTAAGATTTTTATGAGATCGTATAAAAGCGTATTTTCTCAAAGCATAATTTTTGAAACAAAAGCAATATTTAAGAAAAATATCTCATTATCCTTATATTTTTTTGCTATTGCTGAGAGTGCAACTGTCTAAAATCAAAATTAATCATGATTAATTTTTCAGGGATATCGATTGAATCAAAAGAAATTACAGACTTCCTCAAAGAAGAGATGCTTTTAAAGGAAATCTGCCAAAAAATTGTATATCAAAAAATTATCCAAAGAATCGCTATAGAGCGCAATATTACAGTTGTTCCAGACGAAATTCAATCTCAAGCAGATAGTATTCGTTTTGATAAACGTTTAGAAAAAACCACTGATACTTTAGTTTGGCTAGAAGAGCAGATGGTAACAGCAGAAGAATGGGAAACGGGAATCAAAAAACATCTGCTGGCACAAAAATTAGCCGAACAATTATTTGACAAAGAAGTAGAGTCTTATTTTGCTCAACATCGGTTAGATTTCGACCAGTTTATTTTTTATCAAATTATAGTTCCTTATCAACAACTAGCACAGGAAATATACTATCAAATTGAAGAAGAAGAGATCAGTTTTTATGAAGCTGCTCACCTCTATGATATGGACGAACGGCGCAGGTATCGTTGTGGTTATGAAGGTATAATCGGTCGCTGGAGTTTACCATCCCATCTTGCTGAAGCTATTGGTAATGCTAATGTCAAACAAGTTGTTGGACCGATCGCTGCAACAGAAAAACAAGAATATCATTTATTGATGATTGAAGAGTTTATTCCAGCAGAGTTAACTGCAGACAGGCGTGAGAGTATTATTAATCGATTTTTTAAGCAGTTACTTGAAAGAGAATTTAATTATTTAATTCATAATCACTAATTGAGTTATCAAGCCATAACCAACAACTAGGGTGATTTCCAGGGAAATAATATACGCAAAAATTGCTTAGATTCTTAGCTGTGTGGGTTGCTTGTTTGACCTAATGAGGGTACATTCTTGATCAGAAATCACCTAATCAACAGTCAGTCAGGATAAACTATTCGGTAATCAAGAAATCTGTAGCAGTTAAAGCAGGAGTGTTTTGCAGAGTCGCAAACTGACTTCCTTCGCCGAATCCAGCATCAGATCCATTTTGATTATAGAATAGACTACCAGTACCAATACTGTAGGTAATAAACGCTTCACTTACACTAGCAAGCTCGTCACTAGCTACCGCTGCAAATTCATTAGTATTTATTGACTCATCTATGGTGCCAGTCAGAACATTAAAGGTTGTCTGGCTTAAAACGATTTTATCTTCGTTTACTTCTAGATCGGTAATAACATCTATACCTACAATAGCAGACTCAAAAGCTCCCGAAGTTTTATAGACAAAGTGGTCTGTACCAAAACCACCTGTGAGGGTATCATTTCCCCCGCCGCCATTGAGTAGGTCATCTCCGTTACCACCATCTAAAACATCGTCTCCCGTACCACCATTAAGTAGGTCATTTCCATTACTGGCATTTAAGTCATCATTACCTCCACGACCAAAAAGTCGATCGTCGCCGTTGCCGGCACGAAAAACATCATCCCCCGCCCCGCCATCGAGTAGGTCATCACCATTGCCTGCATAGACTCTATCATTGCCATTACCTGCCCTGAGAATGTCATTACCATCTCCCCCAAACATGAGATCGTCGCCTAAACTAGCATAGTACTTATCATCTTGTTGTGTTCCGCTCCACCTATCATCCCAGATTGTGCCATAAACAAAATCAGAGCCTAAATTACCGATCAAAGAGTCTCCTAACCATTCGACAGAACTACGATCGACCATCAATAGTGTTAAATTAGTATCACTGTCAAAAGTTTGCTCGTATGTGCCAATGGTTGTACTGGAAATCAAGTCAATACCGTTGTTTTCATTGATATCAATACTATGATTGTTAGTATCCAGTGTGAAATTATCGGTAAAACTTATTTCTAAATCGCCAATTTGCTTAGAAGAGATTAAATAAGCCCAGATGCTAACATCATCTAAAACTTCAATATCATTGATATCGGAAGTGTCTATGAGAAGGAAACTAAAGTTTAACTCAGCCTGATGATACTCAACATCAGGATTCTCAATTTCATTGGCTTCTATTAGTAAATCGGTTAAGAAATCGAAAGAGAATGTTTCCCCTGCTTCTACAGAAAAACTAGCAATGACTTCAGCATCACCAGCAGCACTTCCTTCAAAAGCACCTTCTGCGCCAGTGCCACTAGTTTCGGTAAAGAATCCTGATAAATCAGAGTCATAAAAAAAAGCTTCTGCCTTAGCATGAGCGATGGTTTCACCGCTTATTGCTACAGTTATACTGTCAGTATTAGTTGTAGTTTCTGAAGGATCGTGACTGTAGTCCAAAAAGATAACATCACTTAGAGCGTCAACATAGGTATTCAGCATATCTTGTTCGCCTAAATAAAAATAAAAACATGACTTTTCAGTATTATTCAAATTATTTAGGTATCAATGTTGCCATTTTGGCGAGTTTATTCTGATAACCACAATTTAGTAACATTAGTTTACTTTAGTGCTGATTTTAAAAGGTAATAGCGATCGCCATTGAATAAATTGAACTAATTACTCTGCGTCTATGAGACTATATATATCGATCATCCGTGGCACAAGATATGGAATGCATAGCTAACAAATTTTAACCTGTTAGCTATTAACCTCTATTTCAGCCATTACACGATATCGCCGTTGTCGCCATCGCCACCATTTATACCTCCATCGCCGTTAAGGTCAAGAGCAGAAACAGATTCACCGTAAGAGAAGGCTTCCCCATCACCAGGAATACCAGGAACGCTACTACCAAATAGACTTGAAGCTTCTAAGCCCCAATCTCCAGTTGGGACAGAAGATAGATCGTCGCTACTAAAAATGAATTCGCCTTCAGTCGGAAATACAGAAGGAGTACTACCATCACTGGGAGTAAATTCAAACACAGCATCACCTGCTGCCAAAGCTTCAAATAAAACCACAAAACCCGTAACTGTATCAATGCCTAAAAATTGGGTACCTGCTGGTACATTTAGTGTTAGTGTGCCGTCAGTTGGTGTTCCATCACCATCAAGGTCAACTGTTCTTTCCCCGAGATCTACTTCAAATTCTTCACTGCTTATATATTCAGCAAATAGATCGCCTCCAGGTGTTGTGCCTATAGTACCAGGCACTTCCTGAAGAGCTAAGTCAGTAATAGTAAAAAGAGGATCGCCGTTTGCTACATCTGGTCCTGGTGGATTTCCAGTTAAAGATGCTAACGAATCAAAGCCATTGATATCATCTAAGTCCTCAAAAATTATCTGGACAGTGTCTGGTAAGCCAGAGCTATCCCCATCTGCCCCCAGAACAAAGGGCTCTGTATTACCATCAAGATCGATTCCACCAGGGTTAGTGATAATCTCAGGAGGCGCTCCTCCTTCTCCATTAACGTAAGTAAACGTCTCAGTTTCAGCTAGTCCATTTTGCCCAAAAGCCTCTGCATCAGATAGGGCTGTAGCTAATAGGTCAGGATTATCGACATTGGCATCAACATTTTTGTTAATGGTGAGATCTACATCTTTGTTGGAATTGACATTAGCTGCAATATCAAAAGCAATATCACCCATGATTTTCTCCTTGGTTTTAATAATTAATTACTGCGACGATTTTTAAGCATCGTCACCAAGAATAGTAATAATTATTACTCAAGGTATGTTGCCAAATTGGCAGAAAAATAAATTGGCACAAATTGTCATCAAGGCCCTATATTTATTGGTTTTGTCAACTAATTATTATGTTTTGGTTTTGTTATTTTGATTTTAGAAAATCACACAATATTACGATAAATAGTTTTGATTTTTAATTAATAATTTTGAATTTGTTTGACTATAACGTCGTTGATTATCAACAGATTTTTCATATTAATCTACAGATTGGCACTATAAATTGAGCCATCATCTCTGTGATAGTGCTGGCATAATATAGTTGTTCTAATTAACGTGAGTTCGGAATTCGGAATTCGGAATTCGGGGTTAGGAGTTACGTTATTCATAACAAAAGAATAAAGAATTCAGACCTTTAAAAATTAAAGAGTCATACAATTTTTAAGTTTTTATCGCTTCGTCGAACTCACGTCTAATTAAGTAGTAACTGAGCATAGCGAAGTTGCTTAGGGACGTGGAGTATGTTAAAAATTCGATCGACCAGCTCAACCAGCAGAATCGAAACTCCCCTCTGCTAAAAGGGTATTAGAATCAATTCCTAAGACAGCACCAATTAAGTTTTCACCAAAGAAAATAAGGGTGTTGCCACTTTCATCTCCAGCAAAACTATAATTATCTAGATTATTAGCATTAAGTTGAATTGTATCTATACCAACTTCAAAGTCTTGAATCACGGCAAAATCGGCATCACCATTTCCAAGATAAAAGACACTCTCCACATCTCCTAAGACAAAAGTATCTGCACCTGGCCCGCCTACTAGAATATCTGTTTCACCAATTTCTGTACCTTCGATGCCACTAGTATCTGCTCCATCAGTGCCACCAGTTTCTGCTCCATCATTGCCACTAGTCCCAGTCAGAGTATCATTACCAGCATCACCAAAGATAGTGTCATTTTCTGTGCCACCATCGAGTAGATCGTCACCATCGCCGCCACTGAGTTGGTCATTACCTCCACCACCTAAGAGTTCGTCATTACCGCCTTCTCCTAAAATGAGGTCATTTCCTGCAATTCCATCTAGTAAATCATTACCCTCACCGCCTGATAATTGGTCATCATCTTTACCTCCATTTAGCGAATCATCACCATCACCACCAAATATAAAATCGATTCCTAGACCGCCAAATAATATATCATTACCAAGACCACCTGAGAGAACATCATCATCCCTACCTCCATTTAGCGAATCATCACCGTCACCGCCCCTCAGTGTATCGTTACCTCGATTCCCAAACAGAGAATCAGCACCATTACCACCATCAAGGGCATCGTTGTCATCGCCACCGAAAATTAGGTCGTTCCCTTCTCCTCCATCCACTATATCCTCGCCTTCATCCCCCTTAAGAAAGTCATCTCCACCAAGACCATTCAGATTGTCATTGCCTTCGCGACCACGGATGATATTTGCTTCTGAATCGCCATCAATTTGATTCTCCCCTTGGTCACCTCTGAAGAGATCTCGAAGACTTGCTCTATCGGCTCCATCTCCTCCTCCCTGAGATTCCTGTCTTTCGGCAATTCCACTACCTATTTCACGATTAATTGTCACCATCGGTTGGATCTCCTAATTTCCAAGCTTTAAAAAAATCTTTACGGATTCTCATTGGGATGAGCAATGACAAACGTGAGTTCGAAGTTCGGAATTCGGAGTTAAAAATTATGTTATTCATAATCAAAGAATAAGGAATTCAGACCTTAAAAAATTAAAGAGTTACACAATTTTTAAGTTTTTCTCGCTTCGTCGAACTCACGTTGACAAACACCGTCAAAAACATTCATAGCAGTTTTCATTTGAATGAGATATTCACGATCGCGGCGACCGCTTGAATTGTTGATTGGACATACTTAATGAGTTTAAAAAATACCGTACATCATCCACAATAATGGAATGATTTATTCAATAGTTGCCATTTTGGCAGTTTTTTATTTACTAAAGATCGGCGTTGCTGGATGCCTTCGGCTAGGCTTCGCCAATCGAGGTATGATTTGAAACTTTAGCGACTAAGCAGATTAATTAAAAAGCTAAAAGCTAAAAGCTAAAAGCTAAGAGCTACGAACAGATTACTTTTTGGTTTCACGTTGTCCCCTTGTGGGATACTTTAAATCAGCAACGCCTACTAAAGATCTAACTGTTGTTTGGCTAGATGGTAGTAAAGATGACCTTGAGCCATAAGCTCTTCGTGAGTACCTTGTTCGGCGATCGCCCCGCGATCAAGAACTAAAATCCGATCGGCATTACGTACGGTAGAAAGGCGATGGGCAATGATAAAGGTCGTGCAATTACGGCTAATATGAGCTAAATTCTGTTGAAATCTTCGCTCCGACTCCGTATCGAGAGAGCTAGTTGCTTCGTCTAAGATCAGAATTTTCGGTTTTCCTAGTAGGGCACGAGCGATCGCAATACGTTGTCGCTGTCCTCCAGAAAGGGTTGAACCTCGCTCACCAACTTTAGTGTTATACCCTAGAGGCATGGCTTGGATAAAACTGTGAGCCTCAGCCATTCTCGCAGCTTCGATCGCCTGTTCTAGATTAAATTCAGGTCGATAAAGGGTAATATTTTCTAAGATCGTTCCTGAGAATAAGAAACAGTCTTGGGGTACTACCCCTAACTGTGGTCTTAAAGAGGAAGGCGATATATGTTGCAGGTCGTGGTCATCGATCCAGATACGACCATTCGTAGGAAAATATAAACCCTGTAATAGTTTAACTAGGGTGCTTTTTCCCGAACCGCTACGTCCAACAATGGCTATTGTTTGTCCTGCTTCTACCTCCAAAGAAATGTTTTGTAGTGCATTCCGCTCTTCTTCAGTATCGTAACGGAAGGTAACGTTTTCAAAGCGGATATACCCTTGTAATGGGGGTAACCTTAGCATTTGCTTGGCTGGGCTTTCTTCTTGCTCTGTGTCAAAAACATCATTGAGTCTCTCGACAGAAATCAATACTTCTTGCAGTTCATCCCAAAGACCAACCAAAGCAATTACAGGACTAATAATATGTCCCTTCATCATGTTAAAAGCAACAAATTGACCAATAGTCAACTGGTTTTGAATTACCAAAGTCGCACCATACCACAATAAGGCTGTTCCACCCAGGGATTGAATTAAACCACTCAATAGTCCCAAATTAATTGCCAGTTTTTGACCTTTAAAACGTACGTTAATTTGATGAGTTAATAAGTTCTCCCAACGCCAGCGTACTTCTTGTTCTGCTGCTGCTGCTTTTACAGTAGCTACTCCCGTCATCATTTCTACTAGAGAGGAATTTTGATCGGCTGCTGCATTAAATCTTTCTCTAGATAACTTTCTCAGTAAAGGCGTTGCTACTAATGTCAAGATTACAATTGGGGGAATCAACCCAACGACCAGTAAAGTCAGTTGCCAATTGTAATAGAGCATTAACCCCAAGTAGACAAAACCAGTAATTAGATTTAACCAAGACAACAAAACCTGTCCTATTAAAAATCGCTGAATTTTAGAATTTTCAGCAACTCTAGTAGTAATATCCCCAACTCGGCGCGATTCAAAAAACTTTAAGGGTAAATTTAGCGTGTGATTAATAAAACCACTAATCATCGTCAGATTGAGACGGTTAGAAAAATAACTCAATAAGTAGCTACGACTAGCAGATAGCCCCATCCCCCACAATCCAAAAATTAGAGCTCCAATTACAAAAACATTAAGCGTGCTTTGGCTTTTGTTAACTACTACTTGATCGAGAATAATCTGGGTAAATAAAGGAGAAACTATGCCAAATATTTGAATCAATAGCGACAGGAGGATAATTTGTAATACCAACTTACGATAGGGCAAAAGTAGACTCAAAAATTGACCCAAAGATCGTTTCTCATTAGGAGTTTGATAGAGACGCTCGGTAGGATTGAGCAGTAAGGCATATCCAGTCCAACTAGCTAAAAATTCCTGGCGCGATAAGATATATTTTCCTTTGGCGGGATCGGCAATGAGAATTCGTTCGCCTCTAACCCAATAAACAACCAGATAATGATCTCCAGTCCAATGAGCAATCCAGGGGTTGCTTTGTTCTTCGAGACGATTGAGACTAGCCCGTACGGGTCGAGCTTGATACCCCAAACTCTCTGCGGCTTTAGTTAAACCTTTAAGGGAAGCACCCGTTCGTCCAATTCCTGCTAGCTGCCGTAGGTGATTAATCGTAAATTTTTTACCCCAATATTGACTAATCGCAGCCAAGCAAGCAGCACCACAATCAGAAGAACTTTGTTGTGCCACAAAAGGATAACGCCTCCAAAGCTGAGAGAGGGTTTTTTGCGGTTGGGGGAAGTTAATCGGTGGTAAATTCTGCTGGATATTGTTGGGGGAGGAAATGTTGCTTTGATTTTCTACAGTTACGATCGAATCAGACTGCCGATTGTCGGCAGAATTAAAAGCAATTTCCTTTTGACGACGGGCTACTAGAGATGCTTTTGCTGATTCCGACTTTCCATAGATATCTAAGATCTTAGGGGCAATTGCGCAAATAGTTTCCCAGTGCTGTCGAGGTAAATGATAAATAATAAGCTCGGTATCTACTACCCAATCTTCAGGAATGGAAGCGGAAAAACCCCAAAAAGAACCTTTCTCTCTAGAGTCATCGCACCTTTGACCCAGCCAAAAAAGCTCGAACCCAGCTTTAGCGAAATTGGTGCGAGGGGGAACACGACGCTTTTCGATGTAAGGAAGAATTTGTTGGATTCGATGACTAGCCAGAGAACGTAAAGCTGTTGAGGTTTTAAAAAAAATCAGACTTTGCCGATCGCCTATTTCTGTTAACCAGTGTTCTTGAAGTTGTACCGATTTGGCTAGCTCCGATTGCAATTTGGCGATCGGAACTCTTGCTACTTTAACTTTATCTGTAACTGTCGTACCTTCATGCTTAGGAATAACCGCGACCGATCTATAAGGTAAGTATTCGGACTGAAAAAGATTTTCGCCACCAAAAGTCTCCCCCTCTGTTAAAAACCCAGTAGATACTTCTCGTTTTTGTTCCGTATCAAAACTCAGTAATCTAACTTTCCCCCGACAAACTAGATAAAAAAACCGATCTCGGTCAGTTGCAGCTATATCTGCTATCGACTCTCCAAATTCAAATTCAATAATCTCCCAATATTGACTCAAGCTAACGAGAAGTTCTCTACTTTTTGGTTCTATATTTAGTTGTTTTTCCAGTGCTAGAACGATTATGTCTAAGTGATTCTGTTCTCGAACATCTGAACGAATCTGAGTATATTGATTCATCTCGATAATTAGTTGATTTAATTTAAAATTAGTTGCAAATTTGTACTAATTGTTACTGTTATGCTTTTTAATTACTTATATATTTTGAAGTAATAAGCAAGTAAGACTAAGGTTTACGAGACGAGACCTAGAATCGAATAATTAGTGTACCAAACAAGCAATGCATTGGTGTTAATCCTATCAGTTCCTGTATAAGTAATACTTTGGTAAATTAGTCGAGAACAAACTAATCCGCTAATGCGCAGGAGCCCTTCCAGGCTTAGACATTAGCAAAAACTATACAGCAAAAGCAAAGTTTGGGCAGGTTTACTTTGACAACCGAATCTTACGTCAGCTATCAATTGTTTTCAAGATATTTTATATATCTTTACATGTTGATTTTCTGCAAAACTTAGCATCATGGAATGCCATCTTATTGGCTACAAAGCTTTATTTCCAGTAGAGTGATTTGTTTACTGGACTAATAGTTTTTTCAACTATTCAACAAAATAATAACTTAAGTTAATAGCCAGCAAAAAATACCTTGAACTACTTTAAATTCACAATAAAAGCTTATGCAAATAGGCTAAAAGAGAAAATATTGTATTGTAGATTACATTAATAATTAGGTCTAATTGTATGCATTGACCTTAACAGAGCTGTATAAAGCTTGCTCAGGGTTTAGCAATCTTTTATTAGACATAAAGTATTTAAATTGTCTTCACAACTTCCTCATATTCTTGTCATATCAAATAAATAATGATTTTGGTATGTTTATGACGAAAATTCTAGCAATTAATAATTAGTTCTTAAATCATCAATCTGACCAAAAAGCAAAGCTCATGGGCAGGGCTGAAACTCTTAGTTACGGAAACAGATTTAGATAGATATGAAATTATTTTCTGCAATCTCAACTGTTATTAAACATCCAGCTAGTCACCTTGCCCAAAACAGTCGCAGCAGACTTAGTCGTCGAACCGAAGAGACGGCACAGATCGTCGAGCAAAAATATTTAGAAGTAGCTCAAGAGGAGCTAACAAAAAAAACTTCAAACTTGACAGTAAGGGAGCAAACTTCATTGTCTTGCTGGTCTCCCGCCTTAAATCAAGTTTTAGAGGAACCCCCAGCTAAATTTCCCCAGCATCTGACGTTTGTCGCGATAGTTTTCTCTGTTGTTTGTGGTGCTTGGGCTTGGTTTGGCACGATAGATGAAGTCAGCAAAGCTCAAGGAAAGTTAATTCCCCAAGGAGAAACATATAAAATTGAGTCAGTAGAACTGGGTAAAGTCAAACATATTGCGGTGGAAGAAGGAGACAAGGTCAAGGCAGGAGAAACTTTGATCGAGTTAGATACTGAGCTGGCAAAACAAGATGTAGTACGACTAAAACAAACCCTTGAGGCTTATCAAAATGAACTAAGACAAAAACAAGCCTCAAGAGGTAAATTAACATTAGAAGCAAAAATTAGTGCAGAAATTACCTCGACAGAGCTATTAGCTAAACAGGCGGTAATTTCTCTAGCTCAAGAAAAAGTTGACACTTTACAGGCATTACTAGCACCACAAAAATCAGAACTACAAGCTTATAATCTCCAGCTAGCCGAACTAGCATCACTGCCGACTTTGACCAAAGAAAACTTGGGACAGTTAGAGTCGGAAAAAATGTTGCGCCAACAGCGTTTAGACAAGTTAATACCTTTAGCTCAGCAGGGAGCAATCTCTCAAGAATATATCTTTCAAGTAAAACAATCATTACGGGACACTGAAAAACAAATTATTCAAAGCCAAATTCAAGAAGTAATTAATAATAAAGAACAGATATTTCAATTTCATCAAGCTAAGGGCGATCTGGAAACTAACATAATTAATCATCAAGGTGAATTGGCTACGGCATTGAAAGAGGTTAAAAATCTGGAGATCGAATCAATGCAAAAACTCACTGAAGGAAAGAGACTTCAGTTAGAATATCAACAAAAAATTAAACAACTAGAATTTGAGTTAGCACAAATTAAAAGCAAAATTGCCGAGACGCAAAATTTGCTAGTCGGTGCTACGACAAAACTCAGACAAAAATCCCTCAAAGCTCCCATAGATGGTGTTGTTTTATCCCTTAACCTCGATAACTTTGGCAATGTGGTTCAAGCTGGTGAAACAGTAATTGAAATTGCTTCTGAAAAAGTTCCTCTAGTCCTTTCAGCATTTATACCTAACCAAGAAGCGGGATTCGTTAAGGAAGGAATGCCCGTACAAGTAAAATTAGACGCTTACCCATATCAATACTATGGCTTGATTTCTGGAATAGTAACCTACCTTTCTCCTGATGCCAAATCAGATCCACAACTAGGAGAAGGATATTTGGTGGAAGTGGAGTTAGAACGCAATTATGTGATGGAAAAACAGAAACAAGTTACTTTTAAAGCTGGTCAAACTGCCACAGCAGATATTGTTATTCGTCGTCGTCGTATTCTCGATATTTGGCTTGAGCCAATTAAAAAATTACAAAATGATGGGATTGAAATATAGTTAATAGCTTACTAAGGTCAATGAACACTAAAGATTGCATTACTCACACACAAGAAGTATCTTCAAGTCAACTAGATCGAGTCATGAAACCACAGCAATTTGAGCGTATTGTCGAAGCAATTCTAGCTGGTAAATATTCTTGGGCTTGTGTCTTAATTTTACGCTTTGCTGGATATAATCCTCTACATTATATTCCCTACAGAACCTACAATCGATTGGTCAAGAATCATTCTTCGCGCATGAGTTTAAATCAACTGCCACAAAGCGATCGCCATCAACAACCAAAATCTTGCGTTGTTCAATCTTCTTCCGCAACCTCAAAAAGTTCCTCAAGTCTGATTGGAGATCTCAACTATTTGGAAAATGTCTCATCACAAGAACAAGACGTTCGGGGAGGAAATATGAGTACGAAAATAATTGAAACACTTTACTCTCATATCGATTTTGAATTTTACACTGACGAAAGTTTGATATTTTAAGAAGTTTTAGGTTAATCAGACCGTATTCTCGCTAGAGGAAATGATGACTCTATTGTCGCTACTTCTGGCGAAGGTAATAATATAACAGGTGGTGTTTTGCTTGATTGATTTTATATGAGGCGATCGCTTTTTTGCTTTTCATTAGTAGTTAGGCGATCGCCTTAATTTTAAAGAGCACGCTCTCTGTTTTCAGTTTACTTTTCTTTAATCACTATCAGTAAAGCAGTCTCTGAAGGTGTTTTGCATGTCTTAGTCTCAAATAGTGTATATCGCAAGATAGAGGAAAGCAGAACGATTTTCTGCCGAAAGTAGTAGCAATATAATAATTTTATTTTCTATAATTTAAGAAATGTAAATAAAAATTAAGATTATTGGAGTTTCAAGTGAGCAACAATCTACAGGAAAAACAACACTCTAATTTGAAGACTGAGATTACATCAAGAGAAAGGGATTTCATCGAAAAAGTCATGGCGAAGGCAGATATGTCTGAAGTATACGATGCACGCGATTTGACAGGAATTGTCTTTCGCACCATGCGAGACTTGATGACTACGAAGGCAGCGAAAGAAGTCGCTGAAGAGCTACATACGCCAATTAGCTCTACTGATGAGAGATTAGCCCAAGAAGAAATCGCTGATTTGTGGAAAGATTCTAATCCGATTGTTCGTTTTTTGAGTGAGGTTCGCCCAATACTAAAGTTTGATGATGATACCTTTTTCTTTAGAATAGCTATGGAAGGTGGCTTGCCTCAAACAACAGAATCATCTCCCAAGATCACACCTCCGGAAACAATTGTTTCTGCTGTTTTCAGCGCGACTAAAGAAGAGCTTTCAGCAACAAGAATTGCAGAAATTGCCAACTTTATGCCAGGTAAAGTCCGTACTTTATGGGAAAATGCCTAGCAGTGGTGGAGGGAATCGCCCTATCTAATTCTGCGAGTATCGCGCTGGGGAATGTCACGTCTCTCTAGCCAAGCCCGTAAATTTTAAAATTAAATTTAGCTTCGCCGAGGTTTACTAATTGTTCCAGAGAAATAGATGATACATGCGATCACACCTTAGATAGTAATTCTCTTATCCTTTCGTCTAATTATCTGAGAATCAGCGATCGCTTTTATTGCTAAAATTTATTTGATTTTTGGAGTAAATAGCAAAGTATTCGTATTGAAACTTTTGCATGAGTCCGATAAACCTCGGCTGAGGCTAGGGAAAAAGTATGATAAACACTCCTTTGCCCCCTTGCCCCTGTTCCTAACTTCTGCAAGAAGTTAGTCTATCATTCCTGTCTGGCTAAAAGTACGGGGCAATTTGCTTTAATTCGCACGTAGTCTGATAGTGAACTCCCTAGTAAACGTTCTAGATCGGGTAGATTCTTGGCTATGGAAGGACGACGCTCTGGAGAACCAAGAATTAGTAAATCGATATTATTCTTTTCCACCAAAGTGCAAATTTGCTTGGCTGGTCTTCCTCCTGCAACCAAACAACGGTATTGTAATCCCATCTTTTCAGTTTTAGTTACTGCAGGAGCAAGGATCGGATTGTTATCCATATCTTCTTTGGAGAGGGAAACATTTGGATCAAGGTCGGGATTAATGCGAGTTAGATATAATTCGGCATCGGCATAACCTTGGAATGATGAAATTGCACGATCTAGAGCATATTGTGCGGCTGGGGATTTATCTATAGCCACCATAACTCTCTTGATTTTTTTGGCATAGATGTCGTCTTTAATTAACAACATCGATCGCTCTGCTAGTTGAAACACATACTGGCTAATGGAATTACTAAGAATAGATCGCAATTTACCTAATCCCCGCGAACCCATGATAATTAGGTCTGCATCGATTTCTTTGGCAACTTTTAATACTGCAATTTTTGGATCTCCTTCTCTAATTACTTTGACAATTTTATGTTGAGTGATGTTTAGTTTTTCGATTAAGTGATCGGTTTCTGCTTTTTTTTCCTCTAAAGTATGATGCTTTTCTTCTAGGGTTTGTATTGTCTTGGGCGGAATCACTTTCAAAATATAAACTTCCGAACCGTTTATTGCTGGAAGATTCAATAAATTTTCCAACATATATCGAGCGTTATCCGCACCAGAGTCAGCATATAAAATTTTTTTCAGCATTACGTAAGTCTATTGTTATTTGCTTTTTGAGCTAACAGATTGTTTTTTGTGCCGAAATCTGCACTATTTTTAGGCGTTCTTTGGTATTGTTCTACTATATTTATATCGCTATTAATACTTTTTCTCAATAAAATGCTATTATCTTAAATTAAGAAGATAAGATTTGATGGCAATAATGCCAGAATTGCCATCATTTTTATAACAGAATCTCTGCAATGGTTGGGGAACGGTATTTAGCTTAGTGACGAATCTTCTAATAGTGTTGAGATCTATTATGATTCTAAGCATTTGTAAGCGATCGCCAGCCCAATACTGCTCGATTTCCTCAATGT
>JBCDCO010000004.1:0-49897 GCA_039181635.1 Cyanobacteria bacterium P01_G01_bin.19 | reverse complement strand
TGGATGTGCCAGACCAATTATTCTGGCTAAAAAATTCTTCCACAGTAAACTGTTGCCATGAATTGCTCACTTGAGATATTCTCCATTTTGAAGTTGAGTTTGAATATCTGCTGCAGTAGCACCTTCATTTTGCCAAAACGTAGCGGCATCAATAGTTTCTTTCCTACCAAGCAGGAACTTGCAGTAGGTTTCTCCCATTGCATAACAGTGAATTTCAATGCAATCTAACTGCTTATCGATCAAAGTGCTAAAGAAACCTGCAAACAAACCAGCATATATATGACAAACTGGTTTGCCCACATCGCCTAAAGTACGCGCGACTGCAGAATCAAAAATATTAATAAACAAAAATCCGTTCTTTTGATCGCTAAGATCTACGTCCCAGTTTCCCCAACCTTGGGTGGTAAAAGACCACCACCAACCTTCTAATACATAAGGAAGAATATGCTGGTTGATGCCTTTTTCGTAGCCAAATTCTTTTTTAAACCATTGTTTAAAGAACTTGGCATCTCTTTTACCCCATTCCGCACCGATGTTATACATCACTACAGAAGAGGCACTTCCTACTTCCTGCTCTAATCCTTCAATCAGACCAATAATGAAGTCTTCTGTAACTAAGATATCTCTGGACTGATTCCAATCGATTATCTTACCCGTATTGCTTTGGAAGCAAAAGAAATCTTCTAAGCTGTAATGCTGATGTTTTTGAGGATACTTATTTTTTAATAAGTGTTCTTTTATTAACCTATTGTCAACTTTTGTATTTGTTGCAATCATTTTTATACTCTAATAACTATAGCTAAGTATTTCTTAAATTCTCTTAACTATTTAGTTATAATTTAAAGTATTTTAAAAAATACAACCTCTGTATTTATAGGTAAAATGACTTTTCTCAAGATAGCCAAAACAATTTTGTTTTTAAGTAGAAATACCAGATTTTTCTTATACAAATTTTTTGAAATCTTTAATAATCATCGAGCAAGATTTAGTAAAAGAATTTAGCCATTGCTCAAATGCTTGAAATTGTTGGATTGTAACCTTGTCTGTGAGATTTCCCTGAAAAACTATTTGATTTTTATTGTCGATTGTAAACTGATTTAACCAACTGTAATCTGGTCGAGAAGAATTAAAATATTTTGCAGTCATCGTGTTGCCTAAATACTTATTGCTACAGTTACACAAGTGACCAAGTCGTTCGACTAAATCTTCGACAGTACTTTTGTTTTGCATTCCCCTAGCTTTAGGATCGAAGCCTATAGGAAATCTTGTATTATTGTCATAGACAGCATCTTGTAGATTAGTAGAAGTCAGATTAGCACCTGATAAATTAGCTCCAGACAGGTCAGCTTGGGAAAAATCTGCTTCGATTAAAACTGCTGATATCAAAGATGCTCGTTCTAAACAAGCTGCTTTAAAATTTGCCTGAGTCAAAACTGAATTAGCAAAAATTGCCTTGCTGAGATTGGCTTGACTGAGATTTATGCCTGTCAAATGTGCCTTATTTAATTCAGCACCAACTAATGATGATTCGGTTAAGTTTGCATCACTCAAGTCTGCATTTTTGAGATTAACGCCATCTAGCTCTGCCTGCTGCATATCTATTCGACTGAGAAATATATTCTCCAGATCGGCTTGCTGTAATTTAACCTCGGCAAAGCATCTTTCCCCCAAAGAATACTTTTCTTCTAATGTATTTTTACAAAACATAAAAAATGTACTTTAAAAACTAAAATATACGAATAACTTAATGATAGTTTAGTTTATTTGAAAAAGTTTTGTAACCGAGCTGATTTAAACTTTAAAAAAGTACTTAAAGCTATACTGGCTATGACTCAATTAGCTTGACTCGGCATAAAAAGTTTTTAACCAAAAACTATCAAATAAAGCGATCGCTTTTTACTGCGTAAAGGCAAGTAAAGCGATTAGGCTTTGTCCAGCCTTCAGATCGCGATCCACATAAAAAATACCAGTAAAATATAGCTACACTCAGAAATTGCAGACAAATCGATATCAGTCGAATGGAAGAACTTATACAGTTACGTAAAAGTATCGAAAAACATGACTTTGCTGCTGCACTGCAAATTGTTGACGATTTAGAAGAAATGTCTGTAGAAGATAAACTCAATAAGATATTTAGCTACATGATTGTTTTGCTTCTACATTTAATCAAGGAAGATGCTGAGAAGCGGCTGACTAAATCTTGGAAGCTATCGATCAATAATTCAGTGAAGCAGATAAACAGAACCAACAAGCGTAGAAAGTCTGGTGGATATTATGCCAAGCAAGAAGATCTAATTGAGATTATTGATGATGCTTTTGACTTGGCTCTTGAAGGTGCAGCAATAGAGGCTTTTGGTGGAGCTTACAACGAAAGAGAGTTGCTAGAGATGGTTGATGTAGAAAAAATAAAAGATAAAGCTATTTCCTTGTTGGATTATTCTAGATAAAACGAGAGTTTTGAGAGGAGAGAGATCGCTTGTTGGATGTAGAGATAAAAGCAATCTTGGAGAAGAATCAAAACTTTGCACTTTTGGCAAACCAACCTACTACCGCAGCGATAATAATAAATGCTATTTGTCTCCAATTCTTTAATTCTCCAAACTTTTCGGAAATGTCAGGTAACTTTCCCTCCACTGTACCTAATCTTTTTTCCATTGAATCTACTTTAGTTTCTACAGCGACGAGTCTTTTATCAATCAAATCTACTTTTTCTGTAAGCTTTTCAAACTTACTATCTAGCTTGTCAAAGCGATCGCCGATGAAATTTTTAAGTTCTTTAAGTTCCGTACTTTGTTCGGTTGTCATCGATACAAAATAAGTAGATTTATATTTCGCAATTCTTTATCTCAATTGTATTATCGCACTAAGTTTAAGAGGTGGCTCATCAGTTATGTCTATAGCGATCGCTTTTCAAAGATTCGCAAATCACCGATTGATTAAATGATAATCACAGACAAATCTGAATAATTATTTGTATGTTTGAACATTCAATTATTCCCATAGCCGACGACGTTGCTTACCTTTCAGTCTTTGATGAGTATCTCTTAATAAAAATGGAATAGGTAATTGTTCTGGACAGCGGGGCAAACAGTCGCCACAGTCAGTGCATTTGTCTCCCTTTCTCCCAGGAAACCAATGTCCTGCATTCTCTAGCATCCCGTAGCGATATTGCCCGTATTGTTTCATATCGTATGCCACCGTGAGGTTACGCAATCTCAGTATTTCGGGAATATTAATTGTTTCGGGACAGGGAAGACATCGATCGCATTGACGACAAAGATCTCTACTCAAGCTATTTTCTAATTGCTTTTCTAAGCGATTGAATGCGGCTTTCTCTGAGTTTGTTAAAACAGAATCATAATTGCTGACTTCTAACGGTGTAATTAATTCTTCTGGGGTAGCAGCACCAACGCTGAGGGTTGTAATACGGCGATCGCCGAGTAAAAAGCGGTAGTTTAATTCTAGAGGAGTATGAGGGGCGCAGATATCTTTTAGTTTTTGGGGTGGAGTATAGAGTCTTCCTCCTTTATCCGCAGGAGAAATAATAAATATACCCATATCTTTCTGGGCAGCTAGAGCGATCGCTTTGGCGTTGCGCCGCATAAAATAGTAATAGTGCAGGTTAACAAACTCGAATAAATCTGTCTCAATCGCTGCCAAAATCAAATCTAAACTGCCATGGGTTGAAAAGCCTAAGTGTCGGATTTTTCCTTGAGCGATCGCCGTTTGGATAGATGCCAAACAACCATTTGAATTGGTAATTAACCGAAGATGTTCCCAAGTGTTGATGCCATGAACTGCCAGACAGTCAACGTAGTCTACCTTCAACCTGGCTAAAGAACGATCTATCTCAACACTCATTTCTTGGGGACTTAGAGTGGGAGATAACTTGGTAGTAATATGAATTTCGTGGCGGGGAATAGCTAGGGCTTGTAAAGCTTTGCCCAAATAATTCTCGCTTTGACCGTATCCTCTAGCGGTTTCTAAATGATTGATACCCAGAGAAATAGCCCGTTCTACAGTTTTATGGGTGATTTGGGGAGAAGCCAAACAGCGCATTGTCCCCAAAGAAAACACCGATAAGTCAAGATTAGTTTTACCAAACCGTCTTTTGTGCATTACTTCCCAAACGCCAGCAGTAAAGTCTAAAGATCGACTAATGCTGCTCTTTATAACCGCCTTTTTTGATTAATGTTTCTGGGCTTAAGCTAGAAACAAACTTTTTGAAAGCCTGTCTTTCCGCATCATCAGCATCGCGATCTACAGGGATAGAAGCATCTGCAATCACTTCTTCCAATACCCAGATCGGACTATCGGTGCGCAAAGCGAGCGCTACAGCATCGCTAGGGCGACAATCAATTTCCTTCTTCACACCGTTGAATTCGACACAGAGAACCGCGTAAAATATATCATCGCTAAGAGAATGAATGATCACTTTCTCTAGTTCTAGATCGCAGTCATCAAAAATATTGGCGATTAAATCGTGGGTTAGAGGGCGTGATGGATTATTCCCTTCCAGAGCTTTTATGATAGCGTCAGCCTGATCTTGTCCAATAAAAATTGGTAGCGCTCTACGCTCTAAACTGTCCTTGAGTAAAATCATCGGACTGCGGCTAGCAGCATTTAAGACAATGCCCGCAACTTTCATTTCAATCATAGATATAGCCTCTGAAGTAATTAAGATTAGCAGGAGTTAAGAGCGATAGATAAGAGTAGATATCAAAACTTGCAATCTACCTATCTGTAAAATTAAATATGTTTGTACTATATTGCAACTCTAATTTCTGAGCTGCCCGATTCAGAACACAGAGTTCTAAATGCTACTGTTTAGTCATAGTATGCCTCAGTTTTTTTCTGTTGCCCGTAGTATTCAGAAAAAAATTATAGTTAAGTTGTTTTAATTTACACAGTTCGCCATCATGTTTACAGGTTTAGTACAGTGTTTGGGATCGATTGAAAGCTACAGTCAGGATGCCTTCGAAATCTCGATTTTGGATGGCGATCACAGCCAAATAACCTCAGATTTGGCAATTGGTGACAGCGTAGCAGTTGATGGAGTTTGTTTGACGGTAGAAAGTATTTTAAAAACAGGTTTTATTGCTACTGCTTCGCCAGAAACTTTAGAGAGAACGACATTGGGCGATCGCGATCGCTCTGCCAAGTACGTGAATTTGGAAGCTTCTTTAAGAATGGGTAGCAAGATTGGCGGGCATTTTGTCACGGGGCATATCGACGGAATCGGCTGTTTGATTGAAGCGGTTTCTACAGCTACTTCTTGGTCGATTCGGTTTGGAATGCCGACAGGAATGGGAGAGCAATGGCAAGAAAGGATCGGTCGCTATCTTGTCTCAAAAGGAAGTATTGCCGTTAATGGCATTAGTCTGACGATTGCCGAATGCGCCCCCGATAGTAGTTGGTTTTCCGCCGCTGTCATTCCTCATACCTACGCTGAAACTAACTTGAGCTACTTACAGGCAGGAAACTTAGTTAATTTAGAAAGCGATATTTTGGGTAAATATGTTGATCGCCTGGTATCCCATCGGTTGCCCAATACTCATCAATCAGAGGATATTAGCCTATCTTTTCTTGCCGAACATGGGTATGGTTAAGGAAAAATTGCTCGATAATTTTAAGCCAAAGACGTTAGAAAAAATAAATGAAAAATAAGCAAAAAGATAAGTTAATAAAAGTTAAATTAATCCAAGATCCTGATTGCAATCAATGTGAGGGTAAAGGATACACGGAAATTAGAGATTGTGCGGGAGAAATTCAACGCACGGAAACTTGCTCTTTCTGTGAGGGATTGGGACAAGTAGCAGCAAGAGATTAAACTACTTACGAATAACTCGAATATAGTTTCTATTGGTATAGTCGGTATAGCTTCGATGATTGCTAGGATTGATAATGATAACTGTGCCGCGATCGCGATTTTTTCTACGGTGATGGCGATTGTAATGCCCCTGTTTATAGTAACCGCGATGATGGCGATTATAGCGATGGGAATAGTTGCTTCGGGGTAGAGGAATATGAGTGCGCGGACGCAGATTTAGTGGTGTTGGCGAATTTATTCTGCTTCGAACTCCTCTCACTCCTACTTGAGCGATGCTAAAGCCTTTTAGTCTGGGCAACGCCTCTGCTGGTTTATTAAATAAACAAAGCGTACTCATACCAATAGCTAAGGTCACTAGAGCTTTTGGCAAAGACAAACTAGGCTGATTTTTCCCATTCATGATTTCAGTATTATTTATTTGGAAAGGTAAAATAAATAAAAGCAACTCTCAGTAATTATCACAGTATATATTTAACGTGACGATAGACAATCAAGAAAAGTTTCAGCAAAAGTTTCAGGCAGGAAAAGCAGCACTGGAACGAGGAAATTACCGCCTCAGCATTGAACATCTAGAAGTTGCCAAAGACTTGGTTGCGCCAAACTCTCGCCGTGGTGGAGAAGCGGGAATATGGCTGGTAACAGCTTATCAATCTGCCAATAAGATGACAGAAGCGATCGCACTGTGTCAAGAATTAATCATTCATCCCAATATGCAGACTCGCGATCAAGCTCAACGGATTCTATATATTATCAAAGCGCCTCAGTTAGAGCGTCCCAAAGAATGGATGAGCGAGATTCCCGATTTAGCTGATGCAGATAAGGGTATATCCCGTTATGTCACAGCCAAAAAAACTCAATCCAAAAATGCAAATAATTTGTCAGAGGAAGATTTAGAAATTGCTCCTGAAGGTAATTTGAGCAATCAATTTATCTGGTTTGCTCTGTTTTTAATCGCAGCAATTGTTAGCAATCTGATTTGGTTTAGTAGAGTTTGACGGTAATCGATCGTAAGATGATTCCTGTAGCAATTATTTAAATTATTCAACTAAAAACAATGCCCAAAGCAATTTGGAATGGTCAAGTTATCGCCGAAAGCGATCGCACTGAAATCGTGGAAAACAATCACTATTTTCCTGCTGATTCGATTAAACAAGAGTATTTTAAAGAAAGCTCGACCCATACAACCTGTCCGTGGAAAGGTCAGGCTAGCTACTATACAGTAGTTGTAAATGGCAAAGAAAATCCCGATGCTGCTTGGTATTATCCCGAAACCAAGGAAAGAGCTAATAATATCAAAGGCTATGTAGCATTTTGGAAAGGAGTAAAAGTAGAAGCGTAGTAAACCTAGTCAGGCGAAATAAGGCTGGTACTGCTCTTTATTTAAGTAATTGAGCACCTGAAGGACGCTTTGCGCTCCAAAATAAAGATGAGAAACGGGATTGATATCCTCAAGTATTATGAGATGTTGAGGCTTCTTGTACTTAATTTTAGTTTCTGGAGAGTAACAAAGGCAATTGTGACTTTTTCATCTCACTAGGATGCGATCGCCAAGCTAGCCGTAGGCATCGTTATTCTTGAGTAGAAAGTGAGTTATGAATGTCCTCAAGGCTTAAAGCTTAGAGCTTAGAGCTTGTAGCTAAAAAAGATTTGACAATCAACACACAGTCTTATAGTCATTTTAAATAAGATTCAGAAATTTTTCTAGAGCCTTAACCATCTCTGGGGGCCAGCGGCGAATATCTTCGATCCATTCCAAATCTTGATATCTGCTGTCTAGCCCAACTGCAGCAACCCAATTGCTTTCGGCTTCTCCTTGTTTGCCTTCTACCCACAGTGTTGCTGCCAGTGCCGCGCGCATGTCGGCATACATGGGATATTTGCGTACCAAATTACGCATATTGCGAATTGCTTCGGTGCGATCGCCAATTTGATATAGAACTAGAGCTGCGTTGCCTCGTGCGATCGCAAAGTTGGGAGCAGAATCGGCAGCTTGTTGGTAATCTTTTAGGGCATTTTGCCAATTTTCCTGTCCCGCTTGGGCATTACCACGGTTATTTAAAGCTACTGGATCTTGGGGAGTTATTGCCAACACGCGATTGTAGTCGGCGATCGCTTTATCCCATAGCCTTTTACCTTCATAGGCAATTCCTCGATTGAGATAGGCATCGGGATATTCTGGAGCAATTTCAATCGAGCGATCAAAATCAGATATCGCCTCAGTTAGCTTGTATTGACCGACGCGAACGTTACCTCGATTGCTCCAAACTGCAGGATTATCAGGAAACTGTCGAACTAATTCAGTCCAATAGCTTTCTGCCTTGGCAAAATTACCTTGTTTTGCCGCTTTAAAAGCTTTTTTAGCGGTTTTCTCTCCCTGAGTAATTTGCTGAGAGCTAGGGCGATCCATTCCCATAGGGGCAGCTTGAGTAATTTCGACACTACCAGGAAGTATCCAGCAAGAGAAAATTAAAAGTATGCTTACTAACCAGCGATTCATGAACTCGACTTATATTTAGGGCTTTATACCTAAGATATAGTAATTATGCTGTAGTATATACAACATCATAATTCATACAGCAATGTTTTGATTAATTGGAAATTGCTAACGTGGCGTTGGCGTCAATGATCGCCTGTCTTGCCCAACGATCGGCTGCCAGAATATCATCCAAACTAGGATTGCTGTTATTTTGGCTGGAAAAGCGAGCGCATACAGTTTCAATCAGGCGAGGTATATCTAAAAAGCCAATTTTCTCGGCTAAAAATAAAGCCACAGCCTGTTCGTTAGCCGCATTTAAGACTGCTGGCATTAATCCTCCAGATCTACCCGCCGCGTAGGCTAGCTGCATACAGGGATATTTTTGATGATCTGGTTCGCGGAAGGTTAAATCTCCTGCTTTGACTAAATCCAAGGTTGACCAGTCTGTTTTGATTCTTTCTGGCCAAGACAAAGCGTATAGTAGGGGCAAGCGCATATCGGGCCAGCCTAACTGTGCCAGTACGGAAGTATCTTGAGTTTCAATCAGAGAATGGATAATACTTTGAGGATGAATGACGATCTCGATGCGATCGTAATCAACGCCAAATAAGTAGTGAGCTTCAATTACCTCTAATCCTTTATTCATCAAAGTAGCCGAATCAATGGTGATCTTTTGTCCCATCGACCAATTGGGATGTTTGAGGGCATCTTTAACAGTTACAGAACTCAATTTTTCTACAGGTAGATCTCGAAACGAACCACCCGAAGCAGTCAGAATAATCTTTTTCAATCCACCTTCTGGAAGACCCTGAAGACACTGAAAAATTGCTGAGTGTTCCGAATCTGCTGGTAATAGTCTTACCTGATGTTTCTCGACCAGAGGTAAAACTACGGGTGCACCTGCAATTAAAGTTTCTTTATTAGCTAGGGCAATATCTTTTCCTGCTTCAATTGCTGCGATCGTTGGCAGCAAACCAGCGCAACCAACGATACCCGTGACCACACTTTGAGCATCACCATAGCGAGCTACTTCACAGATTCCTTCTTGTCCCACTAATATTTGGGGCGGATTAGCATGAGACGAAATGGCATCTTGAAGTTCGCCGAGCTTATTTTCATTGCCTAAAGCTACTATTTCTGGTTTGAATGCAATAATTTGCTGTGCCAAAAGGCTCACATTACTGCCAGCAGCTAGTCCTACTACGCGAAACTTATCTGGATGATGGGTAACAATATCAAGAGTTTGAGTTCCAATCGAACCAGTAGAACCCAAAATGGTAATTGCTTTCATGATTTTATTTATATAGCGATCTATCTCTCATATCACTATATGTTTTTCATGTTCCTCAGTGAAGCTTAAAAAAAGAATCGTGTTAATCAAATAAAATAGGACGCCCTGCTGCTGAGAACGTCCTCGATTATGATAACTAGGTATCTTAAAAAGATGCTTAGTAAAGTTCTTCTTCTTGGTGAGTAACGATTGTGCAATCAGAGCTAGGATATGCAACACAAGTAAGAACATATCCAGCTTCAATTTGGTCGTCATCAAGAAAAGATTGATCGGACTGATCTACACTACCAGTTTCAATTTTGCCCGCACAAGTAGAACAAGCACCTGCACGACAAGAGTAAGGTAGGTCTAAACCTTGTTCTTCTGCAACGTCAAGAATGTACTCGTCATCGGGTACTTCAATAGTTTGTTCGCCATCAGGCATTTTTAGGGTAACGTTATAAGTTGCCATTGTATTCTTCCTCTTTTACCGGGATATTTATTAAGTATGCGCACAGTCGGAAAGCACAAATATTTCAATATAGTTGAAACAACTCAGTTCCTTATTGACTGGCTACATGTTAGATACTAAGGGAAAAATAATAAGAATCGAGCGCGCATTAGTAATGAGATTTGTAATTAATTGTAAAATAAGTTTTTCTTATCTATTAAGCTGAGGTGAGAATAGTTGTAGTGTTAAGGTATTGCGTCGTCTAAAACTACCGCATAGCCAGATGTAATTAGGAATTAGATATTTGCTAGATGTTCTCTGTTTTTGAGAAAAATATCTATTAACTATAGTTATACCTATATTTAGTGTTTGTCCTTATCAATTCAGTGAGTAAAGTGTAAATAATTTTATGTTTGATAAAGCTAAGTTACCGCTAAAAGCAGGAATAATAGGTACGGGATATGCAGCCAAAAAAAGAGCGGAGGCAATAAAAGCGGATAGTCGCATAGATTTGATAGCGGTTACAGGAAATAATGCCGCAAGAGTTGCTGAATTTTGTCGAGTATTTGACGCGGAAGCAGTGGATTCTTGGGTTAGAGCGATCGATCACCCCGACTTAGATTTGATTTTTGTCTGTACTATCAATCGAGACTGTGGCACTATTGCTCACTCTGCTATTCAAGCGGGAAAGCACGTCGTCGTGGAATATCCTTTGGCTTTAGAACCCAAATTAGCAGCAGAGATTATCCATCTGGCAGAAAAAAAGCAAAAGTTGCTGCACGTCGAACACATGGAGATTATTGGCGGCTTGCATCAAGCAATCAAACAACATTTACCCCAAATTGGTAAGGTATTTCATGCTCGATATTCGACCATTAGCGCGCAAAAAAGCAGTCCCGATAGCTGGAAATACAATAAAGATACTTTTGGATTTCCCCTGGCTGCGGCACTATCTCGAATCCATCGCCTGACGGATTTGTTTGGAGCAGTAGCAGCAGTTAACTGCCATAATCGCTATTGGGGCGAAAAAGATGGGAATTATTTTTCGGCTTGTCTGTGTAACGCTCGATTGGAGTTCGAGGAGGGCTTGTCTGCAGAGGTGGTTTATGGCAAAGGAGATGTTTTTCATCAAAGCGATCGCCTGTTTGAAATCTATGGCGAGGCTGGAACGATTGTATTTGAAGGCGAAAAAGGTAAATTAATTAAAGATAAGCATGCCGTGGAGATTCCTGTTGTTTCCCGTCGCGGTTTGTTTGCCAAAGACACTCAAATGGTTTTAGATGCTCTACTTGAAGGAAAAGAGCTATATATCAAACCTCAAGCTAGTCTTTATGCCCTCAAGGTAGCAGAAGCGGCACGTCAATCTGCGACTCTACGTAACAAGGTTTATCTTTAACGCTCGCAGTTTGAGTAATTTGTGTAACATAATAAACAATCTAAAGTTCAATTGCCTATTTAGCCCAATTGAGTAATAGTCTCACCAGTTTTGTGTGACTGCCAAGATTGATTTTGCGTAAATTTAATGACCTATCCAAACAAAACCTCCGCTCTTTCTTCATTAGATCGAACTCCCCAACAGCCAGAAAACTTACTGTCACCTTCGCCTAATTTTTCGCCAGAGCGAAAGCCAGATGGAAAGTCGAAAGGCTTGGGGTTACGCATCAAAACAATTCTGACGGCGATTGCTTTAGGGGTGATTCCTTTGGCTACTATTGGCGCAATTTCATATCGGGTTACCCAAAGCCACCTGGTCGAGGAAATTAACCAAACACAGCAGAGTCGTGCCAGTCAGCTAGCTCAAATGTGGGAGAAATATCTGCTCGACCGTATCAATGAAGCTGAAACTTTGACTGCCAATCCTATCTTCACCAATCCCAACGTGATGGAAACAGTGACTGAAAGTCAGAGAAGGGAAACGCTAGATAGTTTTCAAGATAAGACCAATTTTTATGACAGTATTGTTTATCTAGATCTTGAGGGTAATCCTTTATTTCAAAGTCAGTCGGAACTACCACTCACCAAAAGCTACGGCGAGCAAGAATATTTTCGGCAGGCGATCGCTACAAAGAAGACTACTCTCAATGAGTTGGGAATATCTTCCTATACTGGCGAATCTAGAGTAGAGTTTGCTGTCCCAGTCAAGCATGCCTGGACAAGGGAAGTGATTGGTGTAATGCGTTTTAGAATTCCCATTCAAAATATTTTGCCCCTATTTGAAGACTACGTTGCCCCAGCAGAACAGTGGTATGTAATCAACACCCAAGGAATATTTTTTGCCAACAGCTTGGAAAATCTCAACAATCAGCCTTTTGCCAACTATTTTCCCCAGATACAAAAGGCTCACACCACTAAAGAAATAGTTACCGAGCAGGTTAACAATCCAGTCGATCCTAGTCGCCAGCAGATTCTCAATTATGTCCCTGTCAAAATAGGCACAGTCGATCCTGACTTAAATTTAGGTGTTGCAATTAGCCTAGATTCAGACGTTGCTTTTGCACCTTTAAAGTCTCTCAAGTGGATTTACTTAGAAGGAACAATTGCTACCGTTTTACTGGTTGGCTTGATTGCGGGATTTTTGGCAAACCGAATTTTGCAGCCACTCCTCAAGATAACTGCTGCGATCGATAAGATGAGTCGAGGAAAACTAGATACGCGAATCAAGCTAAACCGTCAGGACGAGCTATCTTTGTTAGAAGATGGAGTAAACAACATGGCAGAGCAATTAGGTGGACTGCTACAAAGCCAGGAGACCTCTGCCAGAACTGCTGAACTAATGGCGAGAATCGCTCAGTCCTCAACCTCACGCGAGTTGCAGCTACCGTTTAGTCTATTTTTGACCGAGGTAAGAAGCCGTCTCAAAAGCGATCGCGTTGTTTTTTATCAATTTGATCCACAATGGGGAGGGACTGTGATTGCCGAATCGGTAGCCCAAGAATTTCCTCGCACTTTGGGAGTACAGTTTGACGATCCCTGTTTTGCTAGAGAATATGTCAGAAAATATCAACGAGGACGAATCCAGGCAATATCTGATATTTACAATGCTGACTTGACTTCTTGCCATCTCCAGCAGCTAGAACCCTACCAGGTTAAAGCTAGTCTGGTTTTGCCAGTGATTTTGGAGCATCCTGCAAACTCCGAATCGGAACAGTTGGTCGGGTTACTAATCGCTCATCAATGCTCTGATACAAGGGTTTGGTCCCAATCAGACGTAGACTACTTGCAACAGATTGCCTATCAGCTAGCAATGGTGTTAAAAAGATACGTCGTCCATCAGCAAGAAAAATCTCAACAAAATGATTTTCAGCAAAACACAGCAGAAATAATCGCCAAAATGAAGGATATATCCCGAGGGAATCTCACCTCCTTTCAAGAGCGCGAAGCTGACTCTGCTGATGAAATTAGCAAATCGTTTGACACTGTTTTAGAACATTTACGCCAGGTTGTAGGTGGGATTAAGACTCCCAGCCAACAAATCAGTCAAGATCTAAAAAATAACAAAAGTGATTTAGCCGAGATGCAAAGTCGTCTAAAACAACAGGCAAATCAATTAGCTTTGATTTTTGCTTTTATCGACCAAATAAATGGCTCGATAGTGGAAGTTTCATCTCAGGCGGGAATTGCTTCCTACGTAGTAGATTCGGTTGTCAGCGATCTAGAATCGGAGAAAGTTAATTTTAGTCATGCAGTTGCTTTTCTATCCGATTTAGAAGCAGACCTGCGCGATAATCGAAGTAAGATTAAAAGTCTTAGTACCGCTTCGCAAAAGATGACTAGGGCAATCAATTCTATTAAAAAAATCAACCTGAGAGCCAGTCTATTAGCTAGTAAATTGAGCAAGCGAATTCCCGAACTAGATGAGTCTTCTTTGGGTTTGAAAGAGGAAATTCAGTCAATTCAGCAATCTATTATTGCTACTAAGGAATTAGAAAGTGTAGTTAGCGGTATCGAACGAGAAATCAATCAAGTTCTGGGGGAATATCAAAAAAGCCAGAATAAAGTCGTTCGAGAAAAACATCTCGTGGTAGATGCGGATAAAAACCTCGATAAAATTGTCAAAACCACTAAAAATGCCCAGCAAAATTTGCTTTCTTTGGTCAATATGACTAAAATGCAGCAGCAAACATCGGAGAAAGTCGAAAGCCTGCAGTCAGAACTACGCAACACTTCTCAATCTATTATGGTCTTGAGCGATCGCACTAACAAATCCCTAGAAGAAACTTGCCTTTCTGCCAAAGATTTAGAAAACATAGTCGACTTTTTTAAGCTGGAGAAAGAATTTGATTCGCCAGCTCAAAGTCTAACCTAAATCTTGTTTGATTCGAGCATCACGGCCCAAACTACAATTTATTTAATTCAATTGTTTCTGGGGAGTTAGGTAATTACAGTAGGCTGATCGCGCTTAGTGTACTCTTTAATCTGAGCTATTTCCTGTGCCAGATCGATCAAAGGCTTTAAAGCCTCTTGAGTATCCATACTGTGTTTGCTGGCGTCAGGTTCGTAACTCTCAACATATAGGCGCAGGGTTGCTCCTTTGGTTCCCGTACCAGAAAGACGGAAGACAATACGCGATCCGTCGGTAAAGCCAATGCGAATGCCTTGATTTTTGCTCACGCTATTAT
Source organism: Cyanobacteria bacterium P01_G01_bin.19 (assembly GCA_039181635.1). Classification (GTDB taxonomy): domain Bacteria; phylum Cyanobacteriota; class Cyanobacteriia; order Cyanobacteriales; family Xenococcaceae; genus Waterburya. Next base: position 35,251 of record JBCDCO010000004.1, on the reverse strand, counting down.
CTACAGGATCTTCATAGCTAAAGTCATCGGCATATTTAACCTCATAGTTGCCAAATTTTTTGCCAGCCAGACCGCCAACCATACCTCTCAGCCGTTCCATTAGTTCAGTTGCAGGTTCTTTTGCCACTTCCTCGTAGTCATGGCGAGAGTAGAAATTTCGTCCGTAAGTCTTCCAGTGATGTTTGACGATCGCTTCTACAGATTCCCCTTTTACAGCTAGGATGTTCAGCCAAAATAATACTGCCCACAAACCATCTTTCTCGCGAACATGGTTGGAACCTGTACCAAAGCTTTCCTCTCCACAGAGAGTAGCCTTTTCTGCATCGAGTAGGTTGCCAAAGAATTTCCAACCTGTGGGAGTCTCGTAGCAGCTAATGTTTAGCTTGTCTGCTACTCTGTCCACTGCTTCGCTGGTAGGCATACTGCGAGCAACACCCGATAAACCATCTTTGTAGCCTGGCACTAAGGTTGCATTGGCAGTAAGCACGGCTAAACTGTCGCTAGGGGTGACAAAGAAATTATTGCCCAAGATCATATTGCGATCGCCATCCCCATCAGAAGCCGCACCAAAATCGGGGGCATCTTTAGCAAACATAATGTCTACCAGATCGTGAGCGTACACCAAATTAGGATCGGGATGTCCGCCGCCAAAATCTTCTAGAGGTGTGCCGTTTTGCACTGTACCCGACTCCGCCCCCAGACGTTTTTCAAAGATATCCTTAGCATAAGTCCCAGTAACGGCATGCATGGAATCGATACACAGTTTAAAATCATTTCTGATTAACTGACGGATAGCCTCAAAATCAAACAAAGATTCCATCAAACGCGCGTAGGGTTCTACAGGATCGATAACTTCTACGCTCATTTCTCCCAGGCGCGTTACCGTAAGCTTATCTAAGTTGATATCATCCGCCTCTAAAATTTTGTAGCTGTCGATAACCTTGGAGCGAGCAAAAATTGCCTCTGTGACTTTTTCGGGGGCGGGACCACCGCTAGTAATGTTGTACTTTATACCAAAGTCTCCGTCAGGACCGCCAGGGTTGTGGCTAGCAGAGAGGATAATTCCTCCATATGCCTTGTATTGGCGAATGATTGCCGAAGCGGCAGGGGTAGACATGATGCCGCCTTTACCAACTAAGATCCGCCCAATACCATTAGCTGCAGCCATTTTCATAATGACTTGAATTGCTGTGCGGTTATAGTAGCGTCCGTCTCCGCCCAAGACAATCGTTTTGCCCTCGCAATCATCTAAAGAGTCAAATATTGACTGAACAAAATTCTCTAGATATTTGGGTTTTTGAAAAACAGCTACAGACTTACGTAGTCCCGATGTTCCTGGCTTTTGGTCGGGAAAAGGAGTAGTCGAAACAGTATTTATGTTCATCGAGATATCTAAAATAGAGCTTTTATGACTGTAGATTTACACTACACACTCCTAATTGCACCACTATCAGAGGATAGGTTGCGGTTAACTAATTTACGAAAAATGTAGCAAACATTAGGAAAATATAAAGTTAATTCTACAGGTCTACAGCAATTCTCAGGTTATTGATCGCCAGTAAAATTCTTAACCTTTGTGTAGTCGACTCTGTTGTGAGCGTTCTAGGCTCACAAAATAACTTTGGCAAGTAGTGTCGATAAATCGATGAAATTATACTTTTAGCAATGAAGATTCTAAAATCAGGAGCGAACCTCAATCTCTTTCCAGGGCAAACCGTTTGATTGCCGACGTTCCCATCAATTTAGCACTGCTTAAAGTGGGAAAACTGCTGTTGCAAGTATAAATTTGACCTAGTGCATTGACCACGCTGAAATAATAATCTTTTTCGCCAAGACGATAAATTACGAGAGTACCATCTTCTAGTCCAACTAAAGTTTCAACAGTCATGTTAAATTTTATTTTTTATTAAATGGATATACGGATAATTTACGCAGCTTGTTTGGTTAGAGAACCTGCATGTCTATAGCCAGCAAAAATGGGATTATTACGCATTTGCAATACCTCCAGTACTAACAAGCAAGTATGCTGACAACTATACGTAGCTAGCAAACGTTCGTCTGCATAAATTCCCCATTTCTCGTTAGATAATTGCTGGGCTGAATAAGTCATGTTAAGCATTAATATCGTGAGATTTATTTAAATTAAGATATATGTCTCACTTTTTTTAAACCGTAATTACACGGAATTGTTGGTCTGAAGAATATTGCTTAAGTGCTTTTACGCAAGTTTAGGGCGTATGATCAATTAAGAGGAAGAATGCTTTTCCTAAAGGAACGCGCTCATCAGAAAAAAGCTCTTTTTTTCGATTGATTACACGCCCTAATTATGATTTAAAAACTCTCGATTAATTACTAACAATTATTACCTATAGATCGATAAAACCACCTAAAAAATACCCGTCAAAGAACGTACTGCTTCAAAACTAGGGTCGGGTAAAACTATCCAATTACCCTTTGGTGCATCGTAACCGTACTCCCGCGCGATCGCTTGAAACTCTGAAGATTGAATAATTCGTAGCAGTTTAGATCCGTTTTCACTAAAGGAAAGAAACTGATTGCTGTTTACCAAAGTATGAGACAAAGCTACCAGAGTAAAATTGGGGTTATCGGCAACAATCTGTTGAGCAACGGAATAATAAGTCAAAGCCCAAGGAGTACCACCTTCTTCTAGCTGAACTCGAATTTTAGAAGAAGTCGATTCGGCAAAGCCAGAACGCAGTCTCAACTGCTCCATTTTTTGGGCTATTTGGTCAGGAGTTGCGGTAGGCAAGGGCTGGAATTGAGCTATGTCAGCACTAGTTTGTAGTTGAGGGCGATCGCTCAAGTTGTTGAGGCTCATATTGTGCCAGACAGTACCAATTAGGGTTTCTGCCATGACTCCGCCGTTAGATTTGCGAGCATTACTCATAATTACTCCAGGAGGAGAAGCATACCGAGTCAAGCCTATATCTCTCCAAGTCAAGCTTCCTTCTAGTAAGTCTGCCAGCTTGACCGTATCTACCCCATAGTTAAAACCATATTTGCTGTCAGATTGAGGCATAAAAAATTGATTGTCAGCCAGGGTTTGGGCATCGGCGCGATCGACGACTAATACCAAGGGATCGCTTAAAGTGGCTTCGTTTTCCATAACTTTTTTGCCTCGGGCTTCGATTAATTGTTTTCCTCCTTCGGCAATTGGCGCATCTCCAGTCCAGATAAAGTCTAATGAGTTGGTGTTGTTGTCGGGAGATTGCAGTAGTCTGAGTTGAGAAATCGAGCCTTTTTTAGTGACGCTGCCTTCGGTTAACTGAATTTCTTGTTCGAGCAACAGCTGTTTTACTTTGGGGTTGCGAATCAGCAAGTCGTGACGCTCGCCACCAACATAACCATAAACCAATTGAGGTGCGCGAAAATTGGCTTTAATTTGGGGTATACCCCACAAAACCAACAAAAGCGCTGCTATTCCTACCAGCACATAGGCAATCCAAGTAGAAAAAGTTTGCACTCGACGGCTCAAGCTAGAAGTCAAGATCAATCCAGCCAAACTAACCGTAATGCCGATGGCGATCGCTCCGATCCAGCTAACTCCCAAAGCTCGAAGCAGCAGAGGAAGTAAAATAGCGAGTAGGCTGCTGGCAATTTGAGAAAGTAAACGTTGTTTGCGATTCATTAGATTTGCGCCTCACGGAAAGCTTTAAACAGTTCGTCTAAGGTTTTACTGGCATCAGCAGAAATGATGGCTCTAGCGTCTAACTTACCCGCCAAAGCTCTAAGCTGATTTGAGTCAACTCCACCAGCACCGACGATCGTTAATTCTGCATCCTGATCTTGAAGTTTTTGATAGAGGCTTAATAATTCTGGAGTAATCGGATCGCTAAACTGACCATCGGTAAATAGGAAAATTTCGGTTTTGTAATCTGGGGGAATATTCAAGGCTGTTTGGAATCCTGTAAGTAAACCTTGATCTACAGGAGTACCGCCCTTTGGTCTGACTTTAGTTCGCAAAGATTGCCACAGATTACTTCTGATGGCTTCTTTGTCCATTTCTCGGTCATGTGTAACCGAATATGCGGTTTTACCTTGATAAACAACCAAATCAAAACGATCCTCAGGAGAATAAAGGAAGTGAGTCCGAGCATTCTCAGGTATAAGCAGTTGCTCGAAAGCAGCTAGCAGCTGATTGTAGCCGTCTCCCTTCATCGAACCAGAGGCATCGATAATGCCGACAATCCAGCGTTTTTGACGAACGGATGGATGAAAGCTGTCCAGCAGTTTTTGATGAACTGGTACAATCGGTGTATTCTCTCTCGCGATGGTTGAATCCAAGGGGGGATTTAGCTGTCGCAGCCGCTCAAAAGCAGCGGCGCTTTTAGTTTCTAGCTGCTCGAATACTTGTTCCACCAACTGTTGTTTGAGGTTTTCATCCTGGGTGGCAACAAACCAAGTCGGCGTAACGGGGATAGCAGGAGTGACCTCGATTAAAGTAACGGGTTCGGCAAGAGGCAGTTTTTCGCCTTTATGGTAAATGGCAGTGCCGTCGGGGGCGTAAAGAAAGCGATATAGGGCGGCTAAAGTATTGGGTTGCCAATCTTGGGCGAGTTTTTCTGCCAGATAAGAGGTACTTTCGCTTTTTTGAGCCAAATTTTTGTAAATTGGTTGAAGCGGTTCTAGAGCCTGGGGAGTTATTTGTTCGGGAGCGAGATTCGAATTAATGGTTTCTCTCGTCAGCCACAGCAAGGTGTTATAACCGCTGTTGCTATAGGTAGGAATAGTTGTAGCGAGGTTTAATCGACCCGAATTGAGGGCGGTTAATATTTCTTGGCGAGTAACAGTTCTGTTATTCCAGCCAAGCTCTCGCGCCATTTTGGTGGGCAAAGCAAACTGAATGCGAGTTTGGTACAAAGAGTCTGAGGTGTCCGTCCATGGGGCATCAGGGCACTTAATGTTAGGCCACATTTCGTCGGCGATCGCTATAGCATCTAATTCCCCTTTACAAGCCAGTTCGGTAAGAGACACCGAACCTTTTGCCACTATTTCGATAGGCTTTTTGGTAGCTTTTTGCGCGAGAGATTTGATACTCGGTTCTAAAATCAGATTTTCTGAAGAAATACCAATGCGAACGCTGTTGCCTGAAAGTGAGGGGGATGGAGTGCTATTTTCAACTTTGACCTGACAGCTATTGATCGTCAAAATCGTAATTAAAGTCAAACACGAACCTAGAATTAGGCGCATGATTTTCTGCCGATTGTTCATTTTAGGTAACAAAAACTTAAATTTATAGTGGTTTTAAATTGTTTTTTGACTCAACCTGGCGATCAATCTAGTAATTCCAGGTAAGGTTCGCTTTAATTCACCGTGTAAGTAATTTCTTCAACTTGACCAGGTGCGCCCAAAACCTTTTGCTGTTCGTTATTAAAACTAATCACTACTCCCCCTGCGTTACCCGCACGAATAGTCACCTGCTCTTTGCCACTCCAGTTACGTTTGGTGCCTTTGGGTAAAGTCCCTTCAAATGCTACTTTGCCGTCTACCATAACTTTGAGCCAGCAGCGTTCTTGGAGATCGATACCGACAGTAACCGATTCTGGGGTGCTAGATTGAGAAACAAACTGCGGTGCAGGTTGAGACAAGACGGTTTCTGGGGGGTTTTTTGCCTCGGTTACTTCTGCTTCTGTAGTTTTCTCTAGTGGAGCAGTTTCATTGATCACAATCGGACGTTCGACTAACACAGTAATTCCTTTAACCGAAATTACGACCAACAGGATGTATATCAAATACAGATGAAGCGATCGCAATTGGAAATTAAACCAGTATTTGCGAGAATTTTTCAGACCTACTGCAGATTGAGCTAGCTCGCTTTCCGCCATCGGGGTAATTGCTAACTCAATATTTTCAGCGCCTATTTCTCTAGCAAACTTGGAGATCAAAGCCTGAATGTAAAAGGGTTCTGGCAGTTCTGCCAAATCTCCCGCTTCAATTGCTTCCAACAGACGTTTGGAAATGAGAGTATTCTCAGCAACAGAATCCAAAGAAATTGATTTGCTTAGTCGAATATTCCTCAAATTAGAGCCGATTTCAATTAGCTTTTGCTGTTGTTTTGGAGATAAATGGTGATTGTTCATATACTGCGCTCCCAGGTCGAGCAGCAACGTCTAAAGGTCGTTTTTATAAGAATTTTTCAGAAAATTGATTTCAGTTGGTTGGAGATATCTGTATTTACCCTGAGAAAGTTTGTGTCGACCTAGAGAGTTCAAGGTAATCGAACCAATGGCAATGCGATGAAGCTTTTGGACTTGATAGCCAAGCTTTGCTGCTACGCGGCGTATTTGGCGGTTTCTTCCTTCAGTTAGCGTGATTTCAATAGTTTTTCCCGAAGAATCGGCTTTGATTGATTTCACTTTCGCGGGAAGGGTTTTTCTTCCGTCTAACATGATTCCTTGGCGCCACATTGCCAGATCTTTCTTACTAGGAGAACAGTTTAACTCTACTCGATAAATTTTGGGTAGGTGATAGCGAGGATGGGTTAAACCTAGAGTCAGATCGCCGTCATTAGTTAGGATCAAAGCACCGCTAGATGCGGCATCTAATCTTCCCACGGGATGAATCCCCGTTCCTTGTCGAAGTTCCTCTGACAGCAAGTCGATCGCGGTAGGACGATTTTGAGGATCGGAGCAGGTAGACACGACCCCTGGAGGCTTATTAAGCAGAATGTAAATAAATTTAGGGCGGTCTGATATTTTAACCTCTTTGCCATCCACAGAAAGGCAGTCTGTATTTAAATCGACTTTATCTCCCAGAGAGACTAATTTTCCATTAATTTTTATCCTTCCTTCTAAAATCATTTTTTCTGCTTTGCGTCGCGAGGCAATACCCCACTGAGACAAAACTTTTTGTACTCTTTCAGGCATTAAGAGATTTTCCTATCAACAATCTAACTTCTAATTTTATTAGAATCCTCCTATATCTTGACTAGCTAGTCATATATTTCCCCAAAAAAATGATAAAGTATCAGTCGATTGGAGAAACGGCTGTGACACATATAACAGTTGAAATCGCCAGACTATCGAGCAAAATTATCAAAGACTAATAATGTGATTACTAGGTTACTCTCTACCGCTCTCAAGTTTTATTTGCGGTCTCAAGTCGATCAAGTAAGAGGTTTGCAGCTAAAGATTGACGGGAAAAATCGCCAAGTTCTACAAGGTTGCATTCCCAGGGTATGTTTAAGCTGTGAAGATGTCGTCTACCAAGATTTGCAGCTGGGAGTAGTTGAGATTGTCGGCAGCAATATTGCAGTTAATTTGCCTGAAATCTTGAAAAACAAGCCTTTGCGACTTTTAGAACCTATTGTTGTAGAAATCAAGCTGATTTTGGATGCCGATAATCTTTCCAACTCGATTGATTCCTCTCTACTACAGAGTGGTTTGACAGACTTGTGGCAGATTTTTGTGGCAGAACAGTTAAAAAATGCCGTTGAGCCGATGCTGGCAGAATCAGACATTGAATGGCAAAAAATTGCGATCGCTCCATCTTTGAATCATAATTTATCAATAACAGAGGGAGAGTTAACTTTTGCAGGAGTTTATCAAGACTCTTCAGGTAATCTTCAAAAGCTTGTTTTGTCTGCAGGAATAGGTTTGGCCAACAGCCATGCTCTGCTTTTATCTCCTGTAAAAATAACCGACAATACAGATTTTACTGGCGAACTGATAGAGCGCCTAGAAATCGATCTGGGCAAAGATGTAGAAATTGAAGAGTTAAAGATCGAATCAGAAAAATTACAATGTTGTGGGAAAATCAAGATCGCAAATTGATAACTCATGAGAAACAAATTAATCTGCGGAGGCTGGGGAAGGGGAAAAGGCTAAGGTTTATCGTTGTCTTGCGTAAGCCCCTTTAATAATATTATGTTCGGGTGCAATGTCCGTTCCATCATCGCTGACGGAGAAATTAATTCGATAATTTTAACAGTATTTTAATACTCAATAGTTCGGACAAAATTTAATGTTGAATGAAAAAATAGTAGTTTGAGGCTGATAAAAATCAATTATCGACTACTCAAAACTGTTCTAATATGCGAAGCGGTATCCTTTAGGACTGCCCTAACTGCCCTAACTGTTCTAACTGTTCTAACTGTTGAATACTACAAGAACACCGTTAAGGATTTATGCAAGAACTGGGCAATTCAACTACATTGAACCAATATTCTAAAAAAGTTTGTACTAGCTGATTCAAGCGGCTGATATTCATTGGCTTAGTAATATAACCGCTGATGCCATGACGATAGCAAGCATCGATATCTTTAGGATTAGAAGAAGTAGAAAAAATGACTACAGGTATAGTTTTAAAATCTTCGTTCTGTTTTAATTCTGCTAAAACTTCCCTACCATCAGTACCAGGTAAATTCAGATCTAAGATAATTAGAGAGGGACGAGGTGCAAGAGATTTATCAGCGTATTCCCCTTCTCGATATAAAAAATCTAGCGCTTCTTCTCCATCTTCGCAGCGATAAATAGGATTAGAAATTTTCGCCTGATTCATCATACGAGTCAAAGCAGCAAAATCTTCATCGCTATCTTCAATAATCAGTAATGGTTGCAGATTGTTCTGTTTCATTAGATTTTTTCTAGATGTTTTTCTTGAATAGCGATGCCGTTATCCTGGACGTAAAAAATGGTTTTGGCTGATGCATGGTCGGGATATTGGGACATTTTTTCAACGGCGATCGGATCGTCGCTATCCAAATGCCAATCTCGATAATTTTTTGCTCTTGTTTATTGTATTTTATTCCGTTACTAGGGCGTGTCATCAATTAGATTAGTAAAAAGTTCGTTGACCTGAGTGCGATCGCATTCCAGCCATGTTAGCAGCTTGACGATCGAGTCTCGACTGGGAGTATTCCCCAGCAGAGTTATCTCTCCCCCAAAAGGAAGGGCAACTCCATTGATTTCTGGGTTCTGAGAATCTCGATAAGATCGATCAGGCTCAATTATTTCTGCTCATAAAAACATTAATTCCCAGGGCAATTAGTTGTTCCATTTGAGTATCGTTAGCGCATACTATATCCCAAAAGCCGCCTCGGGGTATATTTTCTAGATCGTATCGAGCATATACGTTCGTAAATTGATTTGGTATTTCTTCTATAGTGGTTTCGCAATCCCCCGTACTTACAATATTGGCGATCGCTTGCTGAGTATTTGTTTCCCACACTGCCCCCCAAAATCCATCGTTACAGTCTGCATCTCCCTCATTAAAAATAATACGTATGGCGATAGCTTTACGCTCTGCATCGACAATCTTGAAGTCTAACCAGTAATATCTACCTGTACTGGCTAAATAGCGAGGACTAGACGTTGAGTATTCCAGATGATGGTTAGGAATGTTCGGGCATGTTGGATACTCAGAGGTTTTACACTGTCCCAAGATATTAATTAAACTCAGAGGAAGATCTGCTTTGGCTTGATTGAATAACTGAATCTTCAAAAATTCACTTTGCAAAATATCTTCAATCTTTTCTGCAGAAGCATTTTCGACTTCTGACAGGCTATATTGATTATTTTGCCAAGATATTTGTTTCATAAGCGATCGCAGTATTTGATTGCAGGGTTTACAAAGCAATCCCAGCCAAATTACATTCTTTCCAATACTTCAATACCCAACAAAGATAAACCTAGCTTAATCGTCCGTGCGGTCAAGTCAGCTAAGATCAAACGAGATGTTCTTTGTGGTTCGTCAGCATTGAGAACGTTACACTGTTCGAAAAATTGATTGAACTTTTGACTTAGCTCGAATAAATACAGGCAGATACGGTTGGGCAACAGAGTTGACTCAACTTCTTTGACGATGTCTTCTAGCTGCAAAATGTGCTTTGCTAAAGCTAATTCCTCTTTTTCAGTCAAGATAATTTCGGCATTGCTATCTAGCTGAGAAAAATCGATATTTCCCTTGCGGCTAATACCTTGTACCCGCACATAGGCATAAAGTAAGTAAGGTGCGGTGTTGCCCTTAAGATCGAGCATTTTGTCGTAGTCAAACTTATAGTCCGAAGTGCGATTCTGGCTGAGATCGGCGTATTTAACCGCACTCAATCCTACTATTTGAGCGACGCGATCGATAAACTCGACAGTTTCTGTTCTCTCCTCTTCTTTTAGTCTGGCTTCTAAATCATTTTTGGTTCTGGCTACAGCCTCATCTAATAAGTCTTTTAATTTTACTGTTGCCCCCGAACGAGTTTTTAATCTTTTGCCATCTTTACCCTGTACCAAACCGAAAGGTACGTGAACTACCTCTACATCCATGGGTAAGATTCCTGCTTTTCGGGCAACTTGAAATACTCCTGCAAAATGGTTGGCTTGTCCTGCATCGGTTACATAGATAATGCGTTGCGCTTTGTCTTCTTTAACTCGATATTTTAGTGCGGCAAGATCTGTAGTTGCATAATTAAACCCACCATCGCTCTTTTGGACGATTAAAGGTAGAGGATCGCCATCTTTATTGGTGAAGCCATCGAGAAAAACACACATCGCACCTTCGCTTTCTTCGAGCAGCCCCGTTCGATCTAGTTCGCTGACAATATCTTCTAAGAAAGGATTGTAAAAAGACTCTCCTCTTTCTTGCAGCTTGATATCGAGCAGATCGTAAATTACCTGGAACTCTCGACGAGATTGATCGCATAGCAGCTTCCAAGCATGACGGCTATCTTCTGCACCAGCCTGCAAATTGACGACTTCTTGTCTGGCAGTTTGTTTAAAATCTTCGTCTTCATCAAAACGGACTTTGGCTTGTTTATATAAAGACACCAGATCGCCGATATCTAGAGCATCAGCCATAGTCAAAGCTTCGGGATATGCCTCTCTTAAATAAGCAATCAGCATGCCAAACTGAGTACCCCAGTCACCCACATGATTGAGACGCAATACATCGTAGCCTCTAAATTCCAAAATACGAGCGATCGCATCGCCGATAATAGTCGAACGTAGATGTCCTACGTGCATTTCTTTGGCAATATTAGGACTAGAAAAATCTACGATTACTTTGTCCGATGAATCTACGCACTCGATTCCCAATCTTTCGTCTGGTTGAATTGTTTGCAGTAGTTTGCCAATATAGTCGGACTTCAAAGTAAAGTTGATAAAGCCCGCCCCTGCAATGGTAGGAGTATCGCACATACTGCTAATCTGCAGATTATCAATAATTGACTGAGCGATCGCTCTGGGATTTTGTTTGAGGGGTTTTGCTAAAGACAGGGCTACATTAGACTGATAATCACCGAATTTAGGATTATTAGTCGGTGCTACTAAGGGATCTTTAGCGGCAAACTCTGCTCCAAAAGCCGCAACCAAAGCTTCGCTAACAGAATTTTTTAGCTGTTCTAGTATAGATGTCATTATTAATTTTTATATGCTCAAAAATATTCATGCGGAAATAACCCTCTATTTCCAGAATAATCAATTTATCATCAATTGAGCTAATCGATTTGCGCTCCCTGGCAAGATTAACTTCCTGTAGAGATAAAGATCGAACCTTCATGAGCTTGAGGTGCGGCGATATCTTCGACAGTAACAGCAATTTTCTTAATCGTTCTCGGTTCTAAATGAGGTTGAGGAACGGCAATTTCTTGGGAGAAGTTGCCCGCTGCATCGACTTGAAATACGGCGGTTAAAATTGCACCTTTATCATCGGTGGTGTAGGGAACGTCGTTGCCGACTACCGTCCACAGTGCGTAGACTTGGTTAGAGGGTAAAACAGGCAAATTATTGGCTTTTAGCGTTCCATTTCGCCCTTGTGGATCGACTGCCAACTCCGCCGATATTTCCTGGCTTAAATCTTCACTACCCAGTAGATAAAATTGGCGATCGCCAGCAATATTTCCCGTTTCGCTTTTTTCATTGGCAACTCGAACTATCTGCCATAAACGATAATTAGTAATGCTCGATATGGCAATTATGCCCAGCAAAGCCGCAACAATAACTCTAATCCGAGATAATCGAGAGGGAACTTCATCTGTCTCTGCTAAAGAATTACTAGCCCCTCGAATATCAGTCGTTTGAGCTCGAACAGCAGTCAAAATGCGATCGCGAAGTTGAGGAGGAGGGGCAATTTCAACTGGAGTATAGGCTTCATCAAAAGCCGTTTGCATCACTTCGATCTGGTCTACAAGCTCGGGATTTTCTTTTAACATCTCATTAAAAAGCAAAGCTTCAGCCGTACTTAAATTGCCTAAAACATAGCCCGAGATTAGTAACTGTTGGCATTCTGTTGGTAAGTTAGACATAACTTTAAGTATCTCGCCTCAAATCTTGCAAAGCTTGACGTAGTTTGAGCAAACCACGTCGAGATCTAGACTTAACCGTTCCCAAGGCAATATCTAGCTGTTGGGCAATCTCAGACTGGCTAAAACCGCGATAGTAAGCCATTTCTAGCACTTCTTGTTCTTTGGAAGATAGCTGCTCTAAAGCGGATTGAACTATGTGCGATCGCTCTGATTGGATAATTTCTCTTTCTGGAGTTTCGGAGGAAGTCCGATCGCTATCGTCTGAACCGCGATCTCTTAACTTTTGCTGCCGTCTAGTACTAGTTCTAAGTCTGTCTAGAGCACGGGATCTAGTTAAAATAGCTAGATAGGTACGAAGCGTTCCTCTTGTCGGATCGTAGGAACAGTTTCCCGTTAGGGAAAGAAAAATATCTTGGGTTAAATCTTCCGCTTCGGCAGGATCATCTAGCAACTTTAGAGAAATAGCGTAAACTAGACCAGCATAGCGATCATATATGGTGGCTAATACTTCAGTCTGCCCATTTTGTAGTTGCCAGAATAAATCAGCATCAATATGTTTTTGACTCTCAGCCTGGGAAATATGGCTGGGTTGTTCGGAAGACATAATATGAAGATAAGATATGTCATTATCTTATAGGTATTTCCTGGCATATCACTATTTTGCTAGCAAATACTGAATTTTTTAGAGGTCGATGAATGTCGAGACTTGGCAATTATCGTCTTAAAATCATCGAAAAAATTGAGGCTGCAAGTCTGAAAAATTAAATCGGCAAGATATATGTCTGACATAGTCTAATTTTAATTTCATGTAAAAGTATTCTCATATCGTGTTTTCATAGCGAAGCTAGCCCCATACCAGGATAGGGCTGAAGCATTCGCATTTGGTTGCAGACTAAAACCTGCTGCTAATTGTGGGATTATGATGATTTGATCGCCAAAGTATCTTTGTCTAGTATCTGTAGTTAGTACGTTTAAAAATCTCAATTGGATTCAAACAGTCAAAGAAAATTTTGCCAGCTAGTGAAAATCGGCTTCCCAAACCGCTAGGTAGATGCGGTCAAAATCGTTACGCTGCACTACTCCTTTCAAGTTGCCAACTGTAAAACTATAGCTTGATTGCTGTCGCAGGTACACCGACTGCAAGCCCTGTTCGATATCCCTTGTGGACTGCTCTTCGACTAAGAATGAGTTCATGGCAGATTGAATAATACTGAGCTCGGTTGTGGGAGGAACGGCTAATTCTGCTTGACGTAATTGACTAGTCTGGCGGTCGAAAATATAGCCAATGTCGAATCCTTGGGCAACAATATTTTCATAAAACCAAGCAGTACTATTCGCCCAAAAACCAGGCTTACGCCATAAAGGTTCTCCCAAAGTCTGCAAAATCTTATTTTTTGCAGTCCCAGGAGCAAAAATGATGTTGCGCCAGATATTATGTTGTTGAATATTCTCAGTTCTCTCCATTACTGGTAAGGTAGGTCGATCTCTAGTCAGTAAATCCTGCCAATAATCATTTTTGCTGAAGTCTATAGTGGCTGTTGGCGGCTTGGTGTCTAATTGAAGATCTAGCAGTCTCAAGCCCAGCCCGATACTGGAGATCGCCAATATAATCCAAAAAACTAAATTGGTTTTAAATAGTTTTGATTTAGGCGAGACAGGAGTGGATGTCTGAGGAAGAGAAATTGCCTTTTTTTCCGAAGGTTCTAGCATTTCTAGCATTGCTGCTGTTGAAGTAAATCGCTGTTCTCCAGCAGGTGCGACTGCGCGATCGATTGCCTCCACCAATCTCGAATCAAAAGCTTTCTTTGCCTGATGCCAGAGATTTTCTGACCCCGAATTAAAATTAGCTGATTGGGGTGATTCTCCTGTTAGCAGAGAAATTGTAGTTATGCCCAAGCTATATAAATCATTATTAATAGCAGTTTTACCCATTGCCTGCTCCCAAGACATGTATCCAGGAGTACCCAAAACATTTTTTCCGCTGTAGGTATCAATCTTTCTAGCAGCTCCAAAATCAACTAGTACGGGTAGGTTGTCCGATAAGCGCAAGATAATATTGCTCGGTTTGATGTCGTTATGCACGATTCCGCGACCGTGAATATACTTCAAAGCCCGCAATACATCCAATAAGATTGTTTTGATTTCAGACTCTGATAATTTGCTTTCTCGGTTCAGTCTAGTTGCTAAGGTAGTACCCTCAATCCATTCTTGGACGATGTACTGATTGCCCGCATCGAAAAAGTAACTGTAAAATTGGCAAATTTGATGGTGTTTTGGAGCAAGGTGCTTTAATATTTTTGCTTCGCGTACAAACGCAGATTCAACTTCAGATCTGATTTCTATTGGATAGTAGTTGGGATATAGTTGCTTAATCGCGCATTTGCGATCATTAATCATTAAATCTGTAGCCAAAAATAGCTTGCTATGGCTACTTTGAGAGATGAGGTGATGTAGATAGTATCGCTCTCCTAAGATTTTATTTTTCGCATCTAACTCCAGACGCATCATATATTTCTTTGCCTCGATATTGTCTTCAACTTGCTCTTTATCTAATTGGTACGTCTGAGAGCGAGAATTAGATTCAAATTTAAATAAATTCAACTAGATTGCTAAACTCAAGATCCAAATATAAAGTTACTGATACCGAGCAAAATTGATGAACCAAGAATTAGAGTCACTCCTCGCCCTAGCAACTAAACAAGGAGCGAGTCATGCAGAAGTTTATCAGGTAACATCTCAGTCTCAGCCAGTATTTTTTGCAGGAAATCGCCTCAAACAGTTAGAGAGTTCCCAGTCAGTCGGTACAGCATTAAGATTGTGGCAAGATGACCGTCCAGGATTAGCGGTAGCCTATGGCAAAATCGACCCAGAGTTGTTGGTTAGTAAAGCGATCGCTCTAGCCAAGCTAAACGAACCTGAAACTATCGACCTTACACCTCCGCGAACTAGTAAAGTTGATTTGGGTGGTGCAACAGCTTCGGTAGCAGAATTAATCGCCTTAGGCAGAAAAGCGATCGCCAAACTAAGAGCTGAATATCCCGAACTAATTTGTTCTGCGGAGTTAGAATCAGAACAAAATATTACTACTTTAATTAATTCTCATGGCTTGTCTTGTCAGTATAGTGAATCGGCTTTGAGTTGTTATCTAGGAGTCGAATTGGTACGAGGAGAAGATTTTCTCGGTATTTATGATGGGGAGCATACCAGAAATGAACTAGATTATAATCCGATTGTCGAGCGAATTATTCAGCGTTTGTGTTGGGCAGAACGCAATATTGTGCCTCCTCTAGGACAAGTACCCGTCTTGCTGACTCCCAATGCTGCAACTTTATTGTGGAGTACGGTTTCATCGGCATTAAACGGTAAAAGAGTAAAAGAAAAATCGTCTCCTTGGAGCAATCTTACTCGGCAGTCTGTAGTTTCAAATCTCCTTAGCATAGCTCAACAGCCAGACTTACAGCCCTATGATTGTCCTTTTGATGATGAGGGAATGGCGACCAAGACTTTGAATCTGATCGACAGGGGAGTCTTGAGTCAATTTTACTGCGATCGCCATACTGCCAAAGACTTAAAAATCGAACCGACGGGCAACGGTTTTCGCCCTAGTTTAGATACTTATCCCAATCCTTCTTTGGTTAATTTAATTGTTAATTCTGGAGCCCTCAATTTTTCCGAGCTAGTCAGCCAGCTAGATAACGGCATTATCGTCGACCAAATATTAGGTGGCGGTGCAGATATTAGCGGGGACTTTTCTGTGAATGTCGATCTTGGTTATCGAGTTGATAATGGCAGAATAACGGGTCGCATCAAAGATACGGCAATTTCTGGTAATGTTTATCAGGTATTAAAACAGGTAATTGCTTTGGGTAACGATCGCACTTGGAATGGTTCTTGTTTTACGCCTTCTCTAATCGTTGAAGGTATTTCAGTAGTAGGCTAATTTATCAACTTCTAAAAAACAGATTAAAAACTAAAGGTTGTTCTCACTGTTCCGATCACTAAGTCTTCGGAGTTTTGAATATTACTGTCGGGTTCGGTAATCCAAATTACGCCAGGAGTAACTGCAATATTGTCGCTAATCTGATACTGATAAAAAGCTTCTAAATGCAAAGAGCGATCACGGTCTGCGGCTAGATTATCAATCGTAGAATTAGTTACTGTTGGCTCGCTACCCACCACAATTCCTGCCATGCTGCCTTCTCTACCCAAGTCTGGAAAAGCCAAGGTAGCCGCCCAATTCCAGATATCTTGAGTTCCTCGATCTAACTGCTGATTTAGGGTAGAAAGATTGCTTACTTTGCTCAAACCGCCCCAACCGCCAATAACAATGCGATCGCTAATTGCCCAAGAAAGCTCTAAACCATAAGAGTTACTCACTGTGGGTACTTCTTCCCCTAACGTTGCTGCTGTTTGCGATCGTAAATTGGCATTGTTAGTTCCCGTTTCACTGTCGCTTTGATTGTAGCTGTGAACATAAGTAGCAGCCAGACTCAAGCTATCAAATGGTGAGATTTTGATTTGTCCTAAAGCGCTATAAGGACCGTTAAACAAACCGCTACCAGAATTAGGTTGTTCAGCAGGAGAAGCTAAGTAACCCGCACTAATTTCGACCCGATCTACAGGACGATGGACGACTCCCAGACCCGCATCACCAGGAGGATTGTAAATAGGATTACGAGTACCAAAAGTAGAAATAGAACCCGAACCACCATCTCCATCCAGAACGTTAATGGTACTGGCAATGTCATCGGCATCAACTCCCGTTGCACCTACAATTAGATCGAGGCTGTCGATTACGCCAAAACTGTAGCTCAACTCCTCAACCTCAAAGTCTTCTGGTTCTGAATCTGCAAAAGATAAATTCCCTTGGACAGTATCTATTTCCTCGGCAAAACCCAAAAAGTCGTTGCGAGAAAGCCTTGTAAGCAAAAGATCGTTACCGCCAAAGCTCGTTCTAAAATCTAGCCTCAATCTGCTACCAAAAATATTACTCGTCTCATCGTCACCAGACAAAACATCTCCCAGTCCCAAAACTGCTTCTCCTTGCAGCTTTGTGGTTGTAGAAAATTGAATTGCTTCCAAGTCTTCTATCCTTGCTTGTGAACCATCAGTTCTTCCCTGCAATATTGCTAAATCTGATTGAAACTCCTGCATCAAGCGCAGTATAGTATCTACATCTTCTTGAGGCATGCGATCGGAATTAGCTAGAATAGCTTCAATTTTATTCAAACAACTGTTTAGTCCTGCGGCAAATTCGGCACGGGAAAGGTTCTCTGTTCCGCGATAATTGCGATCGGGAAATCCGTTAACGCAACCATAGCGATCTATTAGACTACGCAAGGCTTCATAGGACCAATCTGTCGGCTTGACATCTTCTAGCTGCTCGATACTATTCACCTGAGAGATAAAAAAACTAGCATTATTTGGGATTGTCGATAGACCGCGACTCCCATTTTTTTTAGCCCTTGCTATGTCGCTGAGTCTATCATGGCTCAAGTCTCTATCTAATATACTTTTACTATCTTTAGCCTCTGTGTCGGTGTCACTGAAATTATCACTTGCCTCTACTTTTGTGCCGTATAAAAACAAGCAGCATAAACCCAAAATAGGGATAATCTGAGTTCTTTTTCCCCATAAATAAAGCATTGTAGCCAGCCCTCTTTCACACCAAAAATACGTTCGACCGCGTCTGAATTTCCAATTATTAATAGTAAGAAAATCCGCAGCCAAACTTTAGCCCTAAGTTTCAACTTTAGTATCTAATAAAGCTTCAGCTATTAAACCATTATGAAACTTTAACCTTTTTCCATTTTGGCACTGGTTAAAATCAATTGGGAAAAAAACTTCTAATCGTGAACTGTTGTAAAGTTTTCTGCCGAAAAGACACTAGCAAGCAAACACAGGAAAAATAGACAAAAAAATGAGCTGGCTGAAGCCAACTCACTGGAAAATATGGAAAGCTATTTTTAGCTTGTATTTTTAGCTTGCTTTCACAAAACTAACATCACGACCTTTGGTCGCCCAGAATATATCGTGAATTTTTTGTACCGCATCCATTAATTCGTTGGCATGCTGGGTACTAACTTCCACTTTACAAGCAGAACAAAGTTTTGCCGCTTTCCAAAAAGTATCGTGCAGATCTGGATATTTCTCCAAGTGTACGGGCTTAAAATAATCCGTCCAGAGGATCAACAAGTCTTCTTTTGTTTTTTGCGCTTGTTCTTCTTTGATTGCAATATAGCGAGAAAGAGTATTTTGATATGCAATCATGGCTGCCTTATCGTCGGAAGAAGGAGCCTCAATATCTTGAATTTTTTTAGTCATAGACACAACAGCTTCTGCAGTAATACGAGCTGAAGCTGGATCGTATACACCACAAGGACCATCGCAATGAGCGTGAACTTCGGGTGCAGGGAACAAATTTTTGACCTGGGCAATAACTTGTTTTAGTATCATAATTTATGGTGTTAGTTTTCTACAATGCTGGTCGCGATAGAGACTCGATTTAAGGAGTCATCCTCGAAAAAAACTTGACCTTTTTCAAGGCTGATCGCGTTGGCAATTACTTAAAAGAGTAACGATTTTGGATTGAGATTGTCAGGTTCACTGAAAAGACATAAAACGCGATGGTATCTACATCTTTAGTCCCTATCTATATTTAGCTTAGTGCGATTTGGGGTTAGTTTGCAACAATGCAAATCTTTAGCTTTTATGATGCCAAAAATTTGCCGATCTGATTAGTTGGCTATGACAGGATCTACCTTATCAATTACAGTAAGCGTTCCATCTTCTCCAACTTGCCACACATCATAACTGCCAACAACGTCGCCGTTTTCATCTATATCAACGTTACCGCTTGCCCCTTGAAAGTTTATATCTTCCCCGTTGCGAATTAATTCTAAAGCTTGGCAGGGATCGGTAACTTCTGTTCCAGGAGCATTTGCCACATTTAAGATTTCGCTTTTGATACCTTCTCCTGTATTGGCATCGCTTGCTTCTGCGGCTAGCATCATCAAAACCGCTGCGTCCCAATTGTGAGGAACGTATGCTGTCAATTCTTTGCCTACTTTTTCATTCCACAAAGTAGTAAAGTCTGCTAAAGCTGCACCATTTGCCCCTGGTACTGTTCCCAAAGCTCCAGCAATAATCGACTTCCCATCAGCAGTTTTTCCTACTTGGCGTACAAAATCATCCGAATAAACTCCGTCTGTTAGTAGTACTGTTATGCCATCAGTCAAACCTTGCTCGAAAGCAGATTTTAACAGTACGCTGCCAGTCTCAGCATACAAAACAGCAGCCACAGCATCGGGTTTTCCGCCAAAAGCTTGCTTTGCCTCACTGTCTAAAGTGGCTGCTTTCGGGTCGTGACGAGTTGGCTTACCGACAATATTGCCTCCAGTGTTCTTGAACGCCTTGACAAATTGCTGTTCGAATCCGACTCCATAATCGTTGTTAATAGCAACAGTAGAAACATTTTTGAATCCTTGTTTTTGCGCCAGCGCCGCTAAAGCCTGAGACTGATAGGTATCTGGCGGAGCAGTACGCGCCCAAAAGCCATCGAACTCATCGTTTTGTGCCCTCTCTGTAAATACGGGGCTGGTGCTTCCAGGAGACACCATCATTACTTTGTTTCTCACTGCTACATCGACTGCAGCTCCAGAAACACTACTGGCAAAAGCGCCAACCACTCCTGCAACTTTATCTACTTCCGCTAGCTTGGTCATAGCACTACTGCCCGCACTAGGTTCAGTCTGACTATCTTCCACAGCAAGACTCACCTGAGCTTCATTTACCCCACCACAGGCGTTGATGGTATCTACTGCTAATTGAACCGCCGCAGGCCAATTTTGTCCGATAGAAGATAAATCTCCTGTAGTTGGTGCCAATGTTCCCAATCTCAAGCCATCGCCTCCCGAACTACTATTGTTCTGACCTCCTGCACCTGTTGAGTCTCCTCCCTGGCATGAAGAAAGAATCATTCCGCTGCTCAAGCATGCTAAGGTCACAATTGCTTTTAAAGCATTAGGATTAGCTATATTAAAATGTTTCATCTGTGCAATTCCAACTCAATCTTATCTTTAGGCTTAATAGATTGGAATTGTACTAAAAATATCGAGTATTATCCGCAAAACTAGTTTAAGAAAATGTTTTCTTAAGCTTAGCTTATTCTTTTTCCCACGGAGAGGGGGGGATTCGAACCCCCGATGAAGTTTACACCCCATAACTCCTTAGCAGGGAGCCGCTTTCAACCGCTCAGCCACCTCTCCCGATCTTATCGATTTAGCATTATAACAGATTTATTTCGGCTGTGGGAAAATTGATTGGTAAACTAAGCCAATTTTTTGTAGTCTTACCTTTTGCAAAATTAAGAGACCATATTTATTTATCTAGCCTTTCAAACCCCTCTCTAATTTTGTTTTCCATCTTCTTAACATTTGGTTACAAAAAGCAATAAATGTTTTCCTGCTCCAGGGTTAATTGCACAAAGATTGCACAAAGGCTTTGGTTGAATAGGCATTATCCAAAAGCCACTGAATCTCCTAACTTAAAACCTTGTGCGAGTTAAAAAGTTCATAAAGCATTGAGCTGAGAATTTTATTTTGCAGGGATTTAAAACAAGTTAGGAATCAGTTTTCTTAATAATTTTGGTGAAAATAAATATCCAGGAGAAATATTGATGTTTGATGCATTTACAAGGGTTATTACTCAAGCTGATGCTAGAGGAGACTATCTCAATCAAGGACAATTTGATGCCCTCAAAAATATGGTTGCAGAAAGCAACAAACGCATGGATGTTGTAAACCGCATTACTGGCAGTTCTGCTGCGATTGTTGCTAATGCTGCTCGCGTTTTGTTTGCCGAACAGCCCCAATTAATTGCCCCTGGGGGAAATGCCTACACTAACCGCCGTATGGCTGCCTGTCTCAGGGATATGGAAATTATTCTGCGCTATGTTACCTACGCTATTTTTGCTGGCGATGGCAGTGTTTTGGAAGATCGTTGTTTGAACGGCTTACGTGAAACCTATGTTGCTTTGGGAGTTCCTGGTGGCTCTGTTGCTGAAGCGGTCAGCAAAATGAAAGCTGCGGCTATTTCGATTGCTAACGATAAAAATGGCGTAACTCAAGGAGATTGCAGTTCTTTGATGGCTGAATTATCCAGCTATTTCGATCGCGCTGCGGCTGCGGTTGGTTAATCGATTTTGATTCTGTTTTACCCAAACAACTTTTAGCTTTTGTTAAACACAGTAAAAATTTAATCTAAGAGGTATTTTATTTATGAAAACTCCGATCACCGAAGCAATCTCTGCTGCTGACTCTCAAGGTCGTTTTTTAAGCAGTAGTGAAATTCAAACTGCATTTGGTCGTTTCCGTCAGGCACAAGCAAGTTTAGAAGCGGCTCAAGGTCTCACCAGACAATCAGAAAGCCTAGTTAATGGTGCAGCCCAGGCTGTATATAGCAAATTTCCTTACACTACCCAAATGCAGGGACCCAACTACGCTTCTACTCCCGAAGGAAAAGCTAAATGCGCTCGCGACATCGGTTACTATCTTAGGATGATCACCTACTGTCTTGTCGCTGGCGGTACTGGTCCGATGGATGATTACCTCATTGCTGGTGTAGCAGAAATAAACGCTACTTTTGAACTATCTCCTAGCTGGTACGTTGAGGCTCTTAAATATATCAAAGCCAATCATGGTTTGAGTGGCGATCCTGCGGTTGAAGCTAACTCTTACATCGAATATGCGATCAACGCTCTGAGCTAGATCTTTCTGACGCTTGGAATTGCCGATAACTATCAAGCTGAACTTTTTGTTTGATGGTTAACCGTAATTCCAGGCAATTTTTTAATCAAGCAAAGATAAAATTTTAGGAGTACAATCAGTGGCAATCACAGCAGCATCTCGCCTGGGAATCTCTGCTTTTAACAATGCGAACATAGTAGAGCTACGCCATAACGGTCGTAAAGAAGACGCGGCAATGGCGATCGCCGCAGTCTATCGACAAGTTTTAGGCAACGACCATTTAATGAAAGCGGAACGTCTTACTAGTGCTGAATCTTTATTAACTGACGGTTCGATTCCTGTCCGTGAATTTGTTCGTGCAGTAGCTAAGTCCGAACTATACAAAGCAAAATTCTTTTATCAAAACTATCATCCCCGCACTATTGAATTAAACTTCAAACATTTGCTCGGTCGCGCACCTTATGACGAATCAGAGATTATCGAGCATCTCGATCGCTATCAAAATCAAGGCTTTGAAGCAGACATAGATTCTTATATCGATTCTGATGAGTACGTGCAGAACTTTGGCGACAATATAGTTCCTTACTATCGTGGTTTTTCCACTCAAAAAGGACAAAAAACCGTTGGTTTTACCAGAATGTTTCAACTATACCAAGGCTATGCCAATAGCGATCGCGCTCAAGGTAATACAGGTAATCCCCGCTTGACCTACGACCTAGCCCGCAATATGGCAACCCCCGTGCGTAGCCCAGGGGGAAATGGCTCTCTATCTGGTACGACCACCACCGAACGAGGAGGTTTGTATCGATTGCGAGTCACCAAAGGTACTGTGGGTCGCGCTCCTCAAGTACGTCGCAGTATGCAGGAATATGTCGTTCCTTACGAAAGACTTTCGGCAACCCTACAAAAGCTCAACAAGCAAGGTAGCCGAGTTCTTAGCATCACTAACGCCTAACTCAATTTTCAATTATAAATATTCAGGAGAAATAAATAAGTGGCAATTACAACAGCAGCCTCACGGTTGGGGGTTTCTGCTTATAGCGATCGCCAACCCCTAGAATTACGTCCCAATTGGACTCAAGATGATGCCAAAGCCATAATCAATGCCGTGTATCGGCAGGTTTTGGGCAACGACTATATCATGCAGTCTGAGCGTTTGACCGCGACCGAATCTTTATTGTGTAATGGTTCGATTACGGTGCGCGATTTTGTGCGGGCGGTAGCTAAATCGGAACTCTATAAGATCAAATTTTTGTACGACAATTTTCAAACTAGAGTGATCGAGTTAAACCTCAAGCATTTGCTAGGGCGAGCACCCTATGACGAGTCTGAAGTCATATATCACCTCGATCTCTATCAGAATAAAGGTTATGAAGCTGATATCGATGATTACATTGATTCGGCGGAATATGAAGCCAATTTTGGCGACTATGTCGTTCCCTACTATCGGGGATTTGCTACTCAACCAGGACAAAAAACTGTTGGCTTTACCCGTATGTTCCAAATGTATCGTGGTTTTGCCAATAGCGATCGCTCTCAGATAGCAGGAAAACCTTCCCGTCTGGCTAAAGAATTGGCTGCTAACACTGCTTCGGCGGTGGTTGCTCCCTCTGGTGGGACTTCTGGTTGGGCTTATCTAGATTCCAGCCGTGGTGTTACTCCCGAACGTGCTTTTAGAAATTCTAATCAACAAGATCGTATCTATCGGATAGAAATTGCAGGAATGAGCTTGGCTGGCTATCCCAAAGTTCGTCGTGCCAGTCGCGCTCTTTTAGTAACCTACGAACAACTAACTCCTACTTTGCAAAGAATCAACAAAATGGGTGGTAAGGTAGCCAGCATAACTTTAGCTTAAAGGTTTCTGTAAGAAGCAAAAGTAATAGGTATGAAGGATATTATAGCGTTTCTCATTCTGGTGAGGTACAGATAAATCTCGGTTAATTGTTGATAGCTGATAGTTCATTGTTCATTGGGTGTACCTCATGACTTTGAGAATAGCTATATTGTCGATTTCAATTATTAATTGGCAAATTAAATTGTGGAGAAATGAAATCATGTTAGGAAGTTCTTTACTATCAGGTAATTCTGGTTCACCAGCTAAAAATAGAGTCTTTGTTTATGAAGTAAGTGGATTAAAACAAAGCGAAACTAACGATAGCAATAATTATCAATTTCGCAGTAGTAGCAGCGTTTTTGTACAAGTTCCTTACGATCGCATGAACGCAGAGATGCAAAGGATTGGCAAAATGGGTGGAACAATTGTAAATATTTATCCCCTTGAGAGTTTTCAGCAGTCTGATTCTACTATTGAAGTAGTCAACTCTGATTCTGAAGAAGAATAGAAATTTGGTAATAGGTAATCAAATCTAGAAAACTTAAGATAATAACTTACCTATTGCCTAATAGTTAATAATTAAGAAACAAACAGACTATACGTAACAATCTAATAATTTACAATATCATGGTTGCAACTTTACAATCTGATCTAAGAGAAAGGCAGCATCTATTAATTCGGCAATTAGCTAATGTAATTGAAACAAACTGGAAAAAACTCTTAAATTTATCTACTTATCAAATACCCCAAAATTTAGGTTATGTTGAAGGCAATTTAGCGGCAGAAAAGCTAATTATTGAAAATCACTGTTATCAAACACCTCAGTTCCGCAAACTTCACCTAGAATTAGCCCAGGTAGGCGATCGCTTGGATATTCTTCATTGTGTGATGTTCCCCTACCCCGATTATGATTTGCCGATCTTTGGGGTTGATTTGGTAGGCAGCCCTGCGGGTATTGGGGCGGCAATTGTCGATCTGTCCCCCGTAAATCAGCAAGGATTGCTGAGTGCAAAATACCAACAAGTTTTAGCTAGTTTACCTACCATAAATTTCGCTCAACCCCGTGAATTGCCACCGTGGGGTAATATTTTTTCGGAATTTTGTTTGTTTGTTCGTCCCGTAGATCGCATTGAAGAAAAGTTATTTCTCGATCGCGTCGAGCAATTTTTAACTATTCACTGTCAACTAGCAACCACCACTTTTCCTGTAATTTCTACGGCGAAAAAAGCAGAAATTAGGGAAGGACAGCGTTATTATTGCCAACAACAACAGCAAAACGATAAAACTCGACGAGTTTTGGAACTTGCTTTGGGTAAAACTTGGACAGATAACTACATCAAACAAATGTTATTTGACTGTCATTAGCATCGGTCATTAGTCATTACTCGGTGTTAATAATTAAAAAATATAAAGATACAAACACACAATAATTAAATTAACTTTGGTAACGCAATATATTAATAATACTTAAGCCAAGTTAATCTGGATTTAGAAAGATAAAAAAAAATTAAAATCATCATGGCGGGAGTAAATAAATCTCCAACCAGGAAATCGTTATTACAAGCGACATTTAAACATTCTCCAGAAGCGATCGCCATTCTCGATAGTCAGGATTGCATCGTGGAAGTCAATCCTGCAGCTTGCAGTTTATTTGGTACGACGAGAGCCAAACTAGTTGGTAGATCGGTTCTAAAATTTCTCTTGTCTCCCTTAAATTGGCAACACATTCGAGAACGAGCGGAAATTAAAATTAAGCCAAAGCAAGGGGAAATCAAGAAGGTTGAATACAGCCAGATAAAAAATATACTGCCCGATCGCAATTTGCTGATGCTTCGCGACATTACAGACTATCAGCGTCAAACAGCAGCAGAACTGGATCTTTATTATCAACGGGTAGAACTATTTGCTGAAGTTACCCTTAAAATTCGCCAATCTCTCCAGCTTCAAGAAATTTTGCAAACGGCAGTCGCGGAAGTGCAAAGAATCTTACAAGCTGATCGAGTCTTGATTTATCAGGTGTTTGATGATGGTACGGGAATGCCCATTAGAGAAGCCGTCTTGTCAAATTTTAAGCCAATTTTGGGGGTAAAATTTCCTGAAGAAGTATTTCCCGAAGAATATCGTCAACTGTATGCTCGAGGAAGAGTCAAGGCGATCGCCGATGTTCGCGCTCCCGAAGCAGGAGTAGCAGAATGTCTGGTGGAATTTATGGACGAATGGCAGGTTAAAGCCAAACTAATTGTCCCAATTTTGCAAAATATTAGCTCTCAAACAAAAAATCAAGGTGAAAGTCTGTGGGGTTTATTAATTGCCCATCAATGTCAAGCGCCGCGTCAGTGGACGGGGTTCGAGCAAGAATTGATGCAGCAGTTAGCAGACCAAATTGGCATTGCTCTCGCTCAAGCAGAATTATTAGAAAACCTCGAAGGAGTAGTTGCCGAACGCACCATCAAATTGAGAGCAGAAATTAAGGAACGTGCCAAAGCCGAGTCGGCACTGCGTCATAGTGAAGAACAACTACGTTTGATTGCCAATGGTTTGCCCGTTTTAATTGCTTATGTAGATGCTCGCCAACACTATCGCTTTAACAATCAAGCTTATCAGACCTGGCTGGGATTATCACCAAAAGCAATTAATGACTGTCATCTATTACAAGTTCACGGAGAATCAGAATATCAGCAGATTCAAGCCTATGTGGAGACAGCACTAACAGGCGAAACCGTTACTTACGAACGAGACTTGCTCTTGCAAGATGGCAGCGTTCACTCCCTGAGCGTTACCTACATTCCCCACATGCAAACAGAATCAACAGTTCGCGGTTTTTTTGCTCTGACTAGTGATATTAGCGATCGCAAGGCGATCGAACGTATGAAAGACGAGTTTATTTCCGTAGTCAGCCACGAACTGCGTACCCCCCTGACTTCAATTCATAGTTCTCTCAAGATTTTAGCCACGGGAAAATTGGGCAGTCTTTCAAACCAGGGACAGCGAATGCTAAAAATTGCCGACGAACAAACCGAGAGACTAGTACATCTGGTCAATAACGTCCTTGACTTACAAAGAATTCAGTCGGGCAAAATCACAATGAACAAGCAAGCCTGTCAAGCTCAAGACTTGATGGGAGAAACCGTTCAGGCGATGAAAACCTTAGCTCAAGAACAGTCAATCGAACTTTTATTCCAGCCTACTAACTTGTGCGTCTGGGCAGATAGAGACTATATCGTTCAAACTTTAACCAATCTTGTTAGTAATGCGATTAAATTTTCGCCTGTCAATAGCCGAGTTGACTTATCAGCATTCATAATCTCCTCTGGGTCAAAACAGACAAGCTCTTACGTTACCTTTGCCGTGCGCGATCGCGGACAAGGTATTCCCCAAGACCGTTTAGAAACCATCTTCGAGCGGTTTCAACAGGTAGATTCTTCCAACTCCCGTAAAAAAGGCGGTACGGGTTTGGGTTTAGCGATTTGCCGTCAAATTGTCGAAGGACACGGTGGTCAAATTTGGGCGGAAAGCCGTTTAGATGCAGGCAGCACTTTTTATTTCACCTTGCCCGAACTTAGAAAAAGCGAGGAGTAATAGATTTTTTAGATATTTTTTAATTGTTTTAGAGCGCAAATGCCATGAAAGAAAAATGCATTTTACTAATCGATGACGAGGAAACAATTCAAGAGGTAGTAAAGGTAGGAATTGAAATTGAAGCTGGTTGGCAAGTAGCGATCGCCTCCTCTGGATGGGAGGGAATTAACCTAGCAGAAAATCAACAGCCTGACGTTATTTTACTAGATGTGATGATGCCCGATATGGATGGTATTGATACTTTATCCCAACTCAAAACCAATACCAAAACCAGTGCTATTCCCGTGATTTTTTTGACTGCTAAAGCCCAAACAGAAGAAAAAAATCAATTTCAAAGTTTGGGAGTAGTTGATGTTATTACTAAACCGTTTAATTCCATGACCCTCGCCAGTCAGATTGCCAAAATACTTGATTGGAACATTTTTTAATTAATTATTACTTGAAATAATGAGAATCCTTTTAGTTGACGATGACGAAACCTTAGTCGATTTGCTAGCTACAGCTTTGGCAGAGCTTAATTATGCTGTCGATGTGGCTCGTGATGGTCAACAGGGTTGGATGTATGGTTCTACCTACAACTACGATCTGATAATTTTGGATTGGTCATTGCCGCAGTTAGATGGAATTACTTTGTGTCAGTGTTTGCGTCGTCAAGGAATTTCCACACCGATTATCATGTTGACCTCTCGTCACGGAAGTCAAAATAAAATTAAAGGTTTAGATGCGGGAGCGGATGATTATATTTGTAAGCCTTTCGATGTTGAGGAACTGTCCGCCCGTATTCGGGCTTTGTTGCGTCGCCTGAACTGTGATTTTTTGCCAATTTTGAGTTGGGAAAATTTACAACTCGACCCCCGTACCTGCCAAGTTACTTACCAGGGGGAGGATATTTCTTTTGCAGCCAAAGAATATCGCTTGTTGGAATTATTTCTGCGCCATCCTCAAGAAGTCTTGAGTATTGAGAGTATTATTGACAATCTGTGGTCTTCGATGGAGTATCCCGCAGAAGCAACCGTACGCTCCCACATACGGCATTTACGCGACAAATTAAAATCGGCTGGTTTACCAGAGGATATTATTGTTACGGTCAGGGGCCAGGGATATGGTTTAAAACCATCATCTCCAGGGGGAAAAATTGCTGATAAAATTCTGCCAACTCGTCCGACTTCCGCCCTACCAAAAAACGCCCAACACCAAGCTTTCTTACAAGCAATCTGGGAAAAACATCAACCCAAACGACAGCATCAGTTAGCATCGTTAGAACGAGCGATCGCCGCATTACTGACAGAGAACTTAGAAGTCAGCGATCGCCTTTCGGCTATTATTGCCGCTCACAGTTTGGCAGGTAATCTAGGACAATTTGGTTTAGATCGGGCAGCCAAGTGTGCCAAAGAAATAGAACAACTATTGCAAAACAACCCTACCCAAGAACAGTGGCTGGAACTATCAAGCAAATTAACGATCTTGAGCACCGAACTAACTGGAGATCGCCTTATTGCACCCTGTTTTCAGCCCAAAATCTTGGATGATCATCCCTTACTGCTGATTGTTGGTGAAGATCTCAATTTAAGTCACGAAGCTGACCTGCGAGGCATTAAAACCAAAATCTTGGCTGCTCCCGAAGCCGCTCAAACTTGGCTCGAAGAG
The DNA here is from genome assembly GCA_039181635.1 of Cyanobacteria bacterium P01_G01_bin.19. GTDB lineage: Bacteria > Cyanobacteriota > Cyanobacteriia > Cyanobacteriales > Xenococcaceae > Waterburya. The sequence continues at coordinate 6,192 of JBCDCO010000004.1, read as the reverse complement.
CGGCAAAACGATCTTGCTCGGTTGCCTAAAGCAATCTTACTCAATATCGCTTTTAATGATTTTGAAGCCTCCTTGAGAAAGAAATATTTAACTTTAGTTGCAGAATTAAAATTTCTTGAACCAGCTATTCCCGTAATTGTAGTCGCCGATCGCGATCGCTTTGAAGATCGGTTATTAGTCGCGCGACACGGAGGCAGTTTTTACTTAACTCAAGCGTTAAACTCCAGTCAAATTATTGATTTTTGCCAGCAAACTTGGCAAAGTTCCTCTGGGGACAAAAAGGTGATGATCGTAGACGACGATGAAGCCCTGCTGCAAATATTACCTTCCTTACTAGAGCCTTGGAAATTTAATATTACTACCCTCGACGATCCCCGTCAGTTTTGGGATGTGCTTCAAGCAGTTAAACCCGACTTACTAATTTTAGATATTGAGATGCCTCATTTTAGCGGAATCGAAATTTGTAAGGTGATGCGGACTCACCCCTACTGGTGTAAGCTACCCGTAATTTTTCTCAGCGTACATACCGACATCGATATTTTTGCCACCAGAATAGCCAATGGTACAAACGATTTTCTCAGTAAACCCGTCATGCCTCTACAGCTTGCTCAGCGTATTCTCAATCTTTTATAACCGATTACCTTTCCGTCCTAAATTTTACCGAGTCAGCATGAGAAGATAAGCCCTCCGCTTCAGCCAAGATTTGAATCGTGCTGGACATTTTTTTGAGAGCAGTTGAAGAATATTGAATTAAACTGGAATGTTTCATAAAAGTTTCCACGCCCAAAGCAGAAGCATAGCGTGCCGCTCCAGAAGTAGGCAAAGTATGATTTGGTCCAGCTAAATAATCTCCAGTTGCTTCTGGCGTAGAATTGCCAATAAAAATCGCTCCAGCATGGCGTATCTGCGGAATTAAATCCCAGGGTTCAGCTACTTCTAGTTCCAGATGCTCTGGAGCAAATAAATTTGATAGCTCTGCTGCTTCTAATAAAGAATCTACGACCACAATCAAACCGTAGTGGGCGATCGCTTTTTCAGTTAAGACTTTACGGGGATGGTTGGCTAGCTGGCGAGTGACCTCTTTCTGTACCTCTAAAGCAATGTTTCGATTTGTGGTTATCAAAATTGCTGCTGCCATAGGGTCGTGCTCTGCTTGAGCTAGCAAATCGGCAGCAACATAAACAGGATTTGCCTGTTCGTCAGCAATAATTAAAACCTCAGAAGGACCTGCCAAAGAGTCAATTCCTACTGTGCCATAGACCATTTTTTTTGCCAAGGTAACATAGATGTTCCCAGGACCTGTGATAACGTCTACTTTGGGGATGGTGTCTGTTCCATAAGCCAATGCACCCACAGCTTGGGCTCCACCGACGCGATATATTTCTTCAATCCCCGCCTCTTGTGCCGCTACTAATACCGCAGGATTAATTTTACCGTTTTGTCCAGGAGGAGTAACCATTACAATACGAGGCACCTCTGCCACCTTGGCGGGAATAGCATTCATCAGAACCGTACTGGGATAAGAAGCTCTTCCTCCTGGTACGTATAACCCTGCTCTATCGACGGGAGTGTAGCGTTTGCCTAAGACCACCTCGTTTTCTTCAAACTGCACCCAAGATTTTGGAACTCGCTGACGGTGAAACGCCTCTATTTTCTGACAGGCTACCTGAATGGCACGGAGAAGGTCTTTAGAGATCTGCTGGTAGGCTGCATCTAGTTCAGAACCGCTCACCTTTAACTGGTCGGCAGTATACACTTGTCGATCAAACTTTTCTGTATACTCTAGTAAGGCCCGATCGCCGTTTTGCTTAATACTGGTAATAATTTCTCTGACGACAGCTTCTTTCGGCTGGATATCGTCTCCATTATTGCGATCGCCAATACGCCTTAATTCAGTTCGTGCCTCTGTTTGCCGTTCGATTATCCGCAGCATCGAGATCCCCATTTCCATTTTGATCCAGTAACAATCATCGTGAGCTTCTACTCTGCCAACTATTATATAAATCTTTACAGTAAAACACTCATCTCTATCTAGCTTAACGTGAAACTAAGGTCGATTGCTTATTCTCTGTTGAAGATCATTGTCGGCGATCGCCATGAATATAATCAAAAATTATCTTTTAATACTTGACACATTTCTTAAATGATTGTTATGCTGTAGAATCCAATTCTATGTGTATTTCTTAAATTACTTTTACTAAGGCAAATTTCTGTTTAAATAACTGTGGCTAATTCCAAATCGGCAATCAAACGTATCAGAACAGCAGAGCGCAACCGTTTGCGTAACAAAGCTTACAAATCTGCGCTTAGAACTTTAACCAAAAGCTACTTTGGTGCTGTAGAGACATATACAGCCGAACCAACTCCAGAAAACTTGGAAACCGCAAAAAAGGCCATGTCAGCAGCGTATAGCAAAATAGACAAGGCGGTTAAGCGCAAGGTTCTTCATCGTAATAATGGAGCAAGAAAGAAAGCTCGCATCGCTAGAGTTTTGAAGAAAGCCACAGCTTCTTAAATCCCTCATGATTTAGCTAAGAGCTTTTCGGTTTTTCCCAATTGCGCTCTCAGGTTTCGGTTTCATAAAATAATAGGCAATACACAATAGTAAATGCAGTTAATAGATACCCATGTTCACATCAACTTTGATGTTTTTCAAGGGAATTTAAGCTCGTTGAGGCAGCGCTGGCAAGACGCTGGTGTAGTTCATCTAGTCCATTCTTGTGTAGAGCCAGCAGAGTTTCAGGGAATACAATCCTTAGCGGAAAGTTTCCCTGAATTGTCATTTGCAGTGGGATTACATCCTTTAGACACAGATAAATGGCACCACCACACTGCAGAACAGATTAGAATTTTGGCTATTTCAGATCCGCGAGTAGTCGCCATTGGCGAAACAGGACTAGACTTTTACAAAGCCAACGACCGAGAAAAGCAAATTTTAGTTTTACAAGAACAGTTAAGAATCGCCAAAGAACTAAGCAAGCCAGTCATTATTCACTGTCGCAACGCAGCAGCCGATTTGCGAGATGTGCTAACAGACTTTTGGTCTACAGAAGGCACGGTAAGCGGAGTTATGCACTGCTGGGGAGGGGACGAGACAGAGACGAGATGGTTTTTAGATTTGGGATTTTACATCAGCTACAGTGGTATTGTCACGTTTAAAAATGCCAAGCAAGTCCAAGCATCAGCAAAAATAGTTCCAAGCGATCGCTTGTTAGTAGAGACAGATTGTCCTTTTTTGGCTCCTGTTCCCCACAGAGGAAAAACAAATGAACCTTCATATGTGCTTAGTGTAGCGAAGCAGGTAGCCCAATTGCGTCAAACCGATTTAGAGACTATTGCTGCCCAAACCACAGAAAACGCCTGTCGTCTTTTCAATCTGCAATTGGCTTGCCAATCTCCAGCTAAAACCCAAGTTTAATTAGGCTACAGTTTTTCAATTTTTCTCAAAGCCGAATCACAAACCGTACCAACTAGAATCTTCATGAACAATCTGACTTACAATTTGCTACCAGACTTAATTGAAATTCAACGCTCTAGTTTCCGTTGGTTTCTAGAAGAGGGATTGATTGAAGAACTCAATAGTTTTTCACCCATCACTGACTACACGGGAAAATTTGAGCTGCATTTCATGGGAGAAAATTATCGGCTCAAAGAACCCAAGTACTCAATGGAAGAGGCAAAACGCCGAGACAGCACCTACAACGTTCAAGTGTACGTTCCTACCCGTTTAATTGACAAAGAAAGCGGGGAAATCAAAGAGATGGAAGTGTTTGTGGGCGATCTACCTCTCATGACAGATCGCGGTACTTTCATTATCAATGGTGCAGAAAGGGTAATTGTAAACCAGATCGTGCGATCGCCTGGAGTCTATTACAAAGCAGAAACAGATAAAAATGGTCGTCGTACCTATTCTGCTTCTTTAATTCCCAATCGTGGTGCGTGGCTAAAATTTGAAACTGATAAAAATGGTTTGGTTTGGGTCAGAATTGATAAAACTCGTAAGCTTTCAGCCCAGGTCTTGTTGAAGGCGATCGGCTTGAGCGATAACGAAATCATGGACGGTATTCGCCATCCCGATTTCTATCAAAAAACCTTAGATAAGGAAGGTAATCCCAGCGAAGAAGAAGCTCTGCTGGAGCTATATCGGAAGTTGCGACCTGGGGAACCTCCTACGGTAAGTGGCGGTCAGCAATTATTAGAGTCGCGCTTTTTTGATTCCAAACGCTATGATTTGGGACGAGTCGGTCGCTACAAAATCAATAAAAAGCTGCGCCTAACTGTTCCCGATACTACTAGAGTACTCACGACCACCGATATCCTCTCTGCGGTAGCTTATCTAATTAACTTAGAGTTTGATGGCGGTAATACCGACGATATCGATCATTTAGGTAATCGTCGGGTGCGTTCTGTAGGAGAACTACTACAAAACCAAGTTAGAGTTGGCTTAAACCGTCTGGAAAGAATAATCCGCGAACGGATGACAGTGAGTGAAGCCAATAGCTTGACTCCTGCTGCGTTGGTAAACCCTAAACCATTGGTCGCAGCGATCAAGGAATTTTTTGGTTCCTCTCAACTATCCCAGTTTATGGATCAAACTAATCCCTTAGCAGAACTAACTCACAAACGTCGTTTGTCAGCTCTTGGTCCTGGTGGTTTAACTAGAGAAAGAGCTGGTTTTGCCGTACGAGATATTCATCCCACTCAATACGGTCGAATTTGCCCTGTAGAAACCCCTGAAGGTCCTAACGCTGGTTTGATCGGCTCTCTCGCTACTTATGCCCGCGTCAATCCCTATGGATTTATCGCTACTCCTTACTATCGGGTTGATAATGGTCGCGTACTTAAAAATGAAGACGTAGTTTATCTAACTGCAGATGAAGAGGACGATATGAGAGTTGCACCTGGAGACGTAGCTACTGATGATGATGGCTATATCTTAGGGGAAACTATTGCTATTCGCTATCGTCAAGAGTTTTCTACCTGTAATCCTGATGAAGTCGATTATGTAGCGATATCTCCCGTACAGATCGTATCCGTCGCCACCAGCTTGATTCCCTTCCTCGAACACGATGATGCTAACCGTGCTTTGATGGGTTCTAATATGCAGCGTCAGGCAGTACCCCTCCTGCGTCCCGAACGCCCCTTGGTTGGTACTGGTTTAGAAGCGCAGGCTGCTCGCGATTCAGGTATGGTAGTAGTTTCTCGAACTCACGGTATCGTTACCTATGTAGATGCTGAAGTAGTCAAGGTTCGTGTGGAGGAAGGCGAGAACGGCTTGTATGCGCCCGACCCTGGCGAAGAGATTATTTACAAACTGCAAAAATATCAGCGTTCCAATCAAGATACTTGTTTGAATCAACGTCCTTTAGTATATGCGGGAGAAGATGTTGTTCCAGGACAGGTGTTAGCCGATGGTTCTTCGACCGAAGGTGGAGAATTGGCTTTGGGGCAAAACGTATTGGTAGCCTACATGCCTTGGGAAGGTTATAACTACGAAGATGCTATTTTAATTAGCGAGCGTTTGGTTTTCGATGATGTTTATACTAGTATTCACGTCGAGAAATTTGAAATTGAAGCCAGACAAACCAAACTAGGTCCTGAAGAAATTACCAGAGAACTACCTAACGTTGGTGAAGATGCTTTGCGCAACCTAGACGAGCGAGGCATTATTCATATTGGTGCGTGGGTAGAAGCAGGAGAAATCCTAGTGGGTAAAGTTACCCCCAAAGGAGAATCGGATCAGCCCCCTGAAGAAAAATTATTAAGAGCGATCTTTGGTGAAAAAGCCAGAGACGTGAGAGATAATTCCTTAAGAGTGCCTAACGGTGAGAAAGGTAGAGTTGTAGACGTTCGCGTCTTTACCAGAGAACAGGGGGACGAACTACCTCCTGGAGCGAACATGGTGGTCAGAATCTACGTCGCACAAAAACGCAAGATTCAAGTCGGAGATAAAATGGCTGGTCGCCATGGCAATAAAGGGATTATTTCTCGCATCTTGCCGATCGAATCTATGCCTTATCTCCCCGATGGTACTCCTATCGATATCGCCCTCAATCCTCTGGGCGTTCCCTCGCGGATGAATGTCGGACAGGTATTCGAATGCCTTTTAGGTTGGGCAGGAGAAAACCTAGCAATGCGCTTTAAGATGATGCCTTTTGATGAAATGTATGGCAAAGAAGCCTCCAGAGAAAC
>JBCDCO010000003.1:0-51436 GCA_039181635.1 Cyanobacteria bacterium P01_G01_bin.19 | reverse complement strand
GTAAAAACAATGTATAGTGTTCAAGCTGGCATTGTGCGGTGGAGGGTTTGCTGATTTTTCTAATTATCCGATACCTATTTTTTCTCTAATTTTACTCGTTACAGCATTATCTCATTCTTCTGTCAATGCGTAAGTTCTATATTTTTGTTTTTGACAAAAAGACAGAGCCAAACTAGGTAACACAGTTTGGCTCTGTCTTTATAAATAAACATTAAGCTTGCAAGCAAAATAAGTCGCTATGCAATTCTAAAAACCAAAATTTACACCTACGTCGAAAGTAATCGCATCTTCATCATCATCGACGCCATTAAAGTCACTTAGAAATAAATTAGCGTATCTTGCTTGACCAAATAAATTGAGCGACTCGGAAATAGGATAGCCTACACCAGCCTTTATTTGGAGTAAGAACCCTGTATCACTAGTATCTAAGCCAGCATCATCAAGGTCGTCCGCATCGTCACCAGTAAGTCCCAATCTACCAAAGCCAAATCCAGGAGTCACAAAAGCGTAGAGGCTTTTGGGATCGTCGCCAAAAGGAATTCGATAAGAACCATTAGCCAATATGCCTAAATAGTTGTAACCGAGATCGTCGGAGTCTGTACCGCCAAAATAATCATAAATTTCTAATTCTGCAGCGATATTTTTAGTAATTCTGTATCCCCCAACAATGCTCGCACCAAAACCAAGGTCTGCACCATCTCCTAATTCAGCTAGACCTAAAGTACCGCCAACATAAATCTTTTTAAAGTCACTGCTGCGACGAGTACGACGGGGTCTAGTTCTTTGGGCAATTTCCTCGCTGGTTTCTTCTTGCTGTTCGTACATGACGTTGAAATCGTTACATTCAACACCCTGTTCGCAGCTTACTTGATACTCCTCGTAGTTTTCTACATTTTGAGCTTTAGCAGAAAAGGGCAGGGCAGCAAGCAAAGCAACAGCTACAATAACACTTTTAAATTTCATTATTCTCACACCACCAAAATAGGTTTTAAAGCTTTCTTGACAATCGTCATATAGATTATCAATTAACTAATATTATTGCGATATTCAAGATAAAAAAATCTTACAAGGGACAGATTTTTAAGTGGCTATTTTTTAGGTGAATATTATTTTGTTAGTAACCAAATCCTGGGGACAAACTAATATATTTATCCGTTTGATCGCTCTAATTCTTAAATAGCCCTTGAGGTCGAAAGAGAAGGATAAAGATCATGATGGCCAAAGCAACTCCTAGCTTGTATTCCGAACCCAATAAAGGAACGCTCAATTCTTGAGCAACACCAATAATAAACGCACCAGCGACTGCTCCATAGGGATTGCCAATTCCCCCCAAAATAACCGAAGCGAACATGGGTAAAATTAAAAACCAGCCCATATTAGGACGAACCACGGCAATTAAGCCATACATTCCACCAGCAAAAGCCGTAAGAGTACCCGTAACCACCCAAGTCCAAAGAACAATTTGCTCTACATTAATGCCAGAAACTCGAGCAAGATCGATATTGTCTGCAACCGCTCTCATTCCTTTGCCAATTTTGGTTTTTTGTAAAATTAGATGAAGCGCGACGATCGCGGCGATCGCCAAACCAATTACAATCAGACGATAGTAAGCAATTCGCAGATCTCCAAATTGTAATGCTGGTACAACAGGCAACTGATATAGCTGATTGCTGCCGCCATAGCGCAAAAGAATTCCATTGCGAATAAATAATGCTAGTCCAATAGAAATGATTATCAGAGTCGTATCGCTAGCACGGCGATCGCGCATTGGCTTCCAGAGCAAGTATTCGGCAATCAGCATCGCGATGATCGTGCCAATTGCTCCCAAAATCATGGATAACCAGATATTCAAGCCAGCAGTATTAGCCATCCAGGTAAAGTAAGCTCCCAAAGTCATAAAGTCCCCATGGGCGAAGTTTGAGAGATTGAGAATGCCGTAAGTTAGGGTCAAACCAATAGCAGCTAAAGCTAAAATACTACTGATAGTAATACCATTAAAAAGAAGCTGGAGATCGAGCATATTGCGGGAATGAAAAATCAAGAGGTAATCGATAAAGAAATATTATCCTCATTAACCGCCAAAAGCTAAGGTTTACTCCCAGAAAATAAGGTTATTTCTCATTGCAGCCTTTAGGCTCGCGGATCGAACTCAATTTTTCTATCGCAACGAATAAGAATTTTAGTAACGTTTTTCAAAATGGACGCAGTCTTCACAAGGACCTTCAGGATTAATCGCACAGCGAATATAAGGAGAGCGAGCGTTGTTAGCACAGTCTGTATCTCCAATAAAATATTTACTGATAGGGCGACGGCGATCGCCTTCAGAAGATGAATCTTGACCGTATTGATAGATATCTCTTCGCGGTCTATCTCTGCTGTAGCCGCTAGAAAGCTGGGCGCGTCGCAATCTCGTCTGCCAACGCTCTTTTGCTTGACGAAATATGAGCAGGTAAGCGAGAGAAGGTAGAACGCTCAAAAAAAGAATCAGGGCTAGCTTGATGACAAAATCGGCGAAATAAATAGTCATGGCTCGCTAGAAAAGTACTTAAATCGGTGAAGAGCTAGTCTTTAGCAATCTAGCATTTATTATTACTATCCAGCCACCTAGAACGGCATAAATTAGAAGATATTTTTATATTTCGATATTTGATGCTGAGATTGAATGGTTATTCTCTTTTCTGATTGATTCTTCAAATATTCCTCGGTCAAATTCTCTGATTTTTATTTGTCTTGCCCCTAGTGCTGTTTGTAGGATCTTCATCGCCATTTTTGGCTGTCCACCACCACAAAAAAATAAGTCGGCAGCGAAATAACCGTGTTCTGGCCAGGTGTGGATGGCAATATGAGACTCGGCTAGGGTAGCTGTGGCAGTTACACCATGAGGACTAAATTGATGAACGCAGATGTCAATCAAGGTTGCTTTACCCGCGCTAACTGCTTTGAGTAATGCTGTTTTTATTGCTTCAGGATCGTTGAGTAATTCAGCTGGTGCTAGCCAAGCATCCACAACCAGGTGAGTTCCCATTTGTTCCATTCGTTTACCCTTCACCAACTAAATTAGCGAGACTATTTTACCTAATACCAGACAACAAGTGGCTCATGACTTTTGATTTTTCTGGCTTTAGGTCTGTCCGATGCTATTTGATAGCGACAGAAATTACTTATTTTTTTTGTAGCTGACTCGCTCGGTAGGTCGTTAATAAGCGATCTTGAACTAGTTGCTAATAATGAAGTAAATTTGCTATTCTAAAAAAAAAGTTGACTAAATCATCAAATATTTATTTTTTTATGGTACTATAGTTCTATTAAAGATAATTAACGCCTCATCAAAGACTATGAATAACTATCAAGATTTCGGATTCAACAGCGAAGAATTTTTAGGCAAGCTAACTACCGTTCCCTACTGTCAGTTTCTAAATGCCAGTAGCAAAAACTATGGCATTGCAATTACGCCATCTAATGCAGAACTAGCAGGATTTAAATTAACCGATAGCTGGCAGCCAATCGAGCATGAATTTAGCGATGGTACAAATGAGACTTTATTATTGACTGATAAGCCCAAAGTATTAATTATCAATCGTTCTATTCCACTGATGAGCAATGAAGGTAAAACTGTAGCTTACGATAAAGATAAGTTTATTCCAGGGGAACATAAAGCTTTTTCTTATGTCGTAGTTTGGTTTTTAGATAATAATAATCAGCCGTTATCTGAACTGCCTTTTCGCTTAAAATGTTCGGGATATGCTGGGATAACTTTTCTTAAGAATTATAGCTACTATAATAATCCCAATTCTTTTTGCAAAAAGTTTCTTCAGGTATACAAAAATTTGACCAAAGATCGAGCAGTAGATAAAAACGATATATTTTACGCTCATGGAGTTTATCAACCAGTATTAACTAGAAAAAAAGCAACTTCAAGCACTAATGGACAGTCTAGCTTTGCCGTTATGACAGATTCCTTTTTAGAACCAACCGAAGCCAACTTTGCCTCTCTGATTATCAAAAATGGTTCGGAGATCAGCAACAAAATCAAAGAATTTATTCATACCACTGAACCCTGGATACAGATAGAATCGGTGACATCACCGAGCGATAGTTATCCAACAGATTTGGAATCGGCAGCCATAAATAGCTATAAATCCTCGAATGTCGATAGCGATGCTAATTTAACTCCCGAACCAATAGCTTTTTAAAATACTTATCGGGTTATGTAAATCATCCATAACCCAAATCTTCACACTAAATTATCTAGCCTGGAGCGATACAGCAAGAGTGGCAGTTAATTCAATTTTTTGGCTAGATTGCCAACCTTGACTACAACATAAGCGGTGTGAAGAACATGAAAATTCAAACTATGGTTTTAGCAGCTTTATTCAGCTTGGCAATACCTTTAGCTGCCAAGGCTCAAACCGAAGATTCCCGTACTTATCAAACATCTTGCGCAGATTTTTGCGATCGCTTGAATGTCAATCAAAATGTCAGTCAAACTGATGATATCCCAACTATTGCTGACAGCTTTGATGAAGAACCATTTCGTAGCAGACGAGATTCTGGGGGAAATCAATCTTTAACCAAAAGAATCTATGGTGGAGCAACTTTAGGTGCGTTTTTTCTTAGTGAGTTAGATGGTATTGAAATTATTGAAGAAGACTTGGATATTGACGCGATCGATCCTGAAACTGGATTTGGCGGGAGTCTCTATGGTGGATATAGATTTAGCCATATACTTGGTGTAGATTTAGAAGGATATATTTTTGGTGGCGATGCCGAACCCGAAGATTCCAGCTTTTCTTCGGCTGGGGTTTTTATTAACCCAAGATTTTTTCTGCCTCTAGGCAGCAACAGTCTCAAAGCACCCTACTTATTTGCTAGTCCTGGAGCGGGTTTTGTCGGTGTTGGCTTTGGAGACGAAATTGAAGATATCGTAGAAGATCCTGATACTTCTTTTGCTTTTCAAATTAAAGCTGGTGGAGGTTTGCCTTTATCTGAATCTTTTGATGTAATCGGACAAATTAGATATGTCGAGGCGTTAGGGATCTATGAAGAAGCAGACGGAGATGATAGTAACCTCAGTACCGTTGGTTTGGAAGTGGGAGTAAACTTCAAACTTTAAGCGATAAAAATCTCCGCCTAATCAAAAATTATCCTTTCTGAGTGATAGCTTAGAAGATGTGACCCTGGAAATTATCAATGGACAATGGATAATTGACAATTGTCCTAAAGGACATTGTTGAATGAGTAAGTTCGCACCACCAATTAAAACAATCAAACAGAACATTACCAACCGATCGCCCATGAAGCCACCCCAATATCTTGTAGATCGTCAATGGTTAGTACAACACTTAAACAATCCTCAAGTTAAAATTATCGATTGTCGATTTAAGCTAGCCGATCCAGATTGGGGAGAACAGGAGTATCTTAACAGTCACATTACAGGAGCGTACTATCTCGACTTAGATCGGGACTTGTCGAGTGAAGTTAAGCTTCATGGAGGCAGACATCCCCTACCAAATTCAGATGTATTAGCTCAAAAATTTACAGAGATTGGCATTGTCAAAAATGAAACTTTAGTCGTGGCATATGACGACTCTCGTTTTGCTTTTGCCGCTCGTCTGTGGTGGTTATTGCAATATCTGGGACACGATCGCGTTGTTTTATTAGACGGTGGCTGGAATGGTTGGTTAAATAGCGATTTTCCTACCGATAATTTTATTCCCAAGTCTCAATCGGGAGATTTTGCACCCCAAATTCGTCGTGACTGGGTGATCGACATAGAGACGCTCAAGTCAATTAAGGATCGAGAAGATGTAATTCTAATCGATTCTCGGGATGAAGATCGCTATCTAGGATTGAGAGAGCCGATAGATCCGATCGCGGGAAGTATTCCAGGTGCGCTTAATTCTCCTTGGAAACAAATTACTGATGAGTCTGGAAACTCAAAATCACTGCAAACACAGCAGCAACTATGGGATAGATACCAGTCCGCCGAGCAAATCATTGTCTATTGCGGATCTGGGGTAACGGCTTGTGTAAACCTATTTACTCTAGCCAGGGTTGGTTTGAATCGGGCTAAGCTATATGCGGGTGGCTGGAGCGACTGGTGTTCCTATTTAAATCCTAACTAAATTTTATTACCTCTATAAATAGGGTAAAAAGAACGAATGCGATCGCCCCTGCTGCCATCCTGTTGGATATTGCGATAGAGAGCAAAGTCAAAAACAGCACCGTTGATAGTGACTCGCCTCTTTTCTTGTTTGTATTTGTATTTAGCCAGGCTTTCGTAATAGGCAACCGTACCCATTGCTATTTCGCACTCTGGACTAGTACCGACAAAGAAACAGCCTTTTTTCTTAAATAATTCCACTGCGATCTTGTGGCGGCGATCGCAATCTTGCCAGAGCATTTGTAGCGTCACTACATAAGGATTTTCAATGCCAACATCTCCCTGAAGATCGTAATTGTGACCCAAGTAATTTACTTTCTGCTGTTTTTCATCTAAGTAAAACTTGACCCAAGAATGATATCCCGAAATAGCACCTGAGATCTTCTGACTGATGCGATCGCTATATTTATACTTTCCTTCGCCAACAAATACATGCTCGAACCCCGAAGCATCTTCGATCTCCACATCTCCAAAGTAGTTGGTATAGGATTCAAACCAAATATTTCTCAAGTTCTGCTCAAATTTATCGGCACTACAAACAACGTTGAGGCGATCGTTGATATATTTTCGAGCGATTTGAATCGGTTCCGTAGCTAAAATACTGTCAATAAAGCGATCTATCTCGCCTTTTTGCGATCGCGTGACAATTTCCGAACGCTGATTGTCAAACTGATAATTATCTAATAGCTGGATCAAACTAGCATAGGTAGAAAATTCAGCTAATTTCTCTTCATTAACCCGATGAAAAAGCGGTTTTCGGGCTAAGTCCAAATCTCTTCTACCAAAAGCAGCTATTTGCTCGTCCAAAAGGATATCTGCATTTGGATCTAGCCAGTCTCCGTTGGCATCACGGGGACTAACCAAGAATTTATGGCGATCGCAATTCCAAATTTGTTGGTAGATATCCTGCATGAGTGACGTGAGTTCGAAGTTCGGAATTCGGAGTTAGGAGTTAGGAGTTAGGAGTTATGTTATTCATAACGAAAGAATCAGAAATTCAGACCTCTAAAAATTAAAGAGTTACACAATTTTTAAGTTTTTATCGTTCCGTCGAGCTCACGTTGAGTGAGAACCCCAAACTGTAGTAAAAACAGTATAGCCATGAATTAATCTGCCATTACTTGCCAAAAAGACAAGTTTTGCATCATAATTACTTAGTGCTGCCGAATTTTTACGCTCTCGTGGCTTAGGGGTAAAGCACTCCCTTGGTAAGGGAGAGATCACGGGTTCAAATCCCGTCGAGAGCTTTGAGCTAACTCCAGTTTTATTTATACTAGCTTTCTCGTCTTGCAACTCTCTTCTGAGTTGAAGGGCATTTATTTTGATTGCTTAGTTAAGCTGTGTATTCTGATAAGGGCTGGAGCATACTGAATGCAGATACTTCTGAGCGCAAGCTCTGTATTGAATAGAATCAATCTCTTTATGATTTTGCATCAGGAACAGGGACAGACTTGCATTAAACAAGCTTTCCGAACTCCACTGGGGATTTGAATCTAAAAACTCCTGCATACACTGATATATCTTCTCATCGAGTTCAATACTCAAAGATACCTTAATTTTCTGAGACTCCATAAATTGACTTGATAAACAGACTACCGTTGATTTGTTTTTGACCTCGGTAAATAAACATTATCAGCTTTGTCTGAAATTTAAGTTTTGATATTTGTATTGATGGGCATCTAGGGAAAAGATTTTAGTTAATTATTTTTTCTCTAAGTAAAAATACTGACAAACTTCGATTTTTGTAGCTTCTAACAAAACAGTCAATATACCTAGCTGTGGATAAAATACCCTTACTTGAGGAAAAGCGGTGGAAAAAAAGACTAGATTATTTCTAACTGATTATGAGCAAGTATAAGCAAAAATTATAGTGTAATCGCAGATACAGAGACTTTGGGAGCTTGATATAGCTTTTTATCAGATACGCCCTTGTGTGAATTAGCTTCGTTGAAAAGCTATTATTTCGTCCCTTGAGGGATTCCCTAAAGGGATACACCTTCGGATAACCGCTACGCATATAGCTCTAAGCTTTAAGCTTTAGGTTTTAGAGATAAATAAAAAATAATTTCTATATTCTTTTGATCCAACAAAGTTTGAATCTTCAATTGTTTAGAAGATTTAGAAAGTGATTTTGATTCATACAAGGCGTTAGATAGTCATTCCAATCAATTTCGCATGACTAGTTATATAAACGCCAAAAACCAACAACTAGCGATCGCTCTTTTTAGCCAATCGACCAGAAGCTGGTTCAGGGATGAAGCTTTACTGCTTTAAATCGATTTTCTTAAAGTCGTTTTAAATAAGAATGATACAAATAAAGCTTGTATGTATTCTCCCCAATTCCCACCCTCGACAATAACCTTATGCTTGCGGTATCCCTTCGGGACAACGGGGGGAACCCCTGCAACGGTTTTGCACCACAAGGGCATAACATCTCGCAATCCCTAATCCCTTATCCGAAGGTGTCCCTAAAGGGATACACTTCGATATATCCTTTAGGGCGAACAAAAAAACTAGAATGTCTCAGAATCAATTGAAATGACTATAACTACAAACTTCTTAGATTAGTTTGATCGGGCGTGTAGTTTTGGCTAGCGGGATTATCCACTGGTACTTGTGGTGCTTGACTCTCATTTTGGTCTAGAGGTGGTAATTGAAACCGATTTGCTTCAGCTTCTTCTCTGGCTTGCTGATTGCGTAGAGCTTTTTGTGCTTTGTTGAGACTATCGATAGAAACGTTGTAGCTTTGATTGTCTCCCTGTTGAAAAAACAGCTCAGATGCTTTTTTAAAATCTTCTGTCGCACCAGCAAAGTTTTTTTGATAGTACCTAACCGCACCGCGATTGTGATAAGACTTGCCGTAACTAGGATCGATCTGAATTGCTTTATTGTAGTCCTCTAAAGCTCCTGCAACATCATCTAAATCTTCCCGTACAATACCCCGATTGAGATACGACCAAGGATCGGTAGGATTAATTTGCAGAGCTTTGTTGTAGTCTTCCAAAGCTTCTGATTTATTACCCAATCTATAGTTAGCCAGTCCCCGACTGAAGAAAGCCAGGGAAAAGGCGGGATTGATGGAAATTGCCTGATCGTAATTGGCGATCGCTGAATTAACGTCTCTTTGAGTGTAGTCGATCAATCCTTGATAGTAAATTGCTAAGGCATTATTCGGATTCTCTTCTGATGCTTCGATCAAATAATCATTTGCTCTAGCAGCATCGCCACTTTGCAGCAGTTCGATACCTTCTACATATTTTTTGGTAGCTTCAACGCTCATTTCCCCTTCTTCCTCGTCAGGCTTGCCTCCATCGACAATCAAATCCGATTCATTCAAGCCTGCTATGTCGATAGAATCGAGGAAGCTTTCGATGGGAATAGCTGCATTAAAACCTGTTTTTAGCGGTTCGGGAATACTAGAAGATTCGTGCTTGACGCTGCCAATCACGTCACCCTGTCCGTGAACTCCCACCAAATTGCCGCTGGTGTCAAATACAGGACCCCCACTCATACCGCGACGAGTTAAAGCCTGATAGCGCATGGCGTATCCTTCATCAGCGGCTTCCCTGATACTCGTGACCATTCCTGTGGTAAATTCATGTTCTCGTTCGGCATTGATATCTACCGATAAAGGAAAGCCCGATACATAAACATTTGCTCCAGCCGAAGCATAGCTAGAATCGCCAAAGGTAGCAGTAGGATAGGGTTTAGTACTGCTAAAAGTAACCACTGCCAAATCTAATCCCGTTCGATCTTTCAAACTTTTTACTTCGCTTACAGAATGCTGTTCGTTTTTGATTTTGACTATGTAGCCTACATTGGGATTGACAACTACATGGTTGGCAGTCAGTACTGTGTACACATTTTCATTCTTGGCAATAATTACTCCCGAACCGCCAGGGATACCCAAAGTATTCTCGATTTTAACCGTAGTTTCCTTGGCGATCGCTGCAATTTCCGTCGCACTTTTGGCGATCGCTCTAGATCCTTGGGTCATAACCAAAACTGAGGCGATCGCCGTTCCCGCAATTACACGATTAACCGAACTAGAATTTAAAAGAAAACGATTCATATTAAATAAAATTAGTCTTGTGATGCTTGTGAAGTAAACTGCAAATAGGTTGTAATTGGAATACCCCAGCTGGACTCAATCATAGTTTCCAGCATTTCAGGTGTAGGTTCGCTACCATCTTCAAAAATATAGACGCCAAAGTCAGGGTCGCGATATTTTCCTCGACCGTGAACTCCTACCAAAAAACCTTTGGTATTAAATATAGGACCGCCGCTCATGCCTATCTTAGTGTCGTTGGTATAGCCAAGCAGGTAGCCATCGGGTAATGCTTTGGGTGGAATTACAGATACTTCTCCCTGGGTGAGACGAAACGCCTCCGTACCCTGAGAAATCGTATTGACCGAGCTGTCATCATGCTCATAAAGCGGAAACCCAGCAGCATAAACTTTTTCGCCCACCTCTGGATTTTCTGTTGCTACAGTAGCCACCTGATGAGTATCCAGGCTTTGAAACTGAAGCAGAGCCAAATCAAAATTACCCAGCTGTTGCGGTGGCTGCATCATATCGTACACCTGACCGTCAGCCGTCATAATTTGTAGCGGACTGTCATTCCCCACCACGTGCCAGTTAGTCAAAACCGTGTAGATTCCCGACTGGTGGTAGATAATCACTCCTGTCCCTGCCCCATTAGCTTGAATAATTCTGACCGCAGTAGACTGCGCTAGATCGTAGATATCTTGGCTGTAAGTATCGTCAGGCAAAACATAGCTGGGTACTGTTTGAGTTTGCACGGGTTTATTCTGACCCAAGCTGCTACCGACAAGTAAAGCCAATAGCAATGTCTTGAGTCCCCAACCCTTACGTTTCAGCAAAGATAAGCTCGAATTACTGGCAGTTTTTTGTTTCAATTGTCTTTGACGAATGTTGATTTCAATCGATCGCCACACTGGTCTATAGTTCTCTGTGATTATCGGTATTTAATTTTTCTGGACTAGCGTTGTTAGTCGCAGGTTCGGTATTTATAGGTTCGGTAGTTACAGATTCTGTTGCTTCAGAAGCAGGTACAGCAGTTTCTGTAGTTAGGGTTTCGGACGATGTAGATTCTGTAGCTGCCGACTCAGACACTTCTGGTTGGGAAGTATTGGTTTCTACCTTAGTTTCTTCCAGTCTAGTGCCCACATCGATATAAGGAATAGCAGTAACCGATTCATAATTAGACTGCAAGCCTTCTTCACCTTTGCGCCAAGCAAAAAGATTATTTAAAGCCTGTACGCCATCTTGACCTGGTTTGAGAGTATAAATAATTCCCTCACAGGGACCCTGATCTTGATTGGCAACACAAATAACTGACTGGTTGTTGACCGTACCTAGAGTTACGTATCTTAGCTTTTTATTTTTACGATAGGTTTCCAAACGAGAGCTAACCTCTTGGCAGCGAGCATCGGGACTCCATCCAGAACCAGTAAAATGATCGCTTACCCACTGAATCCAAGGTTCGGGAGCTCCCTGACTGCTTTGATAGATAGTCGTCGGAACATCTCCGCTAGTGTCACAACTAAAGCCAGACTGAACCGCAGGCGTTGGAGTCGATCTTGGCTGAGGAGTGGGAACTGGGTTTTGGCTAGGACTAGGGATTTGAGCCAAACTAGGTAAGGCGATCGCGCTCAAACAACTTGCTAAAGTTAGACAAACTAGGTTTTCTTTATATTTCATAGCCAAACTTGATGATTGGAGAATGTTTCAGTCCGATTGAAATAGTTGTTGAAATTAGATGGTTTTGATCATAACGTGAGTTTGAAATTCGGCGTTATGTTATTCATAACGAAAGAACAAGGAATTCAGACCTTTAAAAATTAGAGAGCTACACAATTTTTGAGTTTTTATTGCTTCGTCGAACTCACGTAATCATAAGATGCTTCATGATAACTTTTTGGTAATGTTCACAAATTGAGATTTTTTAGATATCCTCCAAAGTTCACACACCATTCACTGGCGACAAAACCGAAAATTCCCTAATTCTTCTCGATTGCTCTATATCAATGTTAATCAAAGTTAAATATAAGCATTGTTTATAGCTAATTATGTATTCCTTGGAGAATGAGGGTCTTAATAATTCAACCGATAATCTGAATCTGTTTTCCACTTTAGTAGATTTGCTGCACTACAGAGCGCAAGAGCGACCCGATCGGCAAGCCTATATTTTCCTCCAAGACGGAGAAACCGAATCAGGGATGATTACTTACGGCGAATTAGAGCGACAAGCCAGGGCGATCGCAACCCAACTTCAATCTTACCGAGGAGAACGGGCTTTATTGTTATATCCTTCGGGATTAGAATTTATTACAGCTTTTTTTGGTTGTTTGTATGCGGGGATTATCGCTGTTCCTGTCTATCCTCCCAGACGCAATCAGAAGTTGTCTAGGCTACTGGCGATCGCCAATGATGCCCAGGCGAAGCTAGCACTGACAACCAGCTCGATCTTGCCTGATGTAGAAAAAAGATGGTCGTTAGAGCCAGGACTAGCACAGTTAAAATTGCTAGCTATAGATACTATTGAAGCGGATTCGACTGAGTTTTTGCCTCCAACTATAAACCCAGAGAGTTTGGCGTTTCTACAATATACTTCTGGTTCTACAGGAATACCCAAAGGGGTAATGGTAAATCATGGCAATATCATCCATAACCAGCAGTCGATTCATCAAGCTTTTGGACATGGCGAACAAAGTATTGTTGTTGGTTGGCTGCCTTTATTCCATGATATGGGGCTGATTGGTAATGTTTTACAGCCTTTATATGGGGGATTTACCAGTATCTTGATGCCGCCAGTAGCATTTCTAATGAAGCCGATTCGTTGGTTAAAAGCGATTGCTAAATATCGAGCTACTACCAGTGGGGGACCAAATTTTGCTTACGATCTCTGTGTTAAAAAAATCAAATCAGAACAATTAACCGAACTTGACTTGAGCAGTTGGGATTTAGCTTTTAATGGAGCCGAACCAATCCGAGCCGAAACTTTAAAACAATTTACCAATAAATTTACTTCCTGTGGTTTTAACCATAATGCCTTTTATCCCTGCTATGGCATGGCGGAAACTACCCTGTTTACTACGGGTGGAAATAAAGCTCAAAAGCCAGTGATTCGAGGAGTAAAGGCAGCAGATCTAGAGCAGAATTTAGTAGTAGAAACCGATATCTTCCAATCGGGAAGTCGGACAATAGTGGGATGCGGTCGTCCATACGCAGACACAAAGGTAATTATTGTTAATCCCAATTCCCTAACTCGCTGCCAACCAGATCAGGTAGGAGAGATTTGTGTTGGGAGTGAAAGTGTAGCTGCAGGATATTGGAATCGCCCCCAAGCTACACAAAAAACGTTTCAAAATTCTTTGAAAGGTACTGACGAAACTCCTTTTTTACGTACGGGTGACTTAGGATTTTTTAGTGAGGGAGAATTATTTGTTACAGGCAGACTTAAGGATCTCATCATCTTGAGAGGTCGCAATTATTATCCCCAAGACATTGAACTGAGTGTGGAGAAAAGCCATCCAGCATTGCGAGCCAATTGCGGAGCCGCTTTTACGGTAGAAGTAGAAAGTGAAGAAAGGCTAGTAGTGGTACAGGAAGTAGAACGCACCTATGTACGTCGACTTAACTTGGATGAAGTGGTAGAGGCAATTAATCAAGCCATATCAATAGAACACGAACTAGCGATTGATACTATAGTTTTACTCAAACCAGGAAGTATTCCTAAAACATCTAGCGGTAAAATTCAGCGCCGTGCTTGTAAACAAAAATTTCTTGATAGAAGTTTGCCGAATGTAGTCTCCACTAAGTCTCTAAACAAGCTTCCGACAAAATCTCAAGCGATCGAGTTTAGTTTACTTTACTTTTCGAGCAACCAAGCAGAGTTTACAGACAATAAATATCAACTTCTGCTGGAAGGAGCAAGATTTGCCGACCAAAATAATTTTCATGCCGTCTGGCTCCCAGAACGACATTTCGATCCTTTTGGGGGTTTATATCCAGAACCAGCTGTTTTAGGTTCTGCCTTGGCAATGATAACTGAGAAGATTCGCCTTAGATCGGGTAGCGTTGTTTTACCATTGCAAAATCCCGTGCGAGTTGCCGAACAATGGTCTGTCGTCGATAACTTATCTGGGGGTCGGGTAGACATTAGCTTTGCTACAGGTTGGAATCCCAATGACTTTATCTTGGCTCCAGAAAACTACGCCAATCGTACTCAAGTAATGTTTGATGGCATCAAAACAGTGCAAAAATTGTGGCGAGGGGAATCAGTTTACCTACCTAATGGTAAAGCCGAAGAAACTGAAATTAGAATATATCCCTTACCAAAGCAACCAGAATTACCAATTTGGATTACTTGTAGCGGAGGCAAAGAAAGGTTTATTGAAGCAGGAGCAATGGGGGCTAATATTTTAACCGCCCTGCTTTTCCAACCGATAGAAGAATTAGCTGAGAAAATAGCATTATATCGAGAGTCAAGAGCTAAAAACGGTTACGATCCGAAAACTGGTCGTATAACTCTAATGTTACATACTTTTGTTGGTTCGGAAATGGAACTGGTTCGCAATCAAGTGCAAGAACCCTTCACACAATATCTAGAAAGTTCCGTCAATTTGTGGAAAGATGCGTCCAAAAACTTAGATGAATTAACTTTGGTGCAACGAGAGAAGTTATTAGCTTATGCCTTTGAACGATATTTTCAAACAGCAGCCTTATTTGGGACACCTTCTAGTTGCTTAAAAATGGTGAATCAACTAAAAGAAATAGGGGTTAATGAAGTTGCTTGTTTGATCGATTTTGGAGTCGATATAGATTCAGCACTGTCCAATCTTAGTTATTTGAATCAACTACGAAAATTAGCAAATGATATTAATGACGAGCAAGCTAGTGAAGAAACACAACAGCAAACTATAAAGCCGATAAAAGACAATCCTTTTCTCTCTAAAAACATTATCTCCGATCTTGATTCTCTTCAGAATTTAATCAAAAACAAGCTGGCAAATAAATTAAAGATAGATGCTAATTCTATTAAATCTCATGCAAATTTTGTTAGTTATGGCTTAGATTCAGTCATGGCTGTTGAGTTAATTCAAGACTTAGAAGATTACTTTAATCAGCCTTTAGAAGTAACTTTGCTTTGGGATTATCCCACCATTGCATCTTTGGCGCAACACTTAGCTCCATCGATCAAAAAAAACCAATTACTTGGACGAGAAAATGATGAGTTAATTCACAAGAATGAATTACAAAAAGAACAGTTTAAATTGAATAATAAACCTCTCTTAACTGATGCTAAAAATAGCAATAATTTTAAAAATAAACAAAAGAATGTTCGACCGTGGCTAACCATTGAACACACTAGACCCGAAGCTAAATTACGTTTGTTCTGCTTACCCTATGCAGGAGGAAGAGCTTCTGCATATAAAGGCTGGAGTGAATATTTACCATCGAATATTGAGGTTTGTGTTATCGATGTTCTTCAAACCTACGAACATTTAACCGATTTGTTTGAAGCCTTAATTCCGATGCTATTACCTTATCTAGATAAACCTTTTGCCTTTTATGGTCACAGTCTTGGAGCGCTGATTGCTTTTGAGCTATCTCGATGTCTTAGGAAATCTTATCAACTTCATCCTAGTTATTTGTTTGTCGCTGCCCAGCACGCACCTCAATTAGCATTTCCTTATCCATCTTTTGCCGATTTTAACTCACCAGAAGCAATTACACTTCTCAAATCACTAATCCCAATTGAATTCTCAAAATCTCGATTACAAAAAAAACAACTAACAAAACGCTTATTCCATTCATTAAAACCAGGCATAGTTATCCAGAATGAAAACTACACCTATGAAGTAGACAACCCTCTAGATTGCCCAATCTTTGCCTTCGGAGGTGTTGACGATCCAATTCTTACCCAAGAATATCTCAAGGCATGGCAGGAACAAACTCTTCAAGAGTTTCAGTTAAAAATGTTATCTGGTGGTCATCTTTTTTTACACGAATGTAAAACTGAATTACTCCGAGAAATGTCTTTGATTATAAAAGATCGGATTAAAGAAAATCATTATCAATGATTAATGTGTATAAATTATTTTATTAAAATTCTTGATTACTAAATATAAGCATTTGCTTCCCCATACTATGGGGAATCTCCCCTGAAAATAGGAGAAATTAATTAAATGGAAACCCAATCAGAGATAGATAAATGAATGCCAACAGAAAATATCGGGGTGATGTGCTAATCGTCGGTGGAGGACTTGCGGGTCTGGCAGCTGCCTCCGACTTACTCGAGCAAGGCAAACATGTTGTGATTCTAGAGCGGGATCGACCTGAGAAGTTGGGAGGCTTGGCAAAGGAATCTTTCGGTGGGGTCATGATGGTTGATACACCCTTGCAACGAAACTCAGGAATTACTGATTCGCCAGAGCTGGCAATGTCCGATTGGTTGAGTTATGCGGAGTTCGGAGAGGGTGATATCTGGCCGCAGAGATGGGCAGAGACTTATGTCGAGAATTCTATTGAAATGATATATGAGTGGCTGCAAGCCCGTGGGGTTTCGTTTCTTCCAGTCGTCAACTGGCCTGAAAGAGGCATAAGCCGTCGCGGCAACTCCGTACCCCGTTGGCATATCGCCTGGGGAACGGGACATGCAATTATCGAGAGCATTCTCGATCCCCTTAGTCGCCGAAAAGGATCGGGAAAACTTGAAATTCACTTCGGTCATCGCGTTAACAGGTTAATTCAGATCGCTGGTCGCATTGAGGGATGCGCTGGTGTTTTGGAAAATGAAGGTGAAGATTTTGAAGCCAAGGGCGATGTCGTTATTGTGGCGGCGGGCGGTGTATGTGGTGGCGATCTCTCAAAAGTTCGAGCCAACTGGTTTTCTGAATGGGGCGAGCCACCCGAAATCATTCTCAATGGTGCTCATCAATTCGGTGACGGGCTGTTGCACGACGTCGTCAGCGGACTGGGAGGTAAGGTGACACACCTTGACAAACAATGGCATTATGCCGCAGGTATCCATCATCCGCAAAGTAAGCGTCCTAATGACGGACTCAGCCTGGTGCCACCTCGGTCGGCTCTTTGGGTCAATGCAAACGGCAAACGAATCGGTTCCCCGCCCTTACAAGGTTTTACCGATACCCGTTACCTCGTTCAGGAGATTTGTAAACAACCAAGTGGGATGTCTTGGCAAATTCTCAATTGGAAAATTGCGATCAAAGAGCTAGCAGTATCTGGTGCCGAGTACATGGAGTCTTTTCGGCACAAGAGAAAAATCCAAATGGCACTGGATTTAGTTTTTGGAAACCGACGACTGGTAAAACGGATGATCCAGGAGGCAAAGGACTTTGTGACTGCCGACTCTCTCCCAGAGTTGGTAAACCGTATGAATACTCTAGAAACACGACACCAAGTAGATGTCAATCTGCTGGGAGCAGAAATAGCTGCTTACGATGAGGAAATAGAACGTAGTCCCGAATTATTTCAAGACGAACAACTCAAGCGCCTGGTTGAATTTCGCAAATATCGTGGCGATCGCATCCGCTTGTGCAAATTTCAAAAAATCAATGACCCCAAAGCGTTTCCTCTGATTGCGATTCGAGAATTTATCCTCAGCCGAAAAAGTCTGGGGGGCATCCAAACGGATTTACATTGTCGGGTACTTAACCATGAGGGTGAGCCAATCCCAGGGCTTCTTGCCATAGGTGAATCAGCAGGGTTTGGCGGTGGTGGCATCCACGGTTTACGGTCACTGGAAGGAACATTTCTCGGCGGTTGCATACTGACAGGAAGAATGGCTGCCAAAGCAATTTCCAGAGGCTTTTCATGACTACTTCGGTTATAAATCATGGAATTTAATGTCTCAAAGACAACCAATTAGACTAGCAGCGAGGGAATAGAAAGCTCTTGCCATAGCGGATGGAACAACTTTTTGGTTGAAAAACTGTTTAAAATAAGTAGCAAAGAAATCAATTGGCAAATGTTGCTCAATTCTCAAACAATTTGTAAATTTTATTATTTATTTATTTAGAACACATAACTATGACCATCGTAGCTACAGCAGCCACAGCAACCACAGAACAACTCAAAGATGCGATCGCATCCTATAAAAACGAAGTAGATTATCTAGAAATTCGCGTCGAGCAAAGCGAATCTACAGGGCTTTCATTTCGTGGCAAACAGCTAGACTCGGTAGACCGAAGCTTTTCTTTAGGAGGCGGAATTAGAGCTTGTCATCATGGTGGCTGGAGTTTTGTTACCTTTAATGGTTTAAAAGAGCTAAATGCTCGCATTGAAGAAGCTATTTCTCAAGCAAAACTAGTAGGCAAAGAAGAAACTCAGCTAGCTAAGGTCGAACCGATAGAAGACTTCGTTCCCGAACACATCAAACGCGATCCGCGTACCGTATCTTTACAGGACAAGCGCAAATTGCTCGAAGCTTATAATGAAATTTTATTAAACTTCGATCCGCGCATTCAAACTACCATGGCAAGTATTGGCGATCGCTTTGCCACCAAAATGTTTGTTAACTCTACAGGAAGCTGTATCGTCCAGGAAAGATTAGATATTAACGGCAGATTTGCCGCGATCGCTAGAGGGGAAGATGGGGTAGTTCGTCAGGGTTTTGAATCCGTCCACTCCCGCAATGATTTTGATGTTCTAGTGGGTATTGAAGACCGAGTTCGGGGTGCGGCAGAACGAGCAGTACGGCAGCTAGAGGCAAAATCAGTTAAAGGCGGTCAATATACGGTAATTTTAGACCCTTATCTTGCAGGAGTATTTATTCACGAAGCTTTTGGTCATCTTTCTGAGGCTGATTTTGTTTACGAAAATCCCAAGATGCAAGAGCTACTTACTTTAGGCAAACCTATGGGTATCGAACAATTAAACGTAGTTGACGATGCCACGATGGAAAACCTGCCAGGCTCGATGAAATATGACGATGAGGGAGTACCAGGACAACGCAAGTACCTAATTAAAGATGGGGTTTTAACCGAGCGTTTGCACTCCCGCGAAACTGCGGGCAAAATGACCGAAGCACCCACAGGCAATGCCAGAGCAATCCGCGCTAACTATCCGCCAATTGTCAGAATGACCAATACGGCGATCGAACCAGGAGAGACACCCCTCGAAGATATGTTTAAGGACATTAAAGAAGGTGTTTATGCCGTAAGAATGCTTGGGGGACAAACTAACGGAGAGATGTTTACTTTTGCCGCAGCAGAAGGCTATATGATTCGCGATGGCAAAATTGCCGAACCAGTAAGCGACGTGACTCTTTCAGGCAACGTGTTTCAGACTTTACAGGATATTGATGCCATCAGCAGCGATACTTTGTATACTAATGGCGGCTGTGGGAAAGGGGGTCAAATGCCTTTACCCGTGAGCGTTGGTGGTCCTCATATTCGCATTAAAAATGTGGTTGTTGGCGGAAGATAGGCTTTTTTATTCTATTTTCTGCTAGAGCTTTAAGCTTAAAGGCAAAGAAACGGTGAATTTGGTTTTGCCTGGAAGAGTTGTTCTACCAGAGAGCAAGTTCACCGCAATAGTTCCTTCATGAGCATCAATAATTTGTTTGGCGATCGTCAAGCCCAATCCTGTATTTTCACCAGGAGATTTAGTAGTAAAAAATGGATCGCACATTTGATTGACAATGTTAGGATCGATTCCTTCCCCAGTGTCAATTATATCCACCAGCAGATGTTCTTTTTGGCGGTATATATTGATAGTAATAATTCCTTGAGAACCAATCGCTTCAACTGCATTTTTAATTAGCTGATGCCACAATTTTTGCAGTTCTTCTGGATAGCAGTAAATAGCGGGAACATCGCTGTAATTTTTAGCGAATCTAATTCCTGCAGGAATCTTTTTTGCCGCTAAGCTAAGAGCCATTTCTACCGTATTTTTTAAATGTGCTTGGCGTTTTTCTCCTCTCTGGGGCGAAATATTGGCATAATTTTGAAAATCAGCCACTATTTTATTAAATTTGTGGGTGGAGTCGGCAATTCCCGCCACACTTTTATGTAAGTTTTTGATCAGACAGGCATTTTTTAAAATAGCTAAATAATTTTTACCCGTTAACAAAGGTAAAAACTGTTCTATCTCTTCATCAGAACCTAGCTCGATTAACATATCAGCTACTATACTCGTATCTTCTAGCTGAAATTTCTCTAGTTTGCCCGAGATTATACTTTTGAGCTTTTGCTTTTCATCTGGGGAAAGCAGAGGATTAATATTATCGTCGTGGGACTGCTTTAGCAGCGCAATAAAATATTTTTGCTGTTCGGTAGACAGCTGATGAATAAAAACAGGTAAATCTTTAAGGCTCGACTCGCCAAACTGGTTGAGTTCTGCCAAAAAATGATTGATTGAAGCCAGAGGAGTATTAACTTGTTTGCTGATACCACAGGTAATCTTTTCTAAAATAGAATATTGCTTGGAGATGGCAATTTCTTGGCGATCGCTTTGTAGCCGATCTACTACTTTATTGAGCCGCTCATTTTTCTCTCTTAGCTGCTTTTTGAGACTAATCAATGAAAGTTGATGCCTAACCCTAATTAATACTTCGTGCATTTGGAAAGGCTTGGTAATATAGTCCACACCTCCCATGGCAAAAGCCTTGACTTTATCCACGGGATCGTCAATTGCACTGATAAAAATAATCGGAATATTTCTGGTCTTGGGATTATTTTTTAGTTCTTTACAGACTTGATAGCCATCGAGATCGGGCATCATAATATCAAGCAAAATCAGGTCTGGAGGATTGATTTCTGCTGCCGAAAGAGCTAGCTTGCCGTTGGGGACTGGTCGAACTTTATAATCATACTTGGTTAAAATATCAACCAATAAATGCAGGTTTTGAGGGGTATCATCTACCACCAAGATATCATTAAGATCTTGGGCTACCATCAGCTTTCTCATTGTCCCCTTGTCTCCAAATATTTTAAGTTGGGATAAAAATTAAAGAATATATTTTGTACTCAGATGCAGTTAAA
The DNA here is from genome assembly GCA_039181635.1 of Cyanobacteria bacterium P01_G01_bin.19. Lineage (GTDB taxonomy): Bacteria > Cyanobacteriota > Cyanobacteriia > Cyanobacteriales > Xenococcaceae > Waterburya. The sequence continues at coordinate 30,240 of JBCDCO010000003.1, read as the reverse complement.
ACAACCTTAAAATAATCGACTACTTTAAACAAAAATTTCGCTTTGTGAGCTATTTTCCTCTAAAGCGATCGCTATTAATAAATTAGTAAGATTTGACAAGTAACCTACTCGATTACCATCTCAAGAGACTCATAATCCAAATAGTGACAAAGAAACTTAAGATTCTGTCGGATTAGTTGCCTCTGCACAGGTATAACATACCCGCAAAAGCTTCGTCATCAAAACAAAAACTCACGAGCGAAAGCGAACAGTGGATATGCTGCTGCATCCTGCAAAAGAATATATGACATGATGTTGTGAAAAGCCGTCTAGGAAATCATTCCAGCAATCTCTTTGCCGACCGATTTATATTTATTCCAACCAATATAAGATCTGCGGTCGGGAAAATCTTTGACAATGACACCACGGCTTGGCGATCTCTGAAATGCGACTAAAAGCGGAATTTCATCCTTAAACAGAGGTAGCTGTGCAGCTTCCAGAAATTGTTTGGCGTCTCGACCATTTTTAGTTCGAGAATCCACCTTGGTCAATAACACTCTATATTTAGCGTCCAAAGTTTTGAGCAGCTCTACCGCTTTGACTGTCGTATCGAGATCTAAATGATTGGGAGTGGTAGGCAAAATCAACATATCGCTTCCCGCAGCCAAATCTTCTAACTCTTCTGGTTCTGGTCTGGCTTGAGTGTCGATCACAATATGGGTAAACTTTTTGATTAAACCAGGCGCACCAGCTTGAGATGCTACATAAAAAGGTAGCTTATCTTCTTTTGACCAGACTAATGCAGAACGGTTTTTGTCCGCGTCAATTAATAGTGTTGGCGCAAGAGTCTGAAAGTATGCAGCTAAATGAACTGCGGTGGTAGTTTTACCCACCCCTCCTTTTAATGCGGTAATGGCAATAATCATCGGCTCGAGGATGAAATGGTTTATACAGTAGGCGCGATCGCTTGACAGATCTTTTAAATCAACAGCATGGTCTAAATTCTATGCTGTAACTTCGATAGATATAAGCTTTGCGCTAAGTAGTAGTTTACCTAGAAGCGCGTCTTGCTCGATTAGATCTATCGCTACCTTGTAAATACGTAAATTTTTTGTTACATTTATTAACATAAATTCAAATGTTGCCTGATTAGTTGTTTAGAAATAAGCGCACTAATCTGCTTAAAGATAGCAAAGTGATTCTCATGTACGACCTACAGTGGAAAAGCTTGGTGTCAAAAGTAGAGGTGAATACTCGTAAAAAGATTTTCAGTTTAGTTTTTATCTAATCATTCTTGAAATTTTAGAACGAGCATTTAGTCACGGGTGAGTGCTGGAATAATATCCAGAATTATCTGTGACCGTTGGTCAACATTGATTTCTCCTGAATTATCATTCCTCGGTTAGTCAGCCGAGGTTTTTTTTCGCTTAGTTTTCTTAATTTTATATTTATCGGCAGAAAGCCAAATCCCTCAACAAGATAACGCCAATCTGGTGTTGCTGTTGCTACAATAATCGATCAAAACCCAGCAAACTTATATATTTTGTTAGTTGGCTTGACTTTCTATTTAATTGCGGTAGCCTACTATTCAAGCCACTGCTTGCAATGTTCTCTGGAGGGAATCAAAACACCGTGTCTTCTGAAATCATGCTACAAAAGCCAGAACCCGAAAATACTCAAGCGATCGCCAAGTCATTTTTGTCTGGTGTGGCTAGAGCTGCGGGGGGCACTGTATTGGGCATTACGATGATTACCAGTGCCATTGCCGCAGGAGGTTTAGTTGGTTTGGCATTCAGTTTTCGCAATCTGCCTGATGTGAGGGTGTTGCGTAATTATGTCCCTGCCGAAACTAGTTACGTATACGACATCAAAGGCAGGCTGATGACCAGACTACACGGTGAAGCCAATCGAGAAATTGCTACCCTAGAGCAAATATCGCCCCATCTCAAAACTGCGGTAGTAGCGATCGAAGACAGTAATTTTTATCGTCATGATGGTCTAAATCCTTATAGTATTGGTCGCGCAGCTTTAACTAACTACAGAAAAGGAAGCGTGTCTGAAGGTGCTTCTACTCTCACAATGCAGTTAGTTAAGAATCTTTTTCTAACTCGCGAGCGTACTTTTAGTCGCAAATTAGCTGAAGCGATTCTGGCAATTAGAGTCGAGCAAGTTTTTTCCAAAGACGAAATTTTGGAGATGTACCTCAACAATATCTATTGGGGTCACAATAACTATGGTATCCAAACCGCATCAGAAAGCTATTTCAATAAAAGCGCCAAAGATCTAAATTTAGCTGAAGCCACGGTGCTAGCTGGCTTGATTCAAGCACCTGAGCAATACAGTCCATTTTTAAACTACAGCAATACCAAAGCTAGACAAAAGCAAGTTTTGGCGCGGATGCGTACTCTTAACTGGATTACTCCAGAAGAAGAGCAAGAGGCATTAAAGGCAAAGCTGTTGGTAGGCAGACCGACTGCCTGGCGCAAAAGTAAGTCTCCTTTTATTACCGAAGCGGTAACTAAAGAACTAGAAGAACTTTTTGGCAAAGAAAAAGTTCGACAGGGTGGTATTCGGGTACAGACTACCATCGATATGGACTTTCAGAGGATGGCGGAAGAATCTGTTCGAGAAAGCCATAATATGCTGCGTAGCTGGGGCTTAAGAGCCGATCAGGTAGCACTAGCAGCGGTAGATCCCCGCACCCATTTTGTCAAAGCGTTGGTGGGAGGGGTTGACTATCAATCCAGTCAGTTCAATCGCGCCGTTCAATCTCGCCGACAGCCTGGTTCGTCATTTAAGCCATTTGTCTATTATGAAGCGTTAGCCAGCGGCAAATTTAGCCCTGGAACGACTATCAATGACGCACCTGTAAGTTATCGCGTTCCAGGGGGAATCTATAAACCACAAAACTACGGCGGTAAAAAAGACTTTGCGGGAATAATTTCCCTTTCTAAAGCCTTGAGTCAGTCGCGTAATATTCCTGCGGTCAAACTAGGTAAATCTGTCGGATTAGAAAACGTAATCAAGCTCGTGCGTCAGCTAGGTATCGAAAGCCCAATGCAGCCTGTGATATCTCTGCCACTAGGATCGATTGGAGTGACTCCTCTAGAAATGGCAGGAGCTTTTGCTACCTTTGCTAATAATGGCTGGCATTCCAAGACTACGGTGATTTTGCAAGTAACCGATAGTAAAGGAAACGTTTTACTTGACAATACGCCCCAACCCAAAAGAATCTTAGACCCTTGGGCAACCGCAAATTTAACCACAATGCTTAAAGGAGTAATGGCACCAGGAGGAACTGGACAAAAGGCTAACATAGGTCGTCCTGCGGCTGGAAAGACTGGTACGACTTCTTCCGAGCGTGATGTCTGGTTCGTTGGCTATGTACCCCAATTGGCAACCGCAGTTTGGGTGGGTAATGACAATTACCAAAGTATGGGTAAGGGGATTACAGGCGGTGACTTTGCCGCGCCTGTCTGGAAAAACTTTATGCAAAAAGCTTTAAAAAACGAGCCTGTAAAATATTTTCCTGCAGCTTCTAAGTTTCCCCGACCCACTAAGTAAGAATTAGGATTATTTGCCCTTAAGTCAAAAGAAGAACAAGACTAAGGTTGAATTTCTGCCTTCATACGCTTGAGAGTTACTTCCATCTGGTCGAACATTTGTTGTGGAGTCATACCAAACTGGCTGAGTTGAGTTTTAAGCTGTTGGACGGTCATTTGCGCCATAAAATCTTCTGAAAGCTCAAAACGCTTCATAAAAATGCGATAGCGTTCCATTAGCTCTTCCATACGCTCGATGAACATCTTTTTTCCTTCACGGTCGAATTTTCCGTACTCTCCTCCCAACTTCATCAAAGACTGATAATCTTCAAACAGCTTTTTGCCTTCTTCTTGAACTACTTGGGAATCGAAAAAACTCATAATGTTTACCTAACTAAGTTAAATTTGTAATTTTTGTAATTTATAGCTGCCAGTAACTAAAGGGCGGTCGAATAGATGTTTTATTATTCCCTATTTTAAAACAGACAAAAATTTAAAGTAAAATACGGATTTCCACATTTACCTCAAATCTAGCGATCGCTCTTAACAAAAATAGCCCAAGAATCAAGTGGTTTGGGCATTGGGCTGTAGTTCCTCTAGAACCACAAAGCGGATGTGATTGAGTGCTAGTTCCCCAATCGATACGGTTTCTTTATCGATTTTTGTTCCTTTACTAGAAATGGTTTCAAAACTAATGTCTTTTGCCATTTCCGCATGATACCAAGCCAGTCCCATAAAAAACCTGGTAGGATAGGGACCCCCTTCAAAAAGATCGTCTGGATTGGATTCCATTGGTAGCCAACCATAACCAGGAAGATAAAACTCCATCCATACATGATTAAAATCTGGTTGGAGAGGAATATTTTGTTTGAGAGGATCGCCAGGACATTTGTATCTGCCTACAGTACGACAGGCAATTCCATTAAGACGACATAGTGCTAGTAATAAACCTAAATACTCGCCACAGGAACCGACTCCCCGCTTGATTACAATATCGGGAGTATCTATATGAGGCTTGATTCCATAGGCGAGTTTGTCGTAAACATAATTGCGAATGCTATATACTTGGCGCAGTAAATTAGTTTCCGAACCGATCGCAGTTTCTGCTGCATGACGAATAATGTCTGTATCCATCGCCAGATTATCGTTATCGGTCAAATACTTTTGCTGGTACTCTTCCTTTAAGGGAGCGATTTCTTCACAATCTTGAGGCTGTATTTGATATTTGATGCTCCAAACCTCTAAAATCGCTTTCCAGCCAAAAATATATCTTTGATGCGAGTCAAAGCGATCGAATTTAAACACGGCAACCCGCTGTCCGTCATGTATTTCTTCGCTAAAAGGCAGTCCAATCGCCTCAACTTCCCTGATTTTCTGTCGATCTGTTTCGGCGGGTAAGGCGATTCGCCAGGTAAGATCTTCGATTTCATTGTTATCTAACGGAGAAATTTCTTCCGTATAGGACATTTCTACTAAATAACCGTTGGATAGTGCGTATTTTCGCTCTTGATCGTAGTGAAAATAAAGAGGATGAATAAAAGTGCGATCGCGGTATTGTAATTCATAGTTGGGTTCTGCGTTGGGATTGTCGCGAATATAAATTTCTCGATCTGCGTAGGCTACATATAAAGTTTTGTTTCCGTCCGAGTCAGAATTAAAGGCTAGTCCTGTAGGGGAAGGGAAAGGAGTTAGAACGCTAAATATTGTTTCTCCTGTCCCTCGATCCAGACAGTACACCGTTTGTTCTAGAGTATCGGTCAACCAGATCTCTTCGTCTTGGATCGTGATATTTTCTACGCCAATCCCTGGAGCATAAAAGTGGGTGATTTTAGTTGCCGTGCCATCGGTTTTGTTATGGGCATAGATCAAAATTTTTCCCTGCCTTTGCGATGTAAGGTAAATAGTAGAATCTACAACAGCAATACCGTTTATGTCGTCGTACAGGCGGAGAAATAGCTGGGGTGCAAAATCTTTGAGGGCTATAGAACAGCAGTAAACACAATCTCTATTGGTAAACCACAGAACGCCATTAGAAATAGCCAAACCAGTAGCACCAATAAAGTCCGACCAATAGTGAACGTTGAGAATTTGGGTGTTGTTGGTATGAGGATCTATTTGTAACAAATAACCATTGTGAGAATCAATCGCCCAAATCGAGCCTTCATAAAAGACGATACCGTAAATCGAACTTGCGGCAATTGGTCTGATAGTTTTGGCGGTAGCAGTAGAAGGCTGATGGGAAATCATATGCTCTAACAAAAATTTTCAATTTCTCAATTCTATATTGCTTGCGTCCGTCAAAGTGTAGTTGATGTTCTCAAATACCAAGCCACTTTGTAAATCATTGCGACAGCTAACGACTGATTTTGGGGAACTATATCAATAGAGTTGCTGAAAAATATTATTAAGATATTGATTAATCATGGCATCAACTTATAGAGATCGAGGATCATCAACCGATAGTAATATCATTATTACTACTCTCGAAGGAGTCCCAGGCAAAGAAATAATCGAGCATTTTGGTTTAGTCCAGGGCAGTACTATTCGAGCCAAACACGTCGGTAAAGATATTATGGCTGGCTTAAAAAATCTTGTGGGAGGAGAATTAAAAGGATATACCGAACTGCTACAGGAAGCGAGAAAAGAAGCGGTCGATCGCATGGTCGAACAAGCAAATTTTGTCGGTGCAAACGCAGTAGTCAACGTCCGTTTTGCTACTTCTTCGGTGGCTCAAGGAGCAGCGGAACTATTTGCCTATGGAACAGCAGTTAAGGTGCAATAATTATGATCGATTTGATTATTTTGGCATTTTTTCTGAGCATGGGCTATTTTGTCGGTAACGCTCTAGAAAAAAGACATTACAAGGATATCAAGCAACGAGAGCGCAAGACTTTACACGTGCCAGTAGTTACTTTTGGTGCCAAACAAAAATTGCCCGACGCTCATGAAGCTACTCTTTTTTTGGGCAGCGTAGTGGTATCGGCTGATTACTTTAAAATGTTTGCCTCTTCTTTGCGCAATCTTGTGGGAGGAAGAGTAGTCGTTTATGAAAGCGTCTTGGATCGCGGACGGAGAGAAGCGGTTTTACGCATGAAAGAACAGGCGATCGCCTGGGGTGCTACCAAAGTAGTCAACGTTCGTTTGGAGACTTCTACCATTGGCAACCAAACCAGCGGGAAAGGATTAGCCGCCATTGAAGTTACTGCATACGGTACGGGAATTCGCTAGACAGAATCATCATGGTGTATCAACCAAAAGAAGTTCCAGAGGATATTAATGTAACCCCAGTACATCCTCTGGTTAATTTTGCCTATTTACTGGGTACGGTAGTAATCGTTAGCGGGTTAGCATATCTGGGTTTAGGCGCGATCGCTTCCCATCTGGCAACTCGCATTTCTCCTGAAATGGAAGCAAAAATCGGCAGACAGCTAGTCTCAGAAATAGCAGCAGAAGATTTACAACTCAATCCTCGGCAGGAAAAATACTTAACAACTCTTTTGGCTTCCTTAGACGATTCCGACTCAGATCGCCACACTTCTTTAACGATTCACGTTCAAAAAAGCGAAATTGCCAATGCCGCTATTCTTCCTGGAGGGCATATTATTCTCAACACTAAGCTACTACAGGAAGCAAAGTCAGAAAACGAGCTAGCTTTTGTACTGGCTCATGAAATAGGTCATCATGTGGCTAGAGATCCTTTAAAAGGTATGGGGCGATCGCTAGTATTGTTGACTATTGTCAGTGTGTTGGGGATTGGTTCGGGGGATACCAACGTTGTGGGGATTACTGGATCTATTACCAGCCTACACTACAGCCGCCAACAAGAATCTGCGGCGGACATCTACGCTCTATCGGCGATCGTCGATCGCTACGGACACGGCGACGCCAGCTTAGATTTTTTTAATCGCATTCAAACCGAACACAGAGATTCTAGGGGCAAATTATCCACTTATTTTTCAACCCATCCTCTGACGCAAACTAGAATTGACGATCTTTATTTGGTAGCAAAACAGAAAAACTGGAAAATGGAGGGAGAAATTACCAGTTTGCCAGCAGGCATTTTTGATAAGTTTGAAACCAAGAAATCGCCGAAAAAACTTAGAGATTCAGAATAGCTATGGGACTATAGCCGATTTATACATAGCTGAGAACTTGATTTTGACTTAGGCAAACCACATTATTAGCGTCGCGATCGAAAATAAACTCACTATAGTCTGCAATGTCATCCATTCCTACCAGACAGAGGATTATTTCTGCTGCTAACCAAACTAGAGTTTTGCCACATAGTAATTTCCATTTAACGTTCTTCATTTTATTTCTCCCTGCAAATGAAATGTAAAAAAAATCGACAACAGCAACTAAATCTTTAATAGATTCGTAATTTCAAAAACTTGCAGTTAACTCGATCTTTGATGTGCAGTCTTACTGTTAAACAATATTTCTCTTGGGGTTGGACTTATGCACGAGCAAAAACATTATCGAGCCGATCTAGAAGCCCGAATACATAGTATTAGCAACCTAATTAGCTGTGGTGCGATCGGGCTCAGTTCGCTTTGGGCTACAAAAATAATACTTAGATTGAAGCGAGTCAGGAGAGGTAAGAATAATCTTTGTAACGAAAAGATAACAGATAGCTGCTTAGACGAGACGATACTAAGTTACTAACTTAAAATCAATTACCATCTCAACCCAGACAAAATAGGCATTTGTATTCTTTTGTCAGCGATCTTTCATGAATAGTAAGGCAAAAATAAAGCTGGTTGTTTCGCTAGCGATCGCAGTTTATAGCTTGGTTGGTTGCGGACAGCGATCGTCCCAAAACTCTTCAACCCAGTCGGGAAATCAGACAGCAGGAAACAATGGCCGAACAGAAAACTTAAAAAACAAAATCAGCACAGGGGAAAGATTACTCCTAAACAAGAATTCCAACAAGCATAAAATTGCCGCAGCCGAAGCCTATGCCTACAGCGACTACAACCGAGCAATATCCGAGTGGGAAAATAGTCTCAAGCAGCAACGCAACGATCCAGAAAGCCTAATTTATTTAAACAACGCTCGTATCGGTACAAACCCATCTCACACTATAGCCGTACCCATACCCATAGATGCAGAAATTAACGTCGCCAAAGAAATATTACGGGGTGCTGCTCAAGCACAATATGAAATCAACCGTAACGGCGGCATCAAGGGAACGCCGCTCAAACTGGCGATCGCCAACGATCGCAATAATCCCGATACTGCCAAAGCACTAGCCACTCTCTTTAGCCAAAACTCAGAAATTCTCGGCATTGTCGGGCATTTTTCTAGCAATGTCACTTTAGAAGCGGCACAGGTATATCAAAATAAGGGTTTGGTGGTTGTCTCTCCCACCAGTAGCACTACTGCCCTTTCCAATGTCGGAAGCTATGTTTTTCGGACTGTATCAAGCGATTGCTTTGCAGGAAGTGCCCTAGCCGAGTATATGGTGGAACAAATTGGGGTAAAACAAGCAGCGGTTGTTTATAATTCTGCCAGCAGCTATAGTGCTTCTATTCGAGATGTATTTGAGAATAGCCTAGATAAAAATGGCGGTGCAGTCGTCGCTGAATTTAACTTCAATCAGCCTAATTTCGATATTGCCAATGTTTTGGCAACAGCCAAGGCAAAAAATGCTCAGGCGATCGCCTTATTTCCTAATTCATCAGGGCAAAATGCCTCTGAAGCTTTAGATAAAACTTTGTTGATTGCCACCCTCAACCAGGGGGAACTATTTTTACTTGGTGGAGATAGTTTATACAAACCTCGTGTTCTTCAATTGGGGCAACAAAATGTGGTTGATTTAGTAGTTTCTGTTCCAGGACAAATTAGCAGCCAAAACTCTCAATTTATCGATACGGCAAAAGAACTGTGGGGCGGAAGAGTCAATTGGCGTACGAGTTTGAGCTATGATGCTACCGTCGCCTTGGCTAAAGTGATCGAGATCGATCCTACTAGAACTGGCGTCCGTCAAGCTTTGCTCGCTCCCGAATTTACGGCTCAAGGCGCCTCAAAACCAATTGAATTTTTGCCTACAGGCGATCGGGCGGGGGAAGTAGAATTAGTCCGTGTAGCTAAGGGCAATAGTTCTGGTTTTGGCTACGATTTTGTTCCCATTCCCAATGATTCTAATTCAGCAGCTAACACGTGTAATTAGGGTTTGCGGAGAAACTTAGATTTGATAATGTATTTGCTTAAAAGCTCTTAGCTCTTAGCTTATGGCTTAAAGCTTAAAGCTTAAAGCTTAAAGTTACGAACAGAAGCAATTTATATGTCACACATCAAATAACCAACGCCAAAAATCAACGACAATGATATACGCGATTTTTATAACCACTGTCAGTCAATCTAGCTGCATCATCTTTAATGCAGTTTACCTGCTTCAATAAATCTTCATTTGCTCTTAAATTTACTCCCCACAAGTCTAAGGGTTTGGGTTGAGATGACATGATCGCATTTAACTTAGCGTCGTGATTTTCGTTTCTTTGCAGTAAAAGTAGCTGAGGTTGAGTGGTTTCATCGGGCGCAGTATTGTTTTCTATGGCTAAAGATAGGGCTACTAGTTCTCTTAATTCGGAGAGAGTTTCATAAGTCGTAGCAACAATAGCTGGTGCTGTAGTTGTCGATTGAATGTGTCGAGCCAATCTATTTGCCTGTCTGGATTTTTTATATCCAAAGTCATTAACTACTGTTAATGAACCCAAAAAGCAAAAGATTAAGGCAATGGCAACTATTTTTCTAGGCGATCGCTCGAACCATTTTGGACGATCGCCTGTTGTTTGATTTAATTCAAAATTAGACCACAGTTGAGCTAGCATAGCAGCCCAGATAAGTACTATTACAGGAAAATAGATAAAGTGATAGCGAGCAGCAAGGGAAACATCTTTACCATATCCATAGATCAGCAATAAATATAAGCTGACTGTTCCCAAGACATAGCCAGCGATAACCGTGAATGAAAAACAATCGGAGCTGCTGCGCCAAGATATATAGCTGCTAGCCAACGTCGGCAACATCCAGATCGAACCAAGCAATAGAACCACGATCGAACAAATAGCGATCGCTACAGGAACTCCCTCAATAGGTAGCATTGCCACCATCGTAATTAACCATCCTAAAAGTCGTGGTATCGGCTCCCAAATCTCATCTAAATCGTAATCGGTTGCAATCCAGTCGGTTAGTTCGTTACCAGAAATGTTGCTTGCTACTGGTAACCATACCAAACAGCCGATTGATGTGCCTAAAATAGCAAAAATTACAGGCAACCAAGAGTTAAAGCTCAGTTTGTTTTCTTGCTGATTGCGCTGCCAAAACCAGAATCCTAATAGTATTAATCCTTCTCCGACTAAAGCCAGACTAAAAAAATAGTGGGTAGCAATTCCCAGGCTGTTGATGACAATCCAAACAAGCGCGATCCAGCTAGGGATTTTACGCCTATCTCGAAGGTGTTTGATAACTGAGATCGTGCAGCTTAGTGAAGCAATAATCCAGAGGATAGAGAGAGTGTAGTGTCTTGCCTCTTGAGCCAAATAAATACCATAGGGGGAAAATGCCATTATTATCGCGCCGAAATGGGCCGTTAGGCGGTGTTTTTGACTGAGGCGATCGCTAAATACCAGCTTGCTCAAGCCAAAAATAGCAGGAATTGACAATCCGCCAAACATTGCACTCAAAGATCTGGCTATCTGCAAAGAGACAATTTCCCCATGATCGACAAATAATTTTATCCACCAGTGAGTCAGCCAAAAATATAGGGGTGGGTGAGTGCTTTCACTAAATAAACGACGGATGACGTCTGCAGAATCAACCGATACATCTACCTTGAGAGGAGATAGCAGAGTAGGAATAGAAACCAGTCGATCTAAAGGAATTTGGGAAAAGCCATTACCCAAACTAAAGCCGATGGTGGCTATTTCTATGGATGAAGCAGGCTTATAACCTAAGTTGGTAAATCTTAGTATCGTTCCAATTCCAAACCAGATAAACAGCAGCCATAAATCTGTTTTGTTCGAGTTTCCCCAACGAGCAAAGTTGGTGTTTAAACTTTTACCTAATTCATAAGAGCGATATTTTCTCTGCGACACCTAGTTTAACTTCTGCCCATCCCTATAGCTTTTAACTCAACGAGTTTAACAATTTATATCGATGTACTGGGGAAGAATTAGCGATCAATCGAGTTGTTTACCTTAAAAATGGACGTTGTCATAGCTATTTCCAAAATATTTTTTCCCTACAGTCAACTTTATTTAATAGTGCTTTAATTATCAATCCTTAAAATTTTGATCAACTGACAAGCCATAAAAGCATTGTCGCCAATTCAATATATGTATTCCAGGCGATCGCTGAATTAATTTAATTGGATAATTTATGCTGATTAACAAGCTAAATAGAGTTTTATTTTCCGACGATTCTGATTCATTCAAAACTCCAAATCATTTTTGGTTGGGAGCCTCCTTGTTGTTTGCTTTTCTTTACAGCTCGATATCTTTGTACCAAGCTTTTGATGGTTTGTATGTCGTAAGAGATGATGCCAGACAGCATGTATTTTGGATGCGACGTTTTTTAGATCCAGAATTATTCCCCGACGACTTGATTGCCGATTACTTTCAGTCGATTGCTCCTTTAGGCTATAAAACTATTTATGCGATACCAGCTTTTTTTCAAATAGATCCATTAGTTATTAGTAAAATACTGCCAGCAATTTTGATGGCGATCGCAGTCTATTACACTTTTGTATTATCTACCGAACTATTACCAATTCCTTTTACAGGATTTATTAGTGCACTCCTAATTACTCAAAATATCTGGAAGCAAGACAGCTTGGTTTCTGGAACTCCGAAAGCTTTTGCCATTCCTCTACTAACAGCTTTCTTATATTACTTTATTAAAAAATCCATACTAGGAACTAATATTTCTCTTATCTTATGTGGGCTATTTTACCCATCGTTAGTTTTTATTTGTTCGGGATTACTATTAATTCATTTTTTTCCATTCAAATTTAGGTTGATTGATTTTGAACCAAAGCAAGACAATATTTTATGTATTTCGGGTTTGGTGACAGCATTTTTGGTTTTACTGCCTTATGCAATAACAAGCTCTCAGTATGCTCCAACTATTACGGCTGAGGCTGCCCGAAGCTTACCAGATTTTGGGATTGATGGTCGTTCCTCTTTCTTTAACGATCGCGAACCCTGGGATTTTTGGTTTAACGGCAGTCGTAGTGGAATTAGAATAACTTCTGCCTTGATTCCTGCTTTGGCTTATGTGGGAATCTTGTTGCCTTTTATTGTCAGTTTTCGTAAGTTATTTCCCTTGACTAAAAAAATATCAGCCAAGATTAATGTCTTGCCTCAGCTGGTAATAGTTTCCCTAGTAATGTTTTTTACCGCTCATCTACTATTATTTAGGCTACATCTTCCCAGTCGTTATACTGAAAACCCTCTACGAATTGCTGTCATATTGTCAGCAGCCATTAGTATCACAATTATTTTGCAGTATCTGCTCGATCAAGCAATAGTTTTTTATAGTAGAAATACTCTAATAGCTAATATAGTTGCCATTGTTCCCATAACGCTAATTGTTTTGTCTCTTTGCTTTTATCCTTATTCGATAAAACGCCTCAATTCAGCTAAATATCAACAGGGTGATGCGATCGCGCTATACGAGTTTTTGCAACAGCAACCAAAAGATATCGTAGTAGCTTCTCTCGTTCCCGAAGCGGATAATCTACCAACGTTTGCCCAACGTTCAATTTTAGTTAGCAGTGAATATGCTATTCCCTACCACACAGGCTACTACTTCCCCTTTCGCCAAAGAGTGATTGATTTAATTAACGCTCAATACGACAGCAATTTACTCGCCCTTAAAAGATTTATTCGTCAATATCGTATAAGTTTTTTCTTACTCGAATCAGGCATTTTTACACCTGAATATATTCAAAATAATTCTTGGATCTGGCAACATCAGCCTGCAGCGCAAAATGCAGTTGACCATCTCAATCAAGGAAATGCTCCTGCATTAAAGGCTTATGAAGCAAAATGTTCGGTTTTAAAAACAGATCGATATAATCTGATGGCAACAAAGTGTATTTTGAATTGAGCGGGCAAAATTGTTTGCTAAAAAAAGCGATCGCCTTACCAAGTAAAATTTACTAAATGCGATCACTCTATATTTTGCTAGCTATTAATCAAGCTTTAATTGTTCAATCTCTTCCTTGGGGCACGATACGCTCTAATTTTGCGCCCAAACCACGTAATTTTTCCTCAATGTTTTCGTAACCCCTGTCTAAGTGATGCAAACCGCGCACGGTGGTTTTACCTTCAGCTGCCAAACCTGCCAACACCAAAGCTGCTGATGCTCTTAAATCAGTTGCCATTACAGGCGCACCAGAAATAAATGGTACTCCCTGAACGATTGCATGATGTCCTTTAACTCTAATATTAGTTCCCATACGCTGCAGTTCAGCTACGTGACGCAAGCGATTTTCAAATACTGTTTCGCTAATGACACTGTTACCCTTGCTAATACTCAGTAAAGCAGTGAATTGAGCCTGCATATCTGTAGGAAAACCTGGATAGGGAAGAGTCTCAATATCTGTACCGCAGAGTTCGCCAGGAATGATTCTCAGGTTTTTTGCCCTAATATTTCCACCAAACGTATTGCCTTCTCCTTCTTCTTCGATTATCTGACAGCCTATTTCCTTAAGCTTGGCAATCACTGGAGCGAGGTGTTCGGGAATTACCGAAGTTACAACGATCTCAGACTGGGTGATTGCCCCCGCTACCAAAAACGTTCCTGCTTCAATGCGATCGGGAATTACGTTATATTCTATGGAGTCTAATTTAGGTACCCCTTCAATGGTGATGGTGTTTGTTCCCGCACCCCTAACCTTTGCCCCCATTGCGTTGCAAAAATCGGCTAAATCGACGATTTCTGGCTCCTGAGCGGCATTGCCAATAGTAGTTGTACCTTCTGCCAGTGTTGCCGCCATAAGAATGGTTTCTGTCGCACCAACGCTAGGGTAGTCAAGATAAATATTTGCTCCCTGTAAGCGGCGGGCGTTACCGACTAAATTAGCGTGAACTACGCCATCTTCAATTGATACATTTGCTCCCATTGATTGTAAACCGCGAACGTGGAGATCGACTGGGCGCGCGCCAATGGCACATCCTCCTGGAAGGGGAACTCTTGCTGTTCCCAATCTAGTTAATAATGGTCCAATGACAAAAAAGCTCGCTCTCAGCTGAGAGACAACATCATAAGGTGCTTCTGTTGGATTGATATCTAGGGCATCAATTCTAAGGGTATTAGCAAAACGCTCTACTTTAACGCCCAAAGAAGTAAGAATTTGTCCCATACGTCTGATGTCTACCAAATTAGGGACATTATTCAACACAATTTTACCAGGACATAATATCGATCCAGCCATCAGCACTAGGGCTGAGTTTTTAGCACCGCTTATTTTGACTTGTCCTTTTAAAGAGGCTTTACCCCATATTTCTAATATTGCTTGGGGTTCGGTAGTAGTTTTAGTTGGGGTGAGATTTGAGATAGAATTAATGACTTTATCCTCTTGATAATAAAAGTAGCAATTTAATTTGAGCGTCTACAGGGTAATAAAACAGATTCTTAAAAGGTAATGACTAAAAATCGCTCTTGAGTTTGACATTAAAGTTGAAAGTCAATCATAATAAGAGTCCGTAGGTAAAATAAAGTTGAGCGGAACTGGCGGAATTGGTAGACGCGCTAGATTCAGATTCTAGTGTTTGCTTAAAACATTCGGGTTCAAGTCCCGAGTTCCGCATTGCTCTTAGCAACCAAAGTATTACTTTGAGTCGTGCTATTCGTCAATAGAAGAGTGGAAAATATAATCCTAACTAGTATTCAAAATCCTTTGGTCAAACAAGCTCGAAAGCTGCAGCGTGCCAAGGAAAGGCAAAAACAAAATCTGCTCCTATTAGAGGGTACAAATTTAATTGAGGCAGCTTGTCAAGTCGATTATAAGTTAGATATTATTTTTTACACAGATCGCTGGCGCGCAAATCATCAGTCATTATGCTCAAATATGACTGATATGGGTTTTAAATTGCAGCCTGTCAGCGAAGAAGTACTGAGCGCGATCGCAACTACCGTTAATCCCGACGGCGTTGTGGCGATCGCGCCGAGACGGTTACAACAAGAGCCGATTGTAGCTCGAACCAAATTAGGTATTGCAGTAGAAAAACTACAAGATCCTGGTAATTTGGGCACTTTGATCCGTAGCGCATCGGCAACGGGTGCAGACAGTTTATGGTTAAGCAATGACAGCGTAGATATTCATAACCCAAAGGTGTTAAGAGCCTCTGTCGGGCAATGGTTTAGCGTTCCAGTTGCCACGCAACAAAGTCTGGCAAAAGTAGTTTCTCAGCATCAACAAGAAGGGATTCAAGTTATCGCTACCACCTCGCAAGCGGAAAAAATTTACTGGGATGCGAATTTTACTCGCCCTAGCCTGATTTTGCTGGGAAATGAAGGTGCTGGATTGTCAGACGAGTTAATTGCTTTAGCAGACGAACGAGTAAAGATTCCCCTACAAAATGGAGTTGAGTCTCTTAATGTTGCCGTCGCAGGTGCTTTATTGCTTTATGAAGCCCAAAGGCAAATTCTCAGCCATTAATTCTAATTATTTACCATTTGGAGGGAATATAAGAATTGGATCTTCTCTGGAATGTTTTACACACCAATTCTCCTGGGCTATTTTCTTTAAAAGGAATAGGGTATTTACCTTTACGAGTCAGAGTGCGATCGCGACAGTTATAAATTTCAATATTTGCTTGCTTTTTGCCGTCTATACTGACTTTTGCTCGATATTCCCAATAGTTTTTGGCACTGCGTTTTAGCTTTAAAATACACACTCTGCCATCAAAGCGATCGCGACACATATCGGCATTGGCAACAGGTATAAATCCTAGCCAAAAGATAATTAAAAACAACAATAAAACAATTTTATATTTCAATAAACTACAGTTATTTTCTAGATGGCAGATATGTAAAAGGTACTAGTCGTCCCTAAAGGGATACCGCTACGCATATTAGTTGTTAGTTGTTAGTTGTTAGTTGTTAGTCGTTAGTTTCTGGAGGTAATTCTAAAGGAATCTGTCCCATGTTTCCCGTACGAAAATCATACAATATTTGGCGAGCCACTCGTTCTTTATCTCCTTTATAAAAGCGATCGCTTACTTCTTGAATAAAGGCTTCTCCTGTCATTCCTGTAGGGTCTAGGTTAAACCGAGATTTTAATATTTCTCCCTGCTGTAATTCCACTAACAAATCGATCTCTGCTGCTGCTACAACTTGATTATCATAGGAAGCCTGACCGATATCTTCGCAAATAGCTAGCTTGATCGCATCTTGCTGATTTTCCAACCTCCAGGGAATAATTCCAGGAGCGTCTAGTAATTCGATTTCCTTAGAAATTTTGACCCAACGTAGCTGACGAGTTACTCCCGCACGACGTTCGCTAACTACAACCTTTTTACCAACAAGACGGTTAATCAAAGCCGATTTGCCCACGTTAGGAAAGCCGATAACTACCGCACGAACTGGGCGAGGAAGCATACCGCGATCGCGTCGTCGCTGATTCATGGTTACTCCTGTTTTTTGAGCCACAATTTTAACTGCTTTTACCCCTTTCCCCTGTTTGGCATTGGTAAAAAAGGGCTGTATTTCTCGTGACTTGAACCACTGTACCCAATCTTGTCTGGTAGATTCGGGAATCATATCCATCCGATTTAAAACTACGATTCTAGGTTTTTCGCCAATCCAACCATCTATTTGAGGATGATGGGAGGCTAGAGGAATACGAGCATCGAGTATTTCTAGGACAACATCAACCTTCTTTAGCTGTTCTTTAAGCTGCTTTTCAGCCTTAGCAATATGACCTGGATACCATTGAATGGGAGGAGCAGACATGGGCAGAATGGAAGATATTGATATTTTTTAAGAATTGAGGCTAGGGCAGTCAAAGGATATCCAATAAATACAACCCCATAGATTAGTCTATGGGGTTGACTGGCTGTCTGGCAAAATCTGTGGTTTTTACCTAAAACATTTTTGATTTATAAACCTCAGACTGATGCTTAAGGCTGAATTATATATTCCGACTCGATTGGTTCGAGCTTGCCTGTCTCAACCAAAGCCTGGTGAATCATAGCAGCTACTTCAGCGCGAGTTGCTGGGGCATTGGGATTTAGAGCTTCGTCGGCAAAACCAGGACGATTGACGATCAATCCTGCTTCGCTAGCGGCTGCTACCTGACTTTTTGCCCAGTCAGGCAGATCTAAACCGTCGTTAAACTGCTGTAAAATTTGCGCTGGATCTGTAGACGGTTGTAAACCCAATCCCGTAGCTAGAGTAACTAGCACTTGATAGCGAGGAATATTATCTAGAGGTCTAAACTCATCATCAGAATAACCCTGCATAAAGCCGATCCGTACCGCCTTATCAATATCAGCGGAGATCGCATTTTCATTGGTCACATCATCAAATTGCTTGATTCCTTGAACTTCTGGTCGATCGCTAAATGCCTGACTAATCAAAGTAGCCATGCTTGCTCTGGTTATTAACTTGTCTGGCTCAAAGTCTTGGTCTTCAGTAAGTTCGGCTACCAAAGCGCGATCGCTCATCTGCTTGACAAAGGGATATGCCCAATAATCAGGCACAACGTCATCGGGCATTTCGATATTTTCTGGATCGACTGCTACGGGAGCATCTTCAGTAGTATCTGGTTCTTGATCGGGCGTAATTTCAGCAGGAGCATCCTTAATAGGCTCTTCTTCGACTTCAGGTGTAACTGCAGTAGGAGTTTGATCAGGACTGGTTACGATCGCATTATCCGAGTCAACATCTCGTTCTGTTCTAGATCTATTACCCAGAACAGTTATACCTGCCGCGCCAACTCCGAAAGATGCTAGCTGGTTGTTAGTATCAAATTGAAAAGATTGGGGGTCGGTTTTAGCTCTAGTAGAAAACTTTCTGGCACTTGCAGCCATGGAAGATTCTGACTCAGCATCATCGTCTCGGACATCAAAGCTATCTGTATCCGATTCTATTTCGCCAAAGCTAACGTCAGAATCAGCATTGATGCTACCAATACCAATACCTATATCTTTTGATAGTAAGCTTCCCTGTCTGCCCAAACCAAGATTGCCAGCTAGGTTGCCTATTTTGCTACCAAAAGACCAAAATAGAATCGACCCAATAGTAGAAAAAGCAACAAATATGGCGATTAATTCGTCGTAGGTCAGTCCCGCAATTCTCTTCCTGGATTCTGTATCCGTATTTTGCGGTTCTTGAGGAGATGAATTTGTCATAAATATTACCTTATTAATTAATGGGACATGAATATCTAATACCTAAAAAATAAACTATGTTTGAGATATTACTCCAAAAATATGCTTAAGTTTTTAGGTTTTCCAAGCAAATTTATCGATCGCCTACTGCTTTATTGTCTGTTGCAGAGCGGCAATTTGCGCTTCTGCCTTGTTTAATGATTCGTACCATTCTTGCTCTGGATCGCTATCAGCAACAATACCTGCCCCCACCTGACCGTATACTAAAGCAGTTTGGGAGTCTGCGGCAGGAAAATACAGCAAAGTACGAATGAGGATATTTAAGTCTAGATTTCCTCTGGAGTCAAGATAGCCACAAGAGCCATAAAACAAGCTGCGACGTACTGGTTCTAATTCTTCGATAATCTCCATGCAGCGAACTTTAGGGCATCCTGTAATCGTACCTCCAGGAAATACACCCCGAATCAGGTCTACCGTATCGCAGTTTGGCTGTAGTGTGCCTTTGACGTTACTTACCAGATGCATCACGTGACTATATCGTTCGATCGCCAGCAGTTCGTCTACTTCCACCGAACCCCATTGACACACTCTGCCCAGATCGTTGCGTTCTAAATCTACCAGCATGATGTGTTCTGCTCTTTCTTTGGTGTTTGCCAGCAGTTCTTTGGCTAATGCCCGATCGCTTTTGCTATCTTTCCCTCGTTTTCGGGTTCCTGCAATCGGTCTGGTTTGTGCCTGTCTTCCTTCCAGTTGGATTAATCTTTCGGGGGAACAACTAATCACATCGCCCCAAGGCGATCGCCAGTAGCTAGCGAAGGGAGAAGGATTTATGTGCTGTAGCTGGCGATAAATTTCCCAGCTATCGTTGTTCGTTTTAGTTTGAAAGCGAAGAGATAAGTTGGTCTGAAAAATATCTCCTGCTTTGATGTATTGTTTGGCTTGTTTGACTGCGTCTAAATACTCTTGGCGATCGGTAAGAAAAGAGATTGAGGGACTAGAGGATATTATCCCACGAAGATCGGACTGGGGGCTTATTTTAGTTTCTAATATTTTGGTCTTTAAAATATCTAGCTGTTGGGAATGACTGGCAGCCAGCCACAATACCTGTTTGAGATGGTCTAAGACGGCAAAGGATTCTGGTTCGTACCAGTATGCTACGGGAAAAGGTAAAGTATCTTGATTGAGATGGGGTAAATGCTCGATTTCCCAAGCTAAATCGTAACCCAACCACCCCAGCCATCCTCCAGCAAAAGGAAGATGAGCCACTGCTGGCTTGATCGTACTCGATTGTTGCAAGAGCGATCGCAAAAATGGCAAGATCTCACCCGTCTTGGGCGTCCACAATTGCTCTTTACCGTTAATTTTGCGGGGAGAACCCGCACAAATAGAATAGCGTGATAGTTGAGGGTATTCTGGATCGGCTACGCTGGGACTTTCTAGGAGAGTGGCAATCTGTTCTTCACTAAATAATGCCGCAAATATTTCTGAAGCAGTACGATTTTCTAAAGGTAGCGATCGCCAATACCACGCTTGAAGAGTCGTTGTCATGCTCAAAAAGTTCCGCCCACAAACCAACGAGCGCACCAAAAGGGAATTAAGATTCCTAGTGCGATCCAATCGCGCGATCGCATTTTGAGCTGATGCCATTGAACTCGATGTTCGTTGGGGCTAGTAAAACCCCTCACATCCATGGCGACGGCAATTTGTTCTGCTCTCAACAAGAGATTTTCTAATAATTTTTCCGATACAATCAGCCATAGTTGACTGCTACGGCGCAAACCTAATTTCTTCCAGTCGATCGCTCTAGTGCGAATCGAGCGTACTAGGTTTTGTATTTCTTCTAGCACCAGCGGAATGAAGCGCAGCGACAGAGTTAAGGTGAGAACGATTTCCGATACGGGTAAATTTAGATGGCGCAGAGGAGTCATCAGATCGTCCAATGCTTCGGTGATTTCTTCGGGTGCAGTGGTTAAAAGATACAGGCTAGTGCTGTAGATTAAAGTGAAGATTAGGGTTGAAATTCTTACCGCTACATCTAAAGAGCGACGAGTAACGGTTATGCGGGGTATGAGAAAAAATTTGGGTTTATCAAACAAGACATATCTATAGCTACTGGCATCTGGTAAGGGAGACTCGCATTGTACTACCTGTTCTACCAGAGTTGGAGCAGAGTTATCGGCGGCAACTTCTGTCGTGGCTGTTTCGGGACAAAAAGGAGGAATGCGGGGAGTGTGTTCGGCAGCCAAGCTATCGGGGGAAATACTGGCAAATAAAAACATAAAAAAGCACAGCAGCAACAGCCAGCCTGTCTGCTTGCGCCAGACTCGAAAGGGAATTCCTGCAACCATAGTTAGCAGGATCAAAGATGCCGCCAAAGCGATTCGCCACAGAGGGTTGCTTAGCAAAGGAGCAAGCAAAAAAGTCATCAACCAGATTAGTTTGACCCGAGGATCTATTTTGTGGAGCCAAGTGACAGGTTGTTCTAAATATGACCCAATAGGAAGCGATCGCAATAAATCCATAAATTATTGAGGAGGTAGCAGAAAATTCCCGATAGATTAATGACTGGTGATTACTGGTTCCTTTGACGGCGAATTTCTCTGGTGGCTGCTTCGTGGGCGCTCAGAGTTTCACTAAAAACGTGAGTTCCATCATAGCGAGCTACAAAGTATAAATAATCTGTAGCTTCGGGGTTGAGAGTGGCTTTTAAACTTTCGATGCCAGGGGAAGCAATGGGAGTGGGAGTCAACCCAGAGTTCATGTATGTATTATAGGGCGAAGGAGTGCCGACTTGAGCGTAAGTAAGAGGTTGGTCTGCTGTCTGACGAATACCCAAGCCATATTCTACGGTAGGGTCTGACCCCAAGCTGATACCTTTGTCGAGTCTGGAAGTGAATACTCCTGCAATCAGGCGTCGCTCATCTCCCACTACCGCCTCTTTTTCAACGATGCTAGCTAGCGTTACCCAGTCTTTTAGGCTCATGTCTGGATTTTCTGCTTCGTAAACAGGCAAAGCAATTTCTTCAAAGCGATCGAGCATCGTGCTGATAATTGCTTGAGGATTGCTAGTGCGATCGCTACTGATTTTATAGGTATCGGGATATAAAAAACCTTCAATTATGGGCAGATCTTGAGGCAGCCAAGCATACTTTTCATAGGGAATTTCTCGAACTGCAGCTTCAAATTCTGCCGCACTAAAGTAGTCTAGGGATTCAAAGTATTCTGCCATCTGTCTGGTAGACCAACCTTCTGGAATAGTAAAGTTAGTCTGCATGATCTCCCCGTTCCATATCCTGGCTGCAATGTCAGATAGAGGTTCTTCAGGGGAAATTAAGTAGGTACCCGCTTTATAACCGCCTTGGGAGTCTTTGAATTGCTTGAGTTTGGTTAGTATTTTCCAGTTATTATCAGATCTGATCAATCCAGCCCGAGCTAATTCCGCGCCAATTTGATTGCCACCTACACCAGACTTAACCGTAAACTGGACTTGTTTTTCTGGATCTATAGCTTTACCTTTCGCTTCTACAGGTGCAGTCAAACCTTTCCAGCCGAGCCAACCTAGCAATGCCATTCCTCCCACAGCAGCAGGAATAATTTTTAGAGCAGAATCAACCGTAAATTTTCGATTAGCAGTTTTTTTAGTTTGAGACTTTCTCTGGGTAGTCATTTAGCGTTAACTATATTTCTATAAGGTATTCAATCAATAATTAGCTGTGAGTCGAGTTTGGTCTTAACCCACAAAATTTGCATAAGTTATACCAACTTTACCTGTAAATAATTCAACTTGCGATAATTCGGATTCAATCTTATCCCGATCGCGCTTAAATTGTCTGCCTAATACTATTTCTCTTTAATACGACTACAGATAACTTCAAGGCTTAGGGATTGGGGGATATTATCCCACGAAGATGGGACTAGGGGATTAGGGCACTAGTATTCATTCAATTCTCAATCATCCGCTAGCAATTCTTCTAGGATAGGAATTAGATTTTCCTGATCGGGAGAAACTAGCTCTAGCCTATTTTGGGAGTCGTATCTAGCAAAAAATAATAAGGGAGTTAGAGGAGTATAAATTCCGTATTTCTGATTGGCATGATAAAACTGAGCCAAAGACTGTAATTCTTCCTCCTCCATTTCATCGTCAACACCGTCACTATCGAGGGTAAGTATGGCATCCTCTTCGATTGGGGGCAGTTCGCCAACGGCTGTTAAGGTATAGGCTGTGTGTTGAAGCAAGAGGTTCTGCTCGGCTAATACTGCTTTAGCATCATCAAAAATTTCAGCGATTTCAGCGTCATCATCTAACATTGCTGCTTCCAGTTCATCTCCGCGATCGCTATTGATACTCATAACCACCACAGGAATATCAACAGGAACGAGCAAAAGATAAGTCATGTCATCAATCTCCAAGGATTGTTCGATATAACATGGCAGCGATCGCCCGCTTTCATCAACGATAGTCAGAGTTTCCTCTTCATATCGATCCTCTGGATTAAAATTAGATGATGGCATAATTTTGGATTCTGAAATCTTTTTAACTAATAAATAACTTTCAGATAAGCGTAAAACTCTCTACAGTTTTGATTTTAGAGAATTTTGTTTAAATTTCAGAATACCACTTTATGAGGGATTGGAAATGCCGAAAAGGCGAGTAAAAAGTAAGTTGTACACCCATTTTGTTATTTAATTTACCCATTGGCAAGTCCGCAACCGATTAGCGAGCATTTCAGTTGCGGCTTGAGATCTTAATTTAGCTCTCTTTTTTGGGCTTGTAAGTTGAGGCAATCTCCAATTCCCTTAGCTGTTTGGGATTGACTGTACTTGGTGCATTGGTTAGCAAGCAGCTTGCTTGTTGGGTTTTGGGGAAGGCAATAACATCGCGAATTGATTCTTCCCCTGCTAAAAGCATTACCAAGCGATCCAATCCAAAGGCAATTCCCCCATGAGGAGGTGTACCGTATTCAAAAGCTTCGAGCAAGAAGCCAAATTTTTCGTCTGCTTCTTCAGGAGATAGCCCGATCGCTTTAAAGACTTCTTCCTGCAAGTCTTTTTGATAAATTCTCAGACTTCCGCCTCCTATTTCGATTCCGTTGTAAATCATGTCGTAGGCTTGCGCTCTGGCAGTGGTCAGATCGTCACGGTCTTCTGGATATGGTGCAGTAAAAGGATGATGGAGTGCTTCATAGCGTTTTTCGTCGGCATTCCACTCAAACATAGGAAATTCAGTAACCCAAAGTAGATTTACTCGCTCTTCATCGATTAAGCCCATTTCTTGAGCGATAAACAAACGCAAACGGTCTAAGGACTTGTTGACCGTAGCCGTATCTCCCGCCCCAAAAAGAAGCAGATGACCTGGTTTTGCTCCCGTGCGGCGCAGTAGTTCTGCTTTTTGTTCTTCGTTGAGGTTATCTTTGATTGCGCCAATGGTGTCGATCTCGTTGTTTTCTCGAACCCTAATATAAGCAATACCCTTTGCTCCAGCGGTTACGGCTTCGTTAAAAATGTCGCCTTTGGGCTTAATCCTTACGTTGGAAATGGCATCATTGCCGTTAGGAATGGGCAAGACTTTTACCTGTCCGCCGCTTTTCACCGCACCAGAGAAAACCTTGAATCCCGAATCTTTGACGATATCGGAAACATCTACTAGTTCGAGATCGAAACGAGTGTCTGGTCGATCGGTGCCATAGCGATTCATGGCATCGGCATAGGTTATGCGGGGTAGAGGTAATGGTATATCGATATTTTTGACTTCTTTGAAGATACGAGCGATTAATGCCTCGTTTAAAGTAATAATCTCGTCTTGAGACAGAAAGCTCATCTCCATATCTAGCTGAGTAAATTCTGGCTGTCTGTCGGCACGTAAGTCTTCATCGCGAAAACAGCGAGCAATTTGATAATAGCGATCGCATCCCGACACCATTAGTAGTTGCTTGAATAGCTGGGGAGATTGGGGTAAAGCATACCATTCCCCTTGGTTGACGCGGGAGGGAACGAGATAATCCCTGGCACCTTCAGGAGTCGAACGAGTCAAAATTGGCGTTTCGACTTCGATAAAGCCTTCGCGATCTTCGAGAAATCTCCTGATTGCCTTGACTACCTGATGCCGCAGCTGAAGATTTTTTGCCATGCGATCGCGTCTCAAATCTAAATAGCGATGTTTGAGTCTCAGCTTTTCGCCGACGTTTTCGGTATCGGCAGTAGAAACTTGAAATGGAAGCTGCTTGTTAACGGCGTTGAGTACTTCAATCGACTCGGCGTATATTTCCACCTGTCCTGTAGGCAGCTTATCGTTCAAAGACTCTGGGGGTCTTTTGCTAATTTTTCCTACAGCTTTGACTACATATTCACTACGCAGAGATTCTGCATCAGCATAAGATTGAGGCGTGCGCTGCGGATCGCTGACGATTTGAACTGTTCCCGTGCGATCGCGCAAATCGATGAAAATGACCCCTCCGTGATCGCGACGGCGATCGACCCAGCCATAAATTGTTACGGTTTGGTCTATATGTTCGGCTCGCAATTCGCCACAGTAATTAGTTCTCATGCTTGGTAGCTAAATGAATATGATTTTTGAAATACAGCGTCTTCAAGAGTAACAAACTCTGCCCCCTTCTGGTCTAATATTTAACGCTACTTTGAGGTTTGTCTATTGCGTCGATTAGGCTAGCTATTTGCTACGAACTAATTTGAGATTGTCGGGCTAATTTACCTCAGATCGTTTTTATTAAGTTTTATTGAAAAAAATGTGTTTGTGCGATCGCAATTACCACAAAATCTTTTTTTCAAATTTATAATTTGTGAACGTTAATTTGCCGATACCAGTCAAGCCAATTTAAAGCTCATCTGCCTATGTTTTTAAGTTTCCAATCCAAAGATGAATCTAAGCTAGTCGTGGTAAGCCCTATTGGTAAACTCAGAAAGCTAACTTTGATATCCATTATTGCCACAACTCTTTGTGTTGGATTCAAGCCGATACGTAATTCTGTCCCGACAAGTCCCGACGCCTTACTGGTATTGGGGGGACACGAAGAGAGGGAGCGTTATGCAGCTAAATTAGCCCAAAAACATCCCCAAGTACCTATTTGGATCTCTTCTGGCAGTCCTCAAGAATATGCCCAGAGAATTTTTGCTAATTCTGGAATCGAAAGCGATCGCCTGCGCTTTGACTACCGTGCCAGCGATACGGTAACTAACTTTACTACCCTAGTCGATGAATTAAAGGCTCAAAATATAGACAACGTGTATCTTATCACTTCAGAAAATCATATGCAGCGAGCCAAAATAATCGGCGATATCGTTTTTGGCAGCAAAGGCATCGAGTTTGAGCCAATCGCCGTTCCTTCCAATAATCCCCCCGAACCTTTAGAGAAATGCTTGCGAGATGGTGTCAGGTCGATCTTTTGGTTGGTTACAGGACATACTGGCGCAATTTTAGTTCGACATAGCAGTAAAGGTTTGAAGCTTCTTTAACAATATGTACGATATGTATTATTTGGCGGGTTTGATCGATAATTTCGTCTAACTTGGAGAAGAGAAAACATCTAAAAATTACTGTGTTGAGGTAAGAAGTGAATATTTTTGCACCATCAAACCATATTGCTTTAGCTGCCATTGTTGGAGGCGTAACCAGTGCTGGTTTAAATTCAATCGTAAGCAACTATGTTGATGTATCTATCCGTCACACACAAAAGTTCAGTATTAAAACAACCTTGCCGAAATTTATTGTTTCGAGCGTTTTATTGGGGTTGTTGTTGAGTGCAATTTTCTATATTTCTGCCGTTTATGCTTTTCCCAACGCTAGATTTACTCCAGTGCAAATAATTGCTCTGTTCACTTTATGTTTTGGTTTGGGATATCCTTTGCTAGACATGTCGATCGCCCTAATCCGCAACAAGATATTTGCTTGAGTAATTTAATTGCGATTTAGGTAGAGACAAAGCTGGCAATAGTCTGGGCGGTTATTTGAGGCTGTTCTAAGTGAGGAACATGACCACAGCGATCGAGCCAGACTAGTTTGCTATTAGGAATTGCTTTAGCGAACTTTCCTGCATCTTTAGTTCCCAAGATATTATCCTGTTTGCCCCAGATAATTAATGTTTCTTGTTTTATATCTGAGATAGATTTGGCAAACGAGCCATAACCACCACTTTTGGTAAAAGAAACCAAGGATTTGTTCCAGTTGGGGCATTTTAGATGCAGAGCCGCGCAAGACTGCGCATCGAGGCTAGCATAACTTTTATCAAAGTAAGCAGCCTGACTAATACTTTGACGTATTTTTGGGTTGCGTAGAAATTCTGTAGCCAAATAATCTAGGGGAGGGAACATAAACTTGCCGATAGCTGGTTGTTTTGCCAACCCCGCACTATCCAGCAAGATCATTTTTTCTACCGCTTGAGGATAAGTCAGTGTAAAATCAATCGCGGCAGCACCTCCCATCGATGCACCAACTAAAATCACAGGCTGTTGGATTAAAGTTTGCCAGAAACAATAAAGATGAGTTTTTAAATTTTTAGGGTTGAGGGGAATATTCAAGTTGCGCTGAGAAAAGCCAAAACCCAACAAGTCTAATGCCCAAGTTGACTGCTCTTTTGCTAGTAAGGGAATCAGACGGCGAAATTCTAGTAGAGAGCTATCAAATCCGTGAATCAGCAGAATTGGCGTCGTCCCGCTCCCCTGCTGAATATATGTAGTGGCGATATCTTCTTGGCTTAAGGGAGTAGGAATTGAGGCTAGCTTAATATCTCGTGCTAAAGCGATCGAGGTAGATTCGGTTAAACTGGCAGCTTCAGCGGGAATGTAACTGGGAAACATAAAATAATTATCGATAATCGACCCAAGAGATCATCATAAAATAATCTGTCAAGTCCATCAATCCTTACCTTACGGAAGCAAAATCTTAGCTGTTTGTTGCCGTTACTTTTCACGCAGAAACTTCTATTGTTTTTAATAACTTGCTGGCTTTTTTCTCAAACTGCTTATTACGCTGGTAATGAAATTTTGTGCTGCTGCGAATATTGTAGATAAGCTTTTTCAAAACTTCTGTTGCCTCGGCATGATTATTTTTCTCAATATAAATTTCTCCCAATAGCAATCTAGCTTCTGGTTTATTCCAAACTTTTATAGTCTTGACTAAAAGCGATTCTGCCAACTCTTTTTCTTCTAATTTCAATAAAGTTTTGATGTAAAGTAGTTCGCCATCGCCATATTCATAATCTGGCTTAATAGCTAAAATCTTGGCTAAATATTCTTTGACCTGAATTAAATTATTATCTTTTTGTTCTATTTGCACTACTCCCCACAATGCTTTGAGATTATTTGGCTCTTTATCTAAAGCAAAGAGATAAGCATCTTTGGCTTCGGCGAACAATCTCAACTCTTGCTTTAAATTTCCCAAGACTACATATTGGTGTGCGTTGCCAATATTTAAGACATCAGCCTCCGCACGCCAGATCTCTTTTTGGCGTAGGCGATGCTGCATAAAGTTGGGTATCGGCAGATCGAAATGCATATTTGGCAGCTTGCGAGCAAAAAAGTAAATGACAGCACCTGGAAAGTTTAAAAATATCAACAACCATAACCAAGTCCT
This sequence comes from Cyanobacteria bacterium P01_G01_bin.19, assembly GCA_039181635.1. Classification (GTDB taxonomy): domain Bacteria; phylum Cyanobacteriota; class Cyanobacteriia; order Cyanobacteriales; family Xenococcaceae; genus Waterburya. The sequence goes on along the minus strand of JBCDCO010000003.1, from coordinate 1,789 downwards.
ACTATCAGGATCGTAACGAACGCATTCCCAAATCATCCACATCCAAAAAAGTGTTGGTAGAAAATAAAAAAGCTGCACGTTTTGGTACCTTCCCTTGCTTAAAAGTCATCTAATTTAATAAGTAATAACCAATCTTAATCCGATAATTTCTTATCCTTGTGTGATGTAGATCTGGCGAATTATTTCAGTGATATTCAAAGCGATCGCCTGAAAAAATAGAACTGTACAAATCGATTAACAACTCTGATAGATTGATAGTTGTAGGTTTTATTAGCGAAAAATTGTGAGCGATAACTCCGTTAAGCTGCGCCCAAAAATTTCTCAACGTCTCTTCAAATATTTATCTGGTTTTATTCTTGTATGCCTGCTACTTTCGTTATTTAGCTGTAGTCCGCCTCAGAGAGTCTCGGCAGAAGAAAGAATGTTTCGCGACTTTTCCCTAGAATTTGTAGACCAGTATGAAATTCCCAAAGCCGAATTTAAAAATACTATCGTAGGTGGTTTATCGGCGATCGCCTACAATCGCCAACAGGATAAGTTCTATGTTCTCTCTGACGACCGTGGCAGGCGTTCTCCCGCTCGTTTTTACACTTTTGGTCTGGAACTAGAACAACAAGACGAGCAGATTAAAATCAAAAGCTTTCAGCCAGAAACAGTTACCTTTATCAAGGACGAGGAGGGAAATAATTACCCTGTCGGACAAATAGATCCAGAAGGAATCGCTCTATCCCCTAGAAACACTATTTTTATCTCTAGCGAGGGAAATACGGCAAAAAACATCAATCCTTTTATCGGCGAGTTTGAACTAGAAACGGGCAAAAAAATAGCCAACATTCGTCTGCCACAGCGATTTTTGATTGGCGAAGATCCCGAAGTAAAACAAGGAGTTAGTGAAAATCTTGCTTTCGAATCTTTATCGGTAAACCGTGTTGGCTTGCCCGAAGATCCTTTTAGATTATTTACTGCAACCGAATCTGCCTTAATTCAGGACAAATCTCTCGAACAGGAAGGGGAAGCAGAAACTAGGATTCGTTTTTTACACTATTCGATTGATTCTGTAGGTACGCCTATCCTGGTTGCCGAGCATTTGTATCTCCTCGATCCAGCCCCAGTGGAGGTCATTGCTAATGGTCTGACAGAACTTTTGGCTTTGCAAACCGAGGGGTATTTTCTCAGCCTAGAGAGAACTTTTGGCTTTACTGGCGCAGGAGCAAAAATATTCCAGGTTGTGGTGGGAGATGCGACCGATACCAGTAATATTGCTAGCTTGAAAGGAGATTTAGGACAGCTACGTACTCTGAAAAAAGAACTACTTTTAGATCTTGAAGATCTAAGTATTTATCTCGATAATCTCGAAGGAATAACCTTGGGACCTCGGTTGCCTGATGGCAGTAGAAGCCTATTATTAATTAGTGATGATAACTTTAACGACGAGCAGATTAGCCAGCTATTACTATTTCGATTATTAGAAGATCGCTCTTAAGATTATTTAAACTGGGCAAATAAATAGGCAAACTCTTAATCAACAGTGGGATCGAGTTTGCCTCAAAACTAAAAATGGCGTTGGTGAATGCGTAATTCAATTACTATTTTTCGGATCTTTAAGTAGGCAAACCTGACTTTCAAAAGCTTATGGCTTAGAGCTTAGAGCTACCCCTGTTAAGGTGAGCGTTTGTACTGCTTTTGCTGGTGAAGAAGGCGAGCCGTAGAGCGATGAGGATGTCTGGGGTCATAAGTCGGTTTGGGTTTAGGCTTCTTTTTTTGCCTTGGAGAAGAACAAAACCGTTTG
>JBCDCO010000002.1:0-52486 GCA_039181635.1 Cyanobacteria bacterium P01_G01_bin.19 | reverse complement strand
TTATCGCGATCGCTTTTTATGCTCTCTACTTCATTTTCCCTTTCCGACAACTGCTGCTGTAACTGACTTAGAGCTTCTTCCTTCTCTCCCGACTGTTGACTGAGATTCTCTTTTTCTTTAACAGTATCATTTAACTGCTGCTCTAACTCCTCAATTTTGGTTTTATAAGCTTCAGCAGTTTGCTCTGCGCTCTTAGTTTTTTCTTTTGTTTCTGACAGCTGCTGTTTTAAACTATCTATTTCTGCTAGAGAACTATTTTCTTGAGTCTCTTGAGTCTTTTGAGCCGCTTTTTGTTCTTGGAGCTGTCGCTCTAGCTTTTTAATTAAATCTTCTTTTTCTTGAAAAGATTGGCTTAGAGATTGATATTTATTTTCATGCTCTTGAATATTCTTTTCTAATTCTGCAATATCTCCAGGCTCTTCTTTCAGACTAGATTTGGTCGATGATTCCTGATTCAAACTTTGATTCTCTTCCGCAACCGATCCATCTAGAATTTGAATTTTAGTATTTAAACTATCTGAAGATTCATTATCTAGGTTGGATTCAATGGAAATAACCTTATCTGCTATTTTGCTGGCGATCGCAATATTTCCAGTCACCAGACCTTCAACTACTTTCGATTTAGACAGTCCAGTTCCTTCGACAATCTCGTTTAGATTTTGAAAAGCCTGAGAAGTCAAAGAAATGCCAACTTGTGACTTTTCTAAAAAACTAGTTGTTTTACGTTTTCTACTGGTTGATTTGGCTTTTTTGCGAGGCATATTTCTGATATCTCCGATATTTACCTACAGTTATTTCTACTGGCTTATGTACTAAAGATTTCTACTCTATCTTTTAACGATACATAATCAAAAAAAAAGCTGTAGCAATTACTGTTAGTTATTACTCAAACTTATTTACAAACGCTTTGCAGAATATTATTTGCAAATTTAGCTATATCTTCTTCTATTGCTATTTTGCTAGAAGGCAGCGTATGTCTTGTTTTAAGCTCATAATTAGTATTGTAAAACACTATTCCCCTTTTCTTCGATCGACAATAAATTTTGCCAAAAAATATACAAGAGCAAGTTACAAAACGTAAAGCTTGCTCCCTTAGTTAGAACTATAGTAAATTTTTGCTAATTATTGACTCAAAAAAAAGTACGGCTGCGCCATCTATTCAAACGAGCTTCTCCAATATTAGCAAGACGTTGTGCGTCGACTATTTTAGTTTCTAGGTCTTCGATAATCTGCTGCTGCCTCAAGTTGTCTTGCTGACTTTTATAATCGCTAGAAGATGACTGAGTAACATTGCCGTTTGATTGCCATTTATTAACCACTGAATCGCCAATAGCAGCGAATAAATTAATGTTTGCTAGCTTATCCCTCAGTTCGGCAATTTTTTTGGATGTGTCTCGATCTTGATGTGCCGAACCAGTGGAGTAATCAGAGGCTGGAATTGTTTTAGTCTCTGGTTGTGGTTTTGATTCCTGGGAGGCAAAAACTTTCGACAATAGTTTGTTGACATCTGTTACTCCGCCATAGCTTTCTCCAGTCGAGGGAGGAATTATGTTACTAGGGCGATTTTCAATCAATGAAGTAGTTAAGCGAGGAGTATCTTGAGTAGTGAGCTTTTTATCGCTACTCGAAGCACCTCGTAAAAGTTTAAACAAGTGAGTAAAGCCAACTATATTTTTGCCTGTTTGAGTTTTATAACCACAGTAGTAAGGAACAATATTGTCGCCAAATTTATTTTGATATTCTTCACTATCTATATAAGAATTAATTTCTGCCTCATAACCACCCCGATCTAAAATTTGGCTATGGAAATTAGTCTCATCATAGCTGTCAGGAGCGCGACCGAGCAGATGTTTGAAGTTAAGTTCGATACTGCGATATCGAGGACAATTATCAAAAAAACGAGATTTGTATAATTCTGATTGTGCTACTTGGCGAATAAACTCACGAGTACTTATCCTACCCTCTTTTAGCTTAGATTCTGGAATAGTGAGTCTTTCGCTTTCCATCACATAAGCATTACCCAAGACCTGACGATATACAGCGTAAATAATAGTCTCGACTGCCTCAGCAGAATCATTAGAATGTAATTCAACTATCTCTGTATCTTCATAAAAGCTGACTCCCAATACCGAAGCTTTTCCTATTGTAGGACTGATAAAAGTGTTAACCATGATATTTAATTATTTTTCTTGAAAATTTTATACTTGTTTTGCTATCAGCAAGAACGCTCGTCAAACCTGGTATAAAAACCACCATACTTGACCCAATACTGCTTTAGATCGTGATGAGGAGTGTGCAAACTTGCCTTTGCTCGATACAAAATTACCTGGCGATGATTACCAATCCAAACTTTTCGTATTGGCTCGACTGAAATAAACGTTCCACCTAATCCTCGAACACATTCCTCAAATCTTTCTACTGTAGAATATTCGAGAGTTTCGAAAATAAAGAAGTTACCCGAGCAAATTAGATGACGGCTTCTAATCCAAGCTTGCATTTTTTTGCTCGCTACTGGTGGCAACATACTTTTTGCTGTTAGCTCCGAAATAATCATCGTTAATCTATTTTTAAAGGGGTATTTATATTGAGATATATGATAAAAGCAGGCGTAAAGAGCCAGGCAAACTAAGTTCAAAGCTGAAGTCAGTTTTCTTCAGTTCAAAGGAGGTAATTCATCAGCAAAGCTAGTTCTTTTTTGAAATTTTAGAGGTCCTTTTGCCGAACCCCATACTTGTTGGTGAGTCTCCAAATCCATTCCTCTATCCCAACTTATCCAGGTAGTTTCTGTAAGCTCGACTAAGCTTACAAGGTATGTATTGACACCTTTACGATTGATAAAGCATTTATTTCCAGGCTCGACACTGCCACGAAACATTTCTCCGTCTTTGACAAATACCATCGAGCAATTGTGACGACGTTCAATTTCGTTTGGAGGAATTGTCAAAAGAATATCGCGATTGTGACCAGAACCCGCATAATTTTCGGCTTGCTTGAGGCTATAATTTTCAATGTAAATACTATCGCCTCGATCTACTAAACGATGTACTCCTTGCCGATAGGGAGTCCAAAGATTGTAGTCATAAACTTGTTCGGAATAGAAACCAATCCCAGAAAAAAATTCCCAGGGAAGGGGACGAAAGAAAATGCGAATATGAGCATAATTTTTAGGATCTGCATCCGATTGCTGGCGATTACAGAAGTCTCCTGCCATCATACGCGCCAGCTCGTATATTAGTCCGTCTTGTTGTTGTTCTGTCGAACGGTTGTCTTTGGCTAACATGGTCTTTGATTTTATAAAAATTTTTAAACAGTCAGCGATTTTAAACAGATAAAAGCTAAATCTTGAATAGTAAAATTGCCAATAATCTAACTATCTAAATCCAGAACTCGAATTTCTGAAGAAAATGATGCTGTAGTGACCCCTTTCCCATCTCCAGTTTTAATCAAAGACACGCGGAGGCGTAAATTAGGAGTAGCAAACCAAATCTTTTCTTCTGCACATGCTCGTTCGTATTGAGTAGTCAAAATAAATGTCCCATCTTCTACAAGCTGGTAATAGCCAACAGCAGGGACAGTTTCGGCATATCCTTGCTCTCTTAGGAGTTGCCCTCTAGTAGGATTTTCTAAATCGGGAACGGGAACCAAAACTGTGGAACCAGCCAATACCTCATCTTCATCCCAATCGGATTCCCCTTCCCACTGCATAAAAAAGGGACTGCTGACTAAATGAGGATCGACTTTATTGGTTTTGCACAGACTTATTACTCGTTCGTCATTATTATCCAGGGAAATAATTTCTATTTCTGAAGTTACTTCTTCAAAATGATGAAAAGCTAAATGATGCGCACTTCTTTGCGATCGCCATTTTCCTAGAGAATGTTTTACAAATTCATCAATATTCATCAGCTTTTTAATTTTAAATATGAGAATATTTTATTAAAGTTTTATCTCCAGCAGCGAATTTTCTAGCTGCTGGAAACCAGTAATTTAAACTGAGATTTTTTTAAATAATCGTACAGTAGTATTTTGCGCACCGATTTATTGCTTGTTATTACTTGCGGTTGCGACTTCTTTTTTTTCCTGATCGCTTAGGAGTTTCCCGTTCTTCAACTTCGCTAAGCGCTTTTGCTGTTGGGGCAGTTGCCTCCAAATAAACGCCTGCTACCTTGCCTCCTATCCGATTGATATTTTGAATAGTCTGAGACATACGATTATAAGGAACTTTTACTGTGTAGTTACTGGTACGAGCAATGTCTTGATGACATACTCCAGTTACTTCAATCTTTACCGTGCGGCTGCTATAGGAGCTAACACCAGCATTTCCAGTATTGACCATTCCTGACATATCTTAATTACCTCATATTTTCTGGGGGAAAGTGGAAATTCCCCCAATATTAGTTTTTATTTTGATCCTTCAAAGCTTATAAATCGAAGGATAAAGATTTAAACTTCCGTAATACTGAGAATTTTTGCTCCAGTACGGTGTAAGTTTTTAATTTTGGCATTTAGCTGTTTGTAATCGACTTCATAGCTTTGGTTACTCAAGCGATTGAGAGAACCAACACTTGCTTTTGTCGCTTTAATCCGAAATCGCTTGTTATTTGAGCCAGGAGTCTCGCCGTTGCTGCTTTTAGGGAAACTAATAGCAGTAGGCTTATTCGCTGCCAAATCTGAAATTAAAGTCGCTTTATTGGTAATATTGTCGCTACTTGCATAGCCGCCGCTGTACAAAGCAAAGGTACGATTGTAGCCGACATTAAGCAAAGTACGCTGATTGCTTTCAGTGCGAGGACAAGGAACAACATTTTCACCGTATGCTTGGGTGTATTCTTCGCTATCGATATAGGAATCGATCTCAGCTTCGTAACCCAAATTATTGTAAATTTGTACGTGCTGAGAAATTTCGGCTTGGTCTAGAGGTGCGCGTCCTAAAAAGTGCTTGCAGTTCATTTCGATAAAACGATACTGAGAGCAGCTTTCAAAAAACAAAGAACGATACAGTTCAGATTGACCGATCGCTCTTACAAAACCTCTAATTGTCAAATCTCCATTGCGCAACAAAGATTCAGCAGTTGATAAACGCTCGCCTTCCAAAAGATAGGCGTTACCCAAAATCTGCTTGTATGCCTGACGAATAATGATGTTAAAGTCTTGATCCTCTGCGCGTTCTTTAAGCTCCACTGGCTTTAAGTCTGTGACCCAAAATGACATAATAAATTTCTCCTGAATATAGTTAATTTATTACTGATGATGTTTAAATTTCAGTAATGCTAACGATTTTTGCTCCAGTTCTCTGGATGCGTTGAATCTGAGGAGTCATGCGATCGCCAGGTACGATGTACTCTGTATTACTCACACGACGAGGAGCATCAAATTTAGAGCCTTTGACGACAATTTTGAACCTTTTAGCTGTAGCATCTTTATATGGAGAAATACGCCCGCCAGTGGAAGGAGTTGCCGCAGTGGTAGCACTGTTAGTGGCAACGCTATTGACTAAACGAGAGCTTTTATCCGCACTGTCTACCCCAGCAATACCTTGGAGCAAAGAAAGAGTGCGATTATAATTGACCTGTTTCTTACCTACTGTGCTGGTTGCGCCTGTATAAAAAGGAACTATATTTTCGCCAAATTTTTCGGAATATTCGACACTATCGATATAGGAGTCGATTTCTGCATCATAGCCTTCATTCACACAACGCTGAATGTGTTCGGATAATTCTGCTTGGTCGATGGGAGCGCGTCCTAAAAGATGCTTGAAGTTTAGCTCGACAAAGCGATAAGGGGCACAGGCTTCAAAGTAACGAGCGCGGTAAAAATCAGATTTAGCTACAGCACGTACAAATTCTCTGAGGCTAATGCTGCCATTACAAAACTGAGACTCTGCACTTACTAGGCGTTCGCTTTCCATTACGTGGGGATTGCCTAACACCTGCTTGTATACTGCGCGAATTGCGATCGCCTTGTCATCGGCAGTGCTATTGGCGCGAATTTCCACAGGTGCGTCTAATACTGCGGTCATGTCTTATTTCTCCTGAATTAATATTGATTTGTCAAACAAAGTTCTCCGCGATCGTCAAGCAGAAAATATTAAATAGTAGTTTCTGCCGACGAATTAGCGGTTATAAAAGTGTAAAATTAGTTGACGGGAGTTATACTAGCTATTTTGCCACCCTGCTTGTGAATACGCTGATATTCTTGAGATAGCTTATCGTAAGGTACTAAATATACTTTGTTACTACGACGGAACTTAGATACTCGGTTTACAGCGCGCGCTCCGTAACCAGTCACCTCAATACGATAAACTTTGCCATTTTCGCCAGCACCTGAACCCTGACGAGTACGTGCTGATAGGGGAGGCTCTTGGAAAGACCAGCCATCGCCAGCAGTACCACCAGATGGAGCAACTACTGATATTGGACTTTCAAGAATGACATCTTTATTTAGTGCGGGTGTCTTACCTGCAAGACTTCCTTTGAGATCGCTTCCTGCTGCACCCGGAAGAAGCGCAAACATATGAGTGAATTGAACCATAGTTTGACCTGGTAGACTTTTGTATCCACGAGGGTAAGGTACAAAGTATTCCCCATAGGCATTTTGATACTCATCACTATCTAGATAGGAATCGATATCAGCCTCAAATCCCCCTTCATCTAAGATGGCACTATGAGCTTTCATATCGTCATAGTCGTTGGGCGCACGACCGAGAAAATGTTTAAAGTTGAGTTCGGTATAGCGATAGCGGGGACAAGTATCAAAAAAGCGAGAGCGATACAGATCGGATTTACCGATCGCTCTAACAAATTCGCGCACGCTAAGATTACCCTGTTTAAACTGAGATTCGGGTATCGACGCACGCTCGCTTTCCATCACGTAAGCGTTGCCTAAAACTTGCTTATATATAGCGCGGATAATTGTTTCTAACTCTTCTGCAGAACACCCTGGTACGTATTCTAAAGCAGGAGTATCTTCATATATTGCCACACCTAATTGTGAGGCGGGTCCAAATGAGCCAAAAGCCATTTAATAAATCTCCCTAATTAGGATTTAATTTTTTTACAGAATATAAAACACAAAGTTGATCGAATAAGACAAAATGTCTTAGTTCATACTTTATTATTGCTTTACAAACTTAAAGATTTGAGCTTTATGTAAATACACAAACTCGACAAGTAATGCTATCTTTAGGCATAAATACTCATAGATAGTTATTGCTCGCCACAGCTTCGTTTTCTTAAAATTGAAAACCGATTTGACAATTGGTAAGTTTGTCAGTCAGCAAAAGCAAAGTAGAGAAAGATTTAATAATTTTTATTCAATCTTTCGCCGCTCTACAGTTACTAGAATTTCTACACACCAATTTATTTAATTACACAAATATTCTGAGCTGGATACCTCTGCCATAGAGTTATAGCGCTCATATATTAAAGCACTCGATTAGTTGAGTGCATTTTTGAATAGGCGATTGCCAAGACTTTATCTTAAGTTAGATTAAGCTCGAGTCAATTAAGTCAAACCCCCATTGTAAATAGGCAAAATTCTAATCTATTTAATAATTAGAGAGCCATTTACAGTTTATTTATACAATGCTGAATGTACCCTTCCTATCAAGTTTTGTAAAACTTAATGAGATTATTGTGAATAAATGTAAATAGTAAACTATGCTACCAAAAACTTGCTAATTGGCTTTAGGCTAAAAAAGTGTTCTGATTGGGATAGCGATCGTATTTTTATGTGGAGTAGAGCGAGATTTTGGTGGAGATTGACCTTCGTTTTTCTTCTGGGAGTAAGTCTGAGTTTGGGGTTTACTCTTAGCTTAAAAGCTCAAACTGCCCCCTCACAATTAGTCAGACAGGCTCAAGAGTTTTATCGTTCTGGGAAATTTGATCGCTCTTTGCAGCTGCTAGAAAGAGTCAATAAGACATATAAAAGTCAAGCTAAATTCTTGCAACAGGCTCAAACCTTTTCTTTGATTGCCCAAACACACCAGCAAATGGGCAATTGGCAATCGGCAAACCAGAACATTGCCCATAGCTTCGAGTCAATCGCAACTCTCCCACCCAGTCGGCAGAAAACTCGGGTATTGGCTCAGATTTGGCATACTAAAGGACATTCTGCAATAGCTGTAGGTCAAAATGATTTGGCTTTGGCAGATTGGCACAAGGCAGAAGAGTTGTATCGAGAAGTAGGCGATCGCTTGGGAGTTGTTGGTAGCCTACTCAATCGCTCTCAAGCCTTAGAAAAAATGGGTTTTTATAATCGATCTTGTGCCATCGCTCTAGAGGCTTTTGACAAGCCAAATTTTAATTGTGAAGATCTAACTGTCGACCAAATCCAGACTGTAATTAACGAAGTAAAAACGGATGTCCGAACCTGGAAAATTCAGGGATTGAATCAGTTGAGCAATATTTTGCTTCTCAAAGGAGAACTCAAACAGGCAGAAATTCTCATAGAAGCCAGTGAAAGCATCAGCCAAAACTTGCCAGGCTTGTATCCTTCAGACTGGGCAAAAATCAATCTTATTCGGGGCAATATCGATAAAGCGATCGCCTTTAAAGCAAGAGAATGGGGAGAACAGCAAAAATTTATCGCCCATGCTGAAAAAGCAGTCCAACGCTATCAAAACTTAATCGAACAGACACAATTTCTTCGGGCTACTCGACAATACAGATTACCCGCACAACTAAATTTACTATCATTGTTGGTGGCAACTCAACAATGGTCTTTAGCCCAAAATTTAGTATCGGAAATCGAGCTACAGTCAGCCGAATTACCGAGTCAAGTAAACTTATACGGTAAGCTTAAGTTTGCCTTGTTTCTCGAACAGCTAAAAGATAATCGGGTAGACGTAAAGTATTCATGGCAGGATATTGCCAACATTTGTCTTGAAATAATAGAACAGACTAGGGCGATCGACAATCTTCGCATTCGTTCTTATGCCCTTGGCTATTTGGGAACTCTAACAACCAGACAGCAGCACATAGAGCTAGATAGTACTCCTCTAGAACTAATCTCAGATGCCCTAAAGCTATCACAACAAATCGGGGCTGCTGAAATAGCATTCCGTTGGCAACGACAGCTAGGACAAATCTACGCTAGAGCCGATCGCCGAGATTTAGCGATCGCTAATTATCGAGCCTGTTTGATGTCATTAAAAGAACTGCGTCAAGATTTATCATCCTTAACCAGAGAGATTCAGTATGGTTTCTATGAAGAAATCGAGCCGATCTATCAAGAATATGCTGACTTGTTGTTAAGAGAACAATTTAGTTCCGATCAAGATCTGGCAGAAGCAATTGATGTTATCGAATCTTTGCAGGTTGCCGAATTAGATAATTATTTCCAAGATGCCTGTACGGTTTTTGAATCGATCGACATCAACCAAATAGATCGAGATGCAGCAGCTATCTATACTATTGCTTTGGGCGATCGCTTGGAGATAATTTTGGCGATGAAAAGCTCCGATCCAACTGCTATCGAACCAGAGTTACGCCACTACGCCACATCAATTTCTAGAAAGGATTTAGAGCAGCTAGTTCAGAAACTACGCTTGTATATTACCGAACCCGATCGCACTCTAGAAGTAAAACAGCTATCCGCTAGACTTTACGATCTATTAATTAGACCTTTGGAAGCAGATCTCAATCGCCAGCAGCCAAAAAATCTAGTGTTCGTTCTGGATGCAATTTTGCAAACCATTCCCATGTCGGTTTTGTATGACGGAGACAAATATCTGTTAGAAAAATATGCCATTTCTATCACTCCAGGATTGAGAATGTTAAATCTGCAGGATAATGAGAGTAAGCCATCATTTATGGCGGGGGGTATCAGTCAGCCGTTAAATCTAAACAAGCAGAAATTTTCCGCCTTGAAAAATGTCGAATCAGAGCTGAGTAATTTCTCTGAAACTGGGACGAAAGTTTTACTGAATCAAGAATTTACTCCTGAGAATCTGCTAAAGCAAATAAATTCGAATTCAGCATCTTATATTCACCTGGCAACTCACGGAAAGTTTAATTCCAATTCCAATCAAAGCTTTTTGTTGATGTGGAAAAAACTACTTACCGTAAAGGAGTTTAGTAACATCTTGCAAAGGCGCAAAACAAGAACCTCAAAGCCAATAGAACTTTTAGTACTGAGTGCTTGTGACACCGCGTTAGGCGATCGCCATGCAGCTCTAGGCTTGGGAGGCGTTGCAGTTAGGAGTGGCGCATTAACCACCGTGGCGACTCTTTGGCAAGTGAATGACGAGTCCACAGCAGCACTAATGCAAAATTTCTACCGACATCTAAGAGAAAATCATAGTAAAGCCGATGCTTTGAGTATGGCACAGCGAGAACTATGGGATAGATCGGATAAAGATTGGAAAGTACCAGCTTTTTGGTCTGGTTATATTGCGATCGGCAATTGGTAATAACTATTTCAAGCCCAATTTTTTTCTCAGTTCTGTCGCGCCCATAAATAGTAATGGCGTCACAATTAAACCTGTAAGAATAAAATGAAGCGGAAAACTAAAATAGAAATACCATAAGATCAGAACACCACAGGTAGAGTCCATGTGATCGACAAAATAAAAGACTTTACTACTTTCATCTCCTGGAGGAATTTCCAATCGACGTTTTATAAAAGAATTGGGTAACTCTGACAAATTGAAGACAAATCCAACTAATAAGCCAAACTGCAAAAGATTAAAATCTGAAAATAAAATTGCATTTTGGGGAACAGAAGGAATAAAAGTTTCAACCAGATGCAATAAATAGACACTAGCTAACATTGCTAAGGGCAAACTAATTAACCCTCGCCATTTCTTGTTAGCACCAAACCATTGAGTTTGAATCGGGATATTTAACAACTGAAAGACAGGAGTTTTCCATAAGAAAGCTTCGATTACTCCTGCCAAAAATAGTCCTAATGCTAGCCAAAGTAAATTCAAAGTGTCAGAGATAAAAAATTGTATCCAATTCATCACTAGCTCAAAATATGATTAATTAACAAATGTTGATTGTATCTGGTGATGTGGTGGGCATAGCGTGATAGTAGCAAATCCTTGCTTAATTAATTACTCCTTGCCCACCCTACAGGTGATCGCTGGCTTTCGTAAATGATAAACGTATGGCGATCGCCTTTAAACATTGCTACACACAAAAGCGATCGCTATTTACATCTAAACCAACAACTAACCACTAACCACTAACCACTAACCACTAACCAAAATTAATCACTAAAAAACTGCCCTGCTAAATCGGTAATATCAGTTTCAGGAATCTCCGACTGCTGCCATTGCGCCACAGCATTCAAACTGCCATCTAAAAACATACTGCGACAAGCACTACGCTGAATTTTACCGCTAGAAGTTTTGGGAATGCTGCCTGTTTTTAGTAGTGCCACGGCAAAGACATTAGCTAGATTTTGTTCTCCCACAGCTAGGCGAATTGCGCCAATAACTTCTTCTGCATTAAGCTTGCGTAAGTCTGTACGATTGATTTCATGGGCGATAACCAACTGTTCCTCTCCGCCTACATCCACACTAAAAGCAGCACCATGATTGGGACGTAGGGCAGGATGGCAACTTTCTACTGTTTCTTCTATGTGCTGGGGATAATGATTGCGTCCCCACAGAATCATCATGTCCTTAATGCGTCCAGTGATATATAGTTCTCCATCCTTGATAAAGCCTAAATCTCCAGTCCGTAAATAGGTCTTATGGGAATCATCTGCCAAAGTAACTTGAAAAGTAGCTTCGGTTTGTTCTTCTCTCTGCCAGTAACCAGAGCTAATACCTTTTCCTCTCGTCCAAATTTCGCCGACTTTGTCGGTTTCACATTCAATTTTTGTTTCTGGATCGACGATAATAATTTCATCCTCCAGCCAAGTATGACCACAGCTAACCGCACTTTTGGCATTGGGATGATTTTCTGTAACAGCTACAATTTTATCTTCGGTTAGAGCTTTTGCATCTAGGTAAGTAATAGTAGGATACTTATCTGCATTTATTCCCGTAATAAATAAAGTCGCCTCTGCCATGCCATAACAAGGATAAAAAGCTTCTTTATTAAACCCACAGGATTGATATAACTCGGCAAATTTTTGCAATGTTTCTGCTCTAACGGGTTCGGCGCCACTAAAAGCTACTTCCCAACTGCTCAAATCCAAACCAGCTTTATGCTCATCGCTGACTTTTTGACAAAGGAGATCGTAGGCAAAGTTGGGTCCACCACTAGTTGTTATCTTGTACTTTGAGATGGCTTTGAGCCACATCAAAGGTTTTTGCGCCAGAGCTACAGGAGACATCAATACTGCGGGCAACCCCGCATATAAAGGCTGCATTACACCACCAATTAGACCCATGTCGTGAAACATTGGCAACCACATTAAAATCTTAGTATTGTCGTGATGTCCAAATGATTGATAGATAACTTCTGAATTGTGAATAATATTGCCGTGGCTTACCATGACACCTTTAGGTTTGCCTGTCGAACCCGAGGTGTATTGTAAATATGCCAGGGTATCTTGGTTAATATTTGGTTGTTGCCATTGATCGCCAAGCTTGGTATCGACTTGGTCGGTAGCTATCCAAGGGAGGGCATTTAGCTTCATTGCTACACCAGGATTGGCAATTAACTGTCCCTTAACTCGATTAACAAATTCTTGGGTGGTCAAAGCGATCGCCGCTTGACAATCGATAATACGGTCTTGATACTGACTCAAAGATTTGATGTGTTGTTTGGGGTAGTCAGTAACGGCAATAACTCCAGCATAAAGACAGCCCAAGAAACCAGCGATAAATTCTAGCCCAGCAGTATAGGGGTATACTAACAAAGCCCGATCGCCTGGATTGACTTTGGCAAGCAACTCCACAGCGATCGCCTTAGCCTGTAAATCCAGCTCTTCGTAGGTACAGCTCCCCGATTCGTTTTCGCCATCTGCTAAAAAAGTGTAAGCTATTTGCTTGGGTTGGTTTACCGATCTATTCAATAAAATATTTACTATGGTGGAATTATTTACCATTCGTTTACTATTCTTTAAACAATGACTGTAAGATTTCCCTATAATGTAGTCCAATAATGGAGGAAGGTTAAATCGTGGGGAGTATAAAAATTGCAATAGTAGGGATAGGTAACTGTTCTAGCTCGCTTATCCAGGGAATTGAATACTACAAAAATAAAAACGCATCGGATGCAATTGGGCTGATGCACTGGGAAATTGGTGGTTATAAGCCATACGATCTTGAAGTTGTGGCAGCTTTTGACATCGATCAGCGAAAAGTAGGGAAAGATGTTGCAGATGCCATTTTTGCTCCTCCCAACTGTACGACTGTTTTTTGCGAAAATATTCCTAAAACTGGCGTTATAGTGGAAATGGGAGCGTTATACGACGGTGTTGCAGCTCATATGAACGGTGCTGATGAAAAATACACTTTTGTGGTTAGCGATCGCCCAGAACAATCCAAAGAGCAAATTGTTAACAGTCTCAAGCAGTCTGGTGCAGAAGTTTTAATTAACTACCTTCCTGTAGGTTCGCAAGAAGCCGTAGAGTTTTATGCAGAATGCGCTTTAGATGCAGGAGTTGCTTTCGTAAACTGCATTCCTGTCTTTATTGCCAGTCAGCCATTGTGGGCAGAGAAATTTAAACGTCATAACATTCCGATCATTGGTGATGATATCAAGTCCCAATTTGGAGCAACTATTAGCCACCGCACTCTGGTAGATCTATGCAAGAAGCGTGGAGTGAAAGTCGAGCGCACCTATCAGCTAAACACAGGGGGCAACACAGACTTTCGCAATATGCTTGATCGCACTCGTCTCGATTCTAAGAAAGAATCCAAAACTGAAGCCGTGCAAGGGGTGATTGCCAAACGTTTGGAATATGAAGATATTCATGTAGGACCTAGCGATTATGTGCCTTGGCAGAAAGACAACAAAGTGGCATTCATTCGGATCGAGGGTAAATTGTTTGGGGATGTTCCGATGAATCTAGAGATGCGACTTTCTGTGGAAGATTCTCCTAATTCGGCTGGAGTGGTCATCGATGCCATTCGCTGTTGTAAGGTAGGTTTAGATCGAGGCATTGGTGGAGTTTTGACTGCTCCCTCGGCATATTTTATGAAGCATCCTCCAGAACAGTTTACAGACGATCAGGCTTATCAAATGACAGAAGCTTTTATTAGCGAGCAGTAAAAGTAGACAGGTAGACTTACGTTTTTAAAGATCTTTGACTGTAACTTCAAAGCTAGGCTGTGCAGAAAAAGCGAGTCTAGCTTTTGCGTAGAAAGCGATTGTATGGCACTCATTTTTGTTCTTTCTCGACTGAAAAAGGCAATATTTTTGATTATTGCTCTTTTTTTTGTAAACTGTGCTACGATGATTAGGTCGTCGCGGGATAGAGCAGTCTGGTAGCTCGTCGGGCTCATAACCCGAAGGTCGGTGGTTCAAATCCGCCTCCCGCCATTTAAGTAGAATGTAAGTAGTAATAAAGGCAAGCAGCTATTAGCAAGCTTTTGAGTCTGCTGCATCTATTATTTGTCAAAGGGTTAAGATCATTTCATTCTTGGGTATAAACCCGAATTTTTCATAGACTGGCTTACCCTGAGGCGAAGCATGAAGAATTGCATGAGTACAGTTTAGCGATCGCAAATAATTTACTGCCTCTCTAGTCAATTTACTGCCGACACCTTGACGACGATAGGCTGGCTCGACATAAACGTTCCAAATATAGCCATATTGTCGAAAACTTGGCTTAAAGGGCGAAGGATATAAACCAGCAAAGATTTGGCAGCTGACCGAACCAACAATAGTGCTGTCGATTCTTCCGAGAAATACCCGAAACGATAGTCCTTGATGTGCTCTTGCCATAAACTCTAAAGTTATTGGTCGCCAATCTTCTCGAATCAGATCGGGCGTAATTTGATTATCCAACCATAGCTGATAAAAATGCTCTGCTACGATGCCATACTCATCACTCGAAGCAGGAGTAATAATTAAGTTTAAATTTTCAGTCATCAGATCGAGCTTTTATTTAATTGTTTGGTTATAAAATGAGTTAGGAATTCGGAGTTAGGAGTTAGGAGTTAGGAGTCCTAAAGGATACCGCTTCGCGCAAAGGCGCTTAGTTCGCCGCATGCTGGTATACCGTTTCGCATATTAGGAGTTATATTATTCATAACGAAAGAATAAGGAATTTAGACCTTTAAAAATTAGAGAGTTACACAATTTTTAAATTTTATCGCTTCGTCGAATTCACCTGGTTACAGAAGAGATGAATAATTGCCACAATGGTAAATAAAAATCCAGTTCGTAAGGCGATCGCAATTATATGAATTTATCTCATCCCGTCTCAGGCAACAAATCGACCATCATTCGTTTGGAAGCAGTAGAAAAAATATATGGTAGCGGCAATACTGAAGTTCGCGCTTTAGATCGGGTCGATTTAGTTGTCAATCGAGGCGAGTATTGTTCGATTATGGGCGCATCTGGTTCGGGAAAGTCTACTGTCATGAACATAATTGGCTGTCTGGATCGACCGACTGCAGGAGAATATTATTTAGATAGCGTTGCCGTAGCTGAATTAACCGACGAGCAACTAGCCGAAATTCGCAATCGCAAAATTGGCTTTGTCTTTCAACAGTTTCATCTACTGCCCCAAATGAGTGCATTAGAAAATGTCATGCTACCCATGATCTATGCGGGAGTAGACAAACACGAAAGAAGCGATCGCGCAGTTACTGCCTTAAATAAAGTAGGTTTGGGCAACCGAATCAACAATCGCCCCAATCAGCTATCTGGCGGACAGCAACAACGAGTCGCGATCGCCAGAGCGATCGTTAACGAACCTCTATTGCTGTTGGCGGACGAACCGACTGGCGCTTTAGACTCTCAAACCACCAAAGAAGTGCTGAATATTTTTGGAGAATTACACAGTTCAGGAATCACTGTGGTAATGGTGACTCACGAACCAGAAGTAGCAAAACTGACTCAGAGAATTATCTGGTTTAAAGACGGACAAATCGTCCATGCTCATCTAACTCCTGAAGAAATGTTATCAGTGGCAGTTGCATCATGATTAATAATAGCGATCCCTGGGAATTATAACTATTAGCTAATCCGCATCTTTTAGTTTGCCAACAGTAGTAAAGTAATAAGATAATTAGAGATTAAGTAAAATGTATTTTTGTATACTAATATGATTAACAGTGATAGCATTCGCTAATCAAAATAGCGGGTATTGTCAATTAATCTCTTGATTTGTGCCGAAAGATTAGAAGAAAGCAGTTAACCTGTACGCAGAAAATGCGTCCAACAAGCAATAATGAATTATTCTCCGCTAGAACCTGGTTCCTCCCTACGCTACGATGCAGATGCCATTGCGTCCCAATATCGCTGGAGACCTTGGCTGGTAATTGGTAGGGCAATCTCCGTTATCTGGTTGTTTGGCAATTTTATAATTCATCTCTTGCTCGATAAATGGACGAATACAGAAGAAAAGAATCAGACAAAAAGAGCTAAAGAATTACGTAAAATTCTGACTGCCTTGGGTCCTACGTATATTAAGGTGGGTCAAGCGCTTTCAACTCGACCAGACCTGATTCGCAAAGACTTTCTAGATGAGTTAATTCGCCTACAGGATAGACTACCTGCTTTTGATAATGGTATTGCTTTGGCGATCGTGGAATCGGACTTGGATCGTTCTATTGATGAAGTATATCGCGAGTTCTCGACAAATCCAGTTGCAGCAGCCAGTCTCGGTCAGGTGTATAAAGCAAAGCTTCACACTGGCGAAGATGTGGCAGTCAAGGTTCAGCGTCCCAATTTGCGTCCTAAGCTAAGCCTAGACTTATATTTAATGAGACGCATCGCCAGTTGGGTAGAACCTTGGTTGCCCCTAAACTTGGGTCACGATCTAACCCTAATCGTGGATGAATTCGGGATCAAACTATTTGAAGAAATTGACTACTTCAATGAAGCTAAAAATGCCGCCAAGTTTGCTGAAAATTTTGCAGGAGATCCAGAAGTAAAAGTTCCTGCGATTTACAATCAGTACAGCGGCAGCCGCGTTCTGACAATCGAATGGATTGACGGTATTAAGCTAACCGACTTGGATAAGCTGGAAGCAGCAGGCTTAGACGCAGATAATTTGATTAAAATCGGCGTGACCTCTGGCTTACGCCAGTTATTAGAGTATGGATTTTTTCATGCCGATCCCCATCCAGGCAACCTCTTCGCTACATTGGATGGTCGTATGGCGTACATCGATTTCGGCATGATGGATCAACTCAGCGAGTCGATGAAAGAGACAATCGCTAGTGCGGTGGTAGAGCTAATCAACAAGGACTATCAAGGGTTAGCTCAAGATTTTGTTAACTTGGGTTTCTTAACCCCCGATACCGATATCAGACCCATAGTTCCCGCATTGGAGACGGTTTTGGGTAAGGCGGTTGGTGAAAGTGTGGGTGATTTCAACTTTAAGACCATCACCGATGAATTTTCAGGCTTGATGTATGAGTACCCTTTCCGTCTACCTGCTAAATTTGCTCTTATCATTCGCTCTCTAATTACTCAAGAGGGATTGGCGTTGAGCTTGAATCCCGAGTTCAAAATTGTTGAAGTATCTTATCCATACGTATCTCAAAGGCTCTTAAAAGGAGAGTCGCCCCAGTTGAGAAGACGCCTACTGGATATTCTAATTCAAGATGGTAAGTTCCAATGGCAAAGACTGGAAAATATGATTCAAATTGCCAGTTCTGATGACAGCTTTGACCTCTTGCCCACTGCAAGATTGGGCATACAGTACATTCTTTCGGAAGAAGGCAAGTATCTTCGCCAGCAGTTGTTAATCGCTTTAACCGAAGGCGATCGCCTGCACACTGATGAAGTACAAAGACTTTGGGCTTTAGTGCAAGATGATATCAAACCACACAAGATATTTGACATGGCGTTTAGCACCATTCGTCAAATTTCTGCAGATAGCGTTGCTGCAATTATTCCTTCAGTCACCACTTCGAGATAGAGTAATAAAGCATTAACTCTTAATCAAAATTAACAACTTTCATGTACTATTTACCTCAACCGCCTTTTTTGGCGCCGCTCGCTGGATTTTTTATTGCTGTGACTTGCGGGTCGGCTTTCTGGAATATGATGGAACAAAAATTGCGGGATTCCTATAAATATCCCACAAGTCAAACATCATTCAACATCAATCCCACTGCCGATCCTGCTTTGACCTTTAGCTACTTAGGAACCTGTTTTGGAGTTTGGGTTTTTTTAGGTGGAGGTCTCCAAGCGTTTGGTTTTGGAGCAATTCCTTCTTACGGTGTTGGTCTTCTAATTGCTACTTCTACTGCAGGATTAGTGTGGTATCAAATTAATGATGTCTTCATGCAATTGAAAGAAGGTGGTTCTGAAGCATTGAGTCTAGACGACATCACATAATCATAATATGTCGTAAACATAGTTAAAACTTATTCTGATTGACCCACTCTTGTCCCCTTATCCATAGGATGTAAAAATAAAGACAGTTATTAAAAAACAATAAGACTAATAAATAACTAGTAACTTAATCGACAAAATTATCACACATAAGTTCAGGAGAAAATCCTAATGGCTGAAGGAAATAGCACCAATAATACCCAAGCAAAAGATACGAAAGCAAAAACCACAGCTACTAAAACTCAGACAGATACAAAAGCAAAAACTACGGCAGCAGCAAAAGAAAGTAAATCCTCTGCTTTATCTGTTAGGTCAACGGTTTCGCTTCCCCAAAATAGACCTATCGAACCTAGTAGTCTAGAAATCGTCAATACCTATTCTTCTGTAGGATCGAATCGTCCTGTCACCAAGGGAACAATCGATTTTGCCAGTTCGATTGTAGTTTCTGGAAATCGCCCTATTGCAGCTAGCACGTTGAAAATTAGCGACTCCTATTCTGTTATGGGTAATCGCCCCGTAGCATCCAACGAGATGGACGATACATCGATTTTGATGGGGTATCTGGATTAAATATCAGAACCCACATGAAGCTAAAAAAGACATCTTCAGTTATTAGTTGAAAACTAGGAGAACAACGCTAATTCACAGTAAGAAATGTAATTCCTTGCTGTGGTTTTTGATATTTAAAGTCTAATCTCCTAGTTTACTTTTTGAGCTTAGTCTTCAGCAAAAATGTAACGGTGAAGATCGCTAGGGCTGGGTTCGGGACTGCTTTCAGCAAACTTAACAGCTTCTTCCACTACGTTAGCAATCTTGTTATCAATATCTTTCAATTCCGCCGCACTAGCAAGACCTTTTTTTGTCATATAAGCAGCAAATTTTTTAATTGGGTCTCTTTTTCCCCAAAATTCCTTTTCTGCTGGATCTCTTAACTCATCGGGATCTGCTAGAGAGTGACCGCGAAAACGATAAGTTAGTGCTTCGATCAGGGTAGGTCCTTCTCCAGCGCGAGCGCGAGCTACAGCTTCTTTAGCTAGGGTGTTGACTGCTAGAACATCCATACCATCAACTTCATATCCAGCCATATTAAACACGCTGGCTTTCTTGTAGATTTCGGGTTGAGAAGTCGCGCGATCGTGAGCCATGCCGATTGCCCACTTGTTATTTTCTACCACATAAATGATTGGCAGTTTCCAAAGAGCCGCCATGTTGAGGCATTCGAAAAATTGACCATTGTTACTAGCTCCATCTCCAAAAAAGCAAACTGCAACACTGTCAGAGCCACTATCTCCCATAGCTTCTCGACGATATTTGCTCTGAAATGCCGCACCCGTTGCTACGGGAATCCCCTCCGCTACAAAAGCATAACCACCAAGCAAACCATGCTCGGCAGAGAACATGTGCATCGAGCCGCCTCGACCTCTACTACACCCAGTTTCCTTACCAAACAGCTCTGCCATAACTTCTTTAGCTGGTACGCCAGCACTCAAAGCATGAACGTGATCGCGATATGTACTGCAAACATAGTCGCCTTTAGTCCTCAATGCTTTAACAATACCCGATGAAACCGCTTCCTGACCATTATAAAGGTGAACAAAACCGAACATTTTTCCTCGATAGTACATTTCAGCACACTTATCTTCAAATAAGCGCCCTAAAACCATATCTTCATAAAGAATTAGTCCTTCTTCCTTTGTAATTTTGGCAGAGGCAGTATCAAATTTTGGTAAAGTTCTTTCAGCACACATAAAGTAGTTCTTAGATAAAGACGCAGAATTCTATTGAATCATAAAAATTAGGCAGGGGAAAGACATAGAACAAAAGGAACGAGTAATAAGTCGTCAGGATAAACAGATTGAATACTTATTACTACAAACTTTATTACTACAAGCTCAGCCTTGCCTCTGCTACTCTGCTCCTTTATCAATACGGAATCTTTCCACAGAGGATAGTAGACCCCGAGCGATTCCTACTAGGTTTTGTAGCGCTCCACCAACCCGTTGCGATTCTTGAGATGTGGCTTGTGCGGTCAACTCTACAGACTGCATTACCTGCGCCACTGCACGAGAGTTTTCTCTCTGTTCGACGGTATCGGCAGTAATAGAACGCACCAGGGTATCGATTCGATTGGATACCTGAATGATGTCCTCTAGAGCAGTTTTTGCCTGTTCCGCTCTTTCGGTTACGTCGATTACCTCCTGAATACCCTCTTCCATGGCGGTCATTACCGAGCCAGTTTCACTTTGAATTTGGAGTACGATTTGCTCGATCTCTTTCAAAGATTTACCCGATCTATCCGCTAGCTGTCTGACCTCGTCGGCAACCACCGCAAAACCACGACCAGCTTCACCCGCCTTGGCTGCTTGAATAGAAGCGTTTAGGGCTAGTTGGTTGGTTCGTTCGGCAATTTGCGAGATTAGTAGGACAATTTTGGAGATTTCTTGGGATGCTTCTGCCAGGCGTTTTACTTTTCTAGCTGTTTCCGATACCGTTTCTCTAATTTGGAAGATTCCAGATACAGTTCTTTCTACTGCTTTACCGCCTTTAAGAGCAGTTACCGAAGACGAACGAGCAACTTCTTCTGCTTCCCGAGCGTTATCTGCTACCCGTTCAATCGATTCAGTCATCATTTGAACCGAATTCAAGGTTACAGCTAGTTCTTCTGCCATCCGCAACGCTTCGCTAGACTGATTTCGCGCAAACAATTCACTATCGGTCGAACCTTTGTTTACCTGTTCTGCAGCTTCTTTTACCTGACGGACGATTTCTCGCAGACTCTGAATGGTTAAGTTGAAAGCATCGGCAACTGCCCCCAGTACGTCGGCGGTTACGGTCGCTTGTACGGTTAAATCCCCTCTAGCTGCACCTTCTACGTCATCCAGAAGCCGAATCACCTGACGCTGCAAATCTTCTTTTGCTTGCTCGGTTTCTTCTGCTCTTCGCTGTGCTTCTTGAGTAGTAGTCAAAATGACTCTCGTCATGCGGTTGAAGCCAGTGGATAGCTGTCCGAACTCATCTTGAGCATAAACGGTTGCCTTAGCGTTTAAGTTACCTTGATATACATCATCAAATTGAGTTTGTAGATCTTCGCTTGCTTTAGCTACGTGCTTAGCAGTAATGCTGCCTAATGTCGCCGCCGTGCCAAAGCTGGTAGCTCCTGCAACCAATGATACGGCTAAAGTAGCAAGTAAACTTTCTTGTAACTCTTCGCCATTTTTTTCCAGAACTACAGTAGATCCTACTACGCCTATACCCAAAACTGCGATCGCCGAAACCAAACCCGTGACGCTTGCCGTAATAAATTGCTTCTTGGGCATGGTGGCATTGATGAAACCAGCCAAAATTCCGTGGCTGACTTCTACTTTGGGAGCTTCTCTGCCTTCGGTGACAGAAGTAGTGGTAGAAAAACTAGCTTCGCTGGCGGCTACCTCATCAGGACTGTCAATGCCCGAATCACCATCAATCTCGCTCGAGTAGCTTAGGCTTGCGCTGCTTGGTTCTTCCGCAACGTTAAATAAACCAGTGTCTGGTAGCCCCTGTTCTAATTCTTCAAGATCGAAGAAACTACTATCGATTTCATCAAATTCCAGCTCATCTTGATAGTCTAAACCTTCACTTTCTGGTACGTCGTCCATTTCTGAACCATAGTCATTGTCCCCAGCCATCGAAAAAGGCTCGGTCAAAACCGTGTCGATTTCCAATTCGGAACTGTCGTCATAATCATTCGTATAGTCATTTTGGCTGACGGCAAAATCATCTTCTGTATAGTCAGGTAGATCTTCATCTTCATCTTCAGCATTTACCATAAAGGTAGAAGTGCTATTGACCTTCAACTTTTCATCAGCAGGAGACGAATCTGGCTCGAAGTTGGCAAAAGGATCTTCCCCATCGACTGGCGAGCTCAAATCTTCCGAATCTGGCTCTAAACTTCCATTACCAAAAGGATTATCAGAATCAGAGCTATAATCTGGCTCCATTTCGAAGCTGCTGTCGTCAAACTCTGCTGCTAGCTGATCGTCAGGGAAATCAATTCCGATAGAATCTTCTATTTCTTCTGCATTGTTACCATCGCCAAATACCTGGGTTAGTTCAAAATTACCCTCATCAACATTCATTCCTGGATTGTCTGACTGCTGTTCTAGCTGTTCTAATTGCTCGATACCGCTGCGGGCAAAATCAATTAGATCTTGTCCTTGATTGAGCTCCAGAACTTTCTCGTATTGTTGCCTTGCTAGTTCGTAGTTCTGAAATCCATAACAATAAATATGACCTCGCAGCAACAAAACATTTGAATCGTTAGGGAGTTCTTCGGCTAAATGATCTATTATTTCTGCTGCTTGAGCAAAGTCACTTTCTAAATAAGCTTTTTCTGCTTGTCCGTATTCTTGTGAATAATTAGTTCCTGATGCCATGTGCTTTTTGCCAAATTAATCTAAGTTTTTGTTGCTTGCGCTAAATAGTACTTATGTACTCTAGGGTTTTGACTCGGGAAATGGCTGTAAATTTATATAAGAAATTAAGAAAAATAACACGAAAAAACGATGTTTCCCTTATATTGCCCAATAATTAATAAATTTGAACTTATGTATAAATAATTGCTCACAACCCCAAATACTTTTTAGGCTGCCCATCGGGGAGACTGCAAGATCTTTGCTGGGTCTAACAAGTTTACAATCAAATTGTTTTCTGGTTCGGGTTGCCATTGTGCCTGAACAAAAGGAGCCATACCGTCGGAAATTGGGTGAGAAATATTGAGCTGCTCTACATCCAGCCAATCCATTTCTCCAATACTGCTAATTGCTAGACCCAAGATTTGTTCTTGTTCTTCAATCGCAATCACAGAAATAGTTGGGCGATCGGTTTTGAGCACTCCACTATCCCCTAAAAATTGACCCAGATCGGCTACCCAAATTACCTTTCCTCGTAAATTTATTGTTCCTAATAATAGAGGGGAAGCATTGGGAATTGGTGCAATTTGGTCGGGGGTTTGCTGCATCACCTCTGCGATACCTGTAGCAGGAAAAGCGCAGGCTTCTCCTGATGCCAGATAAAAACGAAGATGTAGCTCACCTTCTGGATTTTCTAATGGCTGTATGTCTAGAGACAAATCGAGACTGCTCTCGGCATATATTTCTGGATTACTAACCATAGGACGTTACTTTATTCATATATATTGATTAACTACAAGAAGCTAAGTAGGGTCAAATTTATATTATTGACGTACTCTGACTTAGGCTCTCAGTAATTGTTTTACTGTACCAATCAACTCTACTGGTTGGAATGGTTTAGCAATATAAGCATCTGCACCTTGTTTCATTCCCCAATAACGGTCAAACTCTTCTCCTTTAGAAGAACACATAACCACGGGGACGTTCTGAGTTTTGGGATCTGATTTTAAACGGCGACACAATTCGTATCCGTTCATTCTGGGCATAACGATGTCCATCACCACTATGTCGGGATTGAATGATTCTAAATGCTCTAAAGCTTCTACTCCATCGCAAGCAACAGTCACTTTTAAACCACTGCCTTTTAGAAGGTCAGAAATCATTTGTCTTTGTGCCAAACTATCTTCTACGATTAGAACTTTGCTCATAACACTTTATCTATGAAAAGTCATACTTTAAATTTAAGTCTACTTGGCAATCCGTCTTTAAGATTTTGCTACTAAGACTAAGCATCTTGCTTAAAAGCCCAATTAGCAACTGATTTTTTACTGAAATTTTTTGACAAACTTTTGTAACTAGGTAATTCACAATTGTAGTTGGCTAACAATCAAAAATTTAAGTTAAGTTTTTAATCAAATTTCGGTATTTACTTAAATAGAGAAGAATACCAACAGGCAGAGACAATTCTTGAACTAGAGTCAAACCTATAATACTTCCAAGATTACTGGAAAATAATCCTTAAATACAATCGATTGGTCACCTCTCCGCTTCAGAATATACTCTACTTTTTGAGCAATCGCCACGTCATGATCGACATAAACTACGTAATAGTTTGTCAGTGATAAAATCAAGGATTAAACAATTGGAGTTATCTAAGAGAATTTATCATTGATAATCATCTCAACCCTAGCAATAATTTTTTTAGAGTCAAGTTAAGTTGATTTGTTTGTGGGGAATATTAATTATTCGAGCTATGATATCAACCGCAGATTGATCGCCAAATATTTAGTTCGATCAAAACCTTGGCAACCAATTCTATTGATGGTTATCCTGGGGATATTAAATAATTCAATATAATTAACGATGTCGTAAATCTAAATTTCATTTAATCTAGATATTTTAATAAATCGACAGTAAACTAGAAAAACTTAATTTTTCTGAGTTTCAACACAGAAAAAATCAAGAGGGCGAAGCATAGTGCTATACCTGGCAGAAATTCAAAAACAAAGTAAAGGTTTTATGGGCGGAGTAGAAACAAAGCTTAAGCTCATTGCCTGTCAAAGAAACGATCGCAGCTGGAGTCCGATCGAGAATGAGTTTGTGGTTACCGACCAAGCCGATACCTTCGGTGATGGAGCTCTGGTAGTCCTGGATCTGGGTGTCAATCGTCAAGTTCAAGGCACTATAGAATCTGCTTCGCAGAAAATTATTGGTATTTTAAAAAATTTCTCGCGTCTTTTAGAAAAAACTAAAGATCAAGAGCAAGAAATAGATCAATGGAAAGAATCTTTGACTATTCAAAGTGAAGAGTTGAGCCGTCAGAAAATTGAGATGGAAACTCGCTTTGAACAAGTTGAACAAATGGAAGAAGAATTCAAACAGTTCGAACAACAAAAAGAAGAAATTGCCTTAGCTAAAGCAGAAGCTGAAAAAATCAAAGCTGAATTTGAGATCAAAAGTTCCGAGCTTCAAGGTGCTTGGGAGCAATTGAGAGGACAGCAGCAGAGCTTAGAGACTCAGGTAAAAGAGTCAAAAGTTTTGGATGAATCCCAAGCCAACAGCATTAGGGAGAAGTTGATGATTTTGGCAAAAGTTGCCGATTCTGGCAATTCTTTAAAGGAAAAATTAAATTCTGCCTCAACCAATATCAAAGAGAAGCAATCATTGCTACAGCCACATTGGCAAAACCTCAACACATATTCTGAAAGTATTCCATCTCGACGTCAAGAATTGGAGGAAAAAGCAGCCGAACTATCCAACCGACAACAGGAGTTAAGCTCTCTGGTTTATGAAATTGCTCAAACTCACAACAAACTTGGAGCAGAGCAAAAGTCTCTGGAAGCCAAGCAGGAATTGAGGGCTTTTCTGGAACTGCAAGGAGCGGAACAAAAAAGCCTAATCGAGCTTGTCAGCGGCTCCCAATCTGATTTCGCGGGAGCATCCAAGGTAGATCTTAATGAGTTAGAGAATATGCCACTGCCAAACTTGGAAACTATTGTGGCAAATCTAAAAAAGGATTTAGAAAAAGTAGCTCAGTTTGTCAACGACCAAGAAGAGGAATTAGGCTGGCAGTGCAAAGCAGTAGAAGAGCTAGAAGCCAAAATTGCTGAAGTCGGTGAGTTCGAGCGTTTTACCTTAGAACAAGAATTAGCTGATGAAAAAGAGGCTAAGAAAATGCTCGACCAAACATTGGTGGGTCAGCGTCGTTCTCTCAAAGAACGGCATCAAGTTTTATTGCAGCATTCTCGGATTTTAAAACGGCGACAAGGAATAATCGACTTTGATTTTGATTCTGAAATTCCAGATATCGATCTCACCTCGATTAAGCAAGGTTTGGAAGAACAGCAGGCAAAATTGCAGCAGCAGCAACAAGAATTGGCTGGAGAAATAGCTGGGATAGAAGAAAATATTCAAAAGCTAAACGATCTGTTAGAGCAGCAAAAAAAACAAAAAGAAGAGCTAGAGGCAGACATTGCTCAAAAGCAGCTTGAAAGAGAAAGGATCGATTCGGAAACGATTGAGATTCAGTCTCAAATTAATTTTTATCAGGAGCAGCTTCAGCCATTACAAGACGCTCTCGATTTAATTAGCGGTCAAGTTGAAGAAATGAATCAGCTAATGGCGATTTATGATGAAGCCGATCCTCATGTTGCTGTTGAGGACATAAAGCTCATTATTGAAGATTTAGTTGGCTAGAGATTAGCTTTAGGAACTCAGAAAAAATTTACTTTAGTTATGCTTCTAAGTTTATTGCTCCCGTGAAGTCTTGTGTTTAGAGTCAAAGCTTTAGGCTATATTTTTAATATTATGCTGAATCTCTGACCACTGACGGGGAAACTTATCTTTGGTATAGACTAATAGTGCCTTGTTGAGAAATGCGATCGCCTGACGTTTATTGGTTTCTTTTTCCCCTTTGAGGCGATGACGATAAGCTCCACCTAAATTGTTGTTCAGCATTGCCCAATTGTAGGGAAATTTTTCTAGAGTATGGATTGAAAGAGCGTTTTCATAGTGGGAAATTGACCGTTCGAGATTGCTAGAACGATCTCCATTAATGCGAGATTGAAACGCATTACCCAAATTATTTTGTAACATCGCCCAGCGATGGGGATTGTCAGCTAAAGTATATATTTCCAAAGCTCGCTCTAGGTGATCGATCGCCGTTTCAATATTTTCTGCTTTATCACCTACCAAGCGATTAGGATATACATCCCCCAAATTATTATGACTTGCAGCCCAATCATGGGGGTATTCGCTCAAACTATGAACTAAAAGAGCGCGATTGTAGCAGGTGATTGCCTGTTCGATATTTCTCGCTCTCTCTCCTGCAATTCGATAGGTATAAGCAATACCCAAGTTACGCTGAGTATTCCCCCATAAGTAGGGATATTTTTCTTGCGTAATTACTTCCAAAGCTAAATTATAAGTAGCAATTGCCTGTTCGATATTTTCTCGGCGGTTGCCCACGACGCGATCGCGATAAGCATTGCCGAGGTTGGACTGAATCATCGCCCAATCTTTGGGGAAATTGATTGGTTTGTAGGGTTTTAGCGCAGCTTCATAACAGACAATTGCCATTTCAACGTTGTTAGACTTGTCTCCTGCTGGATAGCTGCTAATAAGATTGCCCAAGTTGACTAGATCTTTGGCGATCGCTCTTTGCTGTTGTACTTCTACCGAAATAATTGTTTCATTCGCCCAATACTTTAAAATTTCGGTCAAATTGCGGTCTACTTTGCCTTGGTTTTCTCGAATAAAGGCATAAATTTGCTGTGGAGGAACTTTATCCGCGATCTGCTGTAGTAAATTCATCAAAAACTCAAAATATTCTTTTCGGCGAGTTTGAGAAGTATTAGTTTTTTGTAGCTGTAGTAACTTACCCGCCAAATTAATCAATCGCTCTGCCGCAGCAATATTACCTGACTGTCTCAATCTATCTCCTACAGACATCAGACAGCTAATAAACTCTTGATTAACTAATTTTTGATTTGCGTTTAGAATATTTATTTCTTGCTCTCTGGGATTATTGAGAATAACATCAATCAATTTGAGATAAGAATGTTCTAATTTACTCATAAGGAGAACTTCAGAGACTACAGACAATAAATAGTTTGTTGCTTACAACCGTATAATATATCGAACCTATTTCCCAATATCTGTATACTGTGACTGCAAATAAGAAATCATCTCCATCGATGGGTAATATTGCCAAAATAGTCGCGATCGCGACTTTGGTAAGTAAATTGTTTGGCTTTGTTCGCGAGTTGGTAGTTTCCGCAGCTTTTGGTCTTGGTGCAGTCAAAAATGCCTATGCTTATGCCTATACTATTCCAGGCTTTTTATTTGTATTGATCGGGGGTATCAATGGACCATTTCATAGTGCCTTACTTAGCGTACTAGCGAAGAAAGATAAGTCTGAGGCTGCGCCAATTGTGGAAACAGTTTCTACTCTAGTTAGCATCTTACTAATCATCATTACTGTTGGTATTATTATTTTTGCGGGAAATTTGATTGGGATTCTCGGTCCCGAACTATCGGCAGAAGTAAAACAGCTTGCTACTCTACAGCTAAGAATCATGTCGCCTATGGCTTTGTTGGCTGGCTTGATTGGTATTGGCTTTGGTTCTCTAAACGCGGCAGATAGCTATTTGCTGCCAAGTATCAGTCCTCTATTTTCTAGTGCCGTTATTACCACAGGAGTAGCGGCAGTTTTATGGAGGTTTGGGGAGCAGCTCAATACACCCCAGTACTTTCAAATTGGTGCAATTGTTTTAGCCAGTGCTACTGTAGGGGGAGCGATTTTGCAGTGGGTAGCTCAATTAATCGTGCAGTGGCGTGCGGGAATGGGAACATTAAAGCTTAGGTTCAAGCTGACTCCCGAAGTTGTGGATGTTTTTAAAGTAATGATTCCCGCGACTCTTTCTTCAGGAATGCTCTACGTCAATCTGAACGTCGATCAATTTTTTGTTTCGGGTATCGATGGTGCTGCTGCTGGATTACAGAACGCTACCTTTATTTTTATTACTCCTTTAGGAATTATTTCCAATGCTATTTTAGTGCCTTTTTATCCTGTTTTCTCTCGACTAGCTGCTCCCGAACATTGGCGAGAATTAAAAGAAAGAATTCGCCAAGGCATATTTTTGGGGGCATTGAGTATGTTACCTTTTACCGCAATTTTTATGTCTCTCGCTCTACCCATCATCAAGCTAGCATTTGAGCGAGGACAATTTAGCGCAGATAATACTCGATTTGTTGCCTCTTTGCTGGTGGTTTATGGCTTTGGTATGTTTTTTTATATGGGTCGAGATGTCTTAATTAGAGTATTTTATGCCCTTGGGGATGGTGAAACGCCCTTTAAAGTTAGCATCGTCAATATTTTTATTAATGCTACTTTAGATTATTTTTTGGTGGATGCCTTTGGCGCGCCAGGATTGATTATGGCAACTGTTGGAGTCAACATAATTTCGATGGCTGTGTTTGTGGGCATTTTATCTCGTCGTCTTAATGGTTTGCCTTTAATCAATTGGAGTCGTGGTATTGCGGGTTTAGCGATCGCTACAATACTGGCTGGACTGGCTAGCTATAGTGTGAGTCAGGGAATAGAACGAACAATCGGCAATAGCAATTTATTCCTGTTGCTAGTCGAACTGAGCGTTGCTAGTACGGTGGCAATGATTATCTTTGGAATAGTAGCAATGCAGCTAAAGTTACCCGAACTAGATATGTTAACTAGCAGAATTAGACAAAGATTTGGCAGATAGAAAAAAAGTAACCAATGATAAATGCTTTATTTCGCGGTGCGGCGATCGCTCTGTGCATTCAAGTAACTGGAATTGCTGTCACCTACGGGATGCAAGTATTGTTGGCTCGTTGGATGGGTGCTATAGAATACGGTGTTTATGACTACGTTATTAGCATTGCTACTTTTTTGGGTTTTTTAGCTGCGTTAGGTATGCCCAATTGTCTGCTGCGCTATATTCCGAAATATATTGTGGAAGAAGAGTGGGGAAAATTGCGGGGTATTGTCTGGGGTAGCTGGCGATATGTATCGATTAGCAGTATGACATTTACTCTGCTGGCTATCGCGGTTGTCTGCGCTTGGGGTCAATACAACTCCGATATTGCTATGGCTTCCGTGTTATTGGGAATTGGGACGATTCCTCTCTGGACGCTAACCAGACATCAGCAAGAAATGTCTAGAGGAATCAAGCAAATGGCTTTAGCTTATTTGCCCCAGAGCTTGCTTTTTCCCTTGTTGGTAATACTAAGTGGATTTTACTATCGTCAAAATTTATCTAGTAACAGAGTCATAATTATTACCGCTTTGTGCTTATGTATAGTGCTAGCCCTTCAGATATCGATCTTCAACCGTAAGTTACCCAAACAGTGTTTTTTCTCTTCAGCAATATATTCCCGTCGAGAATGGTTTTCTGTCGCTCTTCCTCTTCTTTTTAATGATTCTGCCTTTGTCTTGCTTTCCCAAACCGATACTATTATGACTGGAAGCATTTTGGGATCTTTTTACGTGGGTATTTATGGTGCTGCTTATAAAACTGCTGCGGGAGTCAGCTTTATTTTGCTGGGGATAAATGCGATCGCCGCGCCGATGTTTGCCATGCTACACACTCAGGAAGACTATGCAGGCTTACAGAAATTAACTTCTTCGATTGCCAAGTGGATGTTTTATCCCACATTATTTTTTGCTTTGCTGCTAATTATATTTGGCGATCGCGTTTTGAGTATGTTTGGTACGGAGTTTGTTGCTGCTAGGTGGTCGATGACTATTTTGATTTTGGGACAATTAGTTAACGTTGGCTCTGGTTCGGTAGGCTATTTAATGAAAATGACGGGACATCATCGACAGTGTGCTTATGTTCTGGGGTGCAGTGCTATATTAAATCTGACCCTCAACGCTATTCTCATTCCTACCATCGGAATTTTGGGAGGGGCGATCGCGACGGCGGCAAGTATGGCACTCTGGAATATCTGGCTGCATCAGCTCGTGGTTAAATATCTTGGAGTTCGACCTTCGATTGTCTCTACATTTAGATCCTTTAGAAACCAATGAGCATTATTGGAAGCCGCAAATTTGTCTGGTCGATCGTTTTGGGATTTGTGCTTAGTGTTTGTCTTGCTTGTCAGGTAGGAAACCCCAACCAAGCTACCTCAGTAGTTGATGTTGCCCAAAATCTATATTTACCAGCACATCAAGATTTTAGAATTGCTGTTATCAGCGATCTCAACAGTCAATATGGCTCGACAGAATACGAACCAGAAGTAAAACAGGCGATCGCCCTAATGCCTCAATGGCAACCAGATCTTGTTTTATCTGGTGGCGATGCGATCGCAGGACAAAAAAAATCTCTTACCAAGTCACAGATTGAGGCGATGTGGCAAGCATTCGATCTATATATTGCTCAACCCCTAAGACAGCAAAACATTCCTTTTGCTTTTACCATCGGCAACCATGACGGATCGGGAGCAATTAAAAATAATAGTCTGGTTTTCCCACTAGAAAGAGAATTAGCTCAGAAATATTGGCAAGAGCAAGAGTCACAGCTAGGTTTGAACTTCATCGAGAAAGGAAATTTTCCCTTTTACTACACTTTTCAACAAGATGAAATATTTTTTTTGGTTTGGGATGCTTCGACACACCTTATTTCTGACGAGCAATTAGCTTGGGTAAAACAAGCTCTAAATAGCGATCGCGCTCAACAAGCAAAATTGAGAATTGCGATCGGACACCTACCTTTGTATCCCGTAGCAAAAGCTAAAAACAAACCTGGAGAATATCTAGCACGGGGAGAAGAATTGCGATCGCTCCTCGAACAAAATCAGGTAGAAGTTTATATCAGCGGACACCACCATGTTTACTATCCAGGAAAGAAAGGCAAGCTAGAACTGCTTCATGCTGGAGCTTTGGGACAGGGAGCAAGACAGTTGATTGATAGCGAATTACCACCCTTTCCCACAGTAACCATTGTCGATTTTAAGCTGGATGCGTCAGAGTTTACCTACACTACCTACAATGCCAAAACTTGGGAAATAATCGCGATCGAGCAATTGCCTTCTAAAATCACAGGGGATTTTGGCACAATCCTGAGGCGAGATTTGTAGATTTCTTCTCTTTAATCGAGAATTTGTCAATATAGGCGCTTTTTTACTGCATTCGATCGATAGTGCGATATTGAATTGCCTCAGCTAAATGATGGCTTTGCAAATCGCGATCGCCAGCTAAATCGGCAATAGTCCGTGATACTTTTAGCACTCGATCCATTGCCCTGGCAGACAAGCCCAACTTACGGATCGCGCTTTCTAGCAAGTTACGACTAGCATCGTCTAATACACAAAATTCTCTTAAGTGTTGCGATCGCATTTGAGCATTACAGCTAATCTGGCGCTCGTTTTGGAAACGGCGATCGCCGATCTTACGCGCAGTTACAACTCGGTTTCTGACTGACTGAGAGTCTTCTCCCATAGATTGCCCAGTCATCTCCTCTGGCTTGAGACGGTTGACCGCAACCTGTAGATCGATGCGATCCATTAGAGGTCCCGATAATTTAGCCCAATAATTCTCTCGCTGTCGTGGGGAACAAGTACAGTTTTGAATGGGATCGCCAAAATACCCGCAAGGACAAGGATTAGTACTGGCGACTAACGTGAATTGGGCGGGAAATTCTACCGACTGACGAGTTCGCGAAATGGTTACTCTTCCGTCTTCTAAAGGCTGGCGCAAATATTCCAATACGTTGCGCTTAAATTCTGTCAGTTCATCCAAAAACAAAATTCCTTTGTGTGCCAAAGATATTTCTCCAGGACGAGGATAGCTGCCTCCTCCGACTAAAGAAGGTCCTGAAGCCGAATGATGGGGGCTGCGAAAGGGTCTTTTGGTAATTAATTTTCCCCGATCTTTGAGCAAACCAGCCACAGAATGAATTTGAGAAACCTCTAAAGCTTCCTCAAAAGAAAGATCGGGTAAAATACCAGGCAACCGTTGAGCCAACATAGTTTTACCACTTCCTGGAGGACCAACAAAAATCAGGTTATGCCCTCCTGCTGCGGCAATTTCTAAAGCCCTACGAGCATGTACTTGCCCTTTGACATCTTTTAAATTGGAAAACTGGATCGTCGATTCTTCTTCCTCAGATTTATTTTCGGGAACTACAGGCTGAAATCGGGCAGGCTGATTGAGAAAGTTAGCTACCTGAGTCAGGTTATCAAAACCATACACTGAAATATCTTTAACTACTGCAGCTTCTTGAGCGTTATCTCGGGGTACGACTAAGCCAGCGATGCCCATGTTGCGTGCAGCGGCAGCAATAGGTAATACTCCTGATACTGCTCTCAATGTGCCATCAAGAGATACTTCACCATAAAATAAATAGTCACCAAGTAGCTGAGGATCTATCTGTTCGGATGCAGCGAGAATACCAACGCTAATAGGCAAATCAAAGCAAGGACCTTCCTTACGCAAATCTGCTGGAGTAAGATTAATCAAGATTTTGCGGATGGGAAAAGCAAAATTGGCATTTTTCAAAGCTGCTTTTACTCTCTCCTTCGACTCTTGAACTGCTACATCAGGTAAGCCAACGATAATAGTCTTCGGCAGTCCGCCTGATACGTCTACCTCCACCCCTACTTTAATGGCATCGATACCTGCGATCGCCGCACTCCAAACCCTTGCCAACATTGATTAATCTTTATTCATCCTCCCCAGACTATTCTGCCCGAGTGCAATTATCTAACCGCAAATCTACCAGTATTTGCAGATCTACAATTTTTTGAATAATAATGAAGAGCGGATAATTTGTCTTTGACTGATATTTTATTTTCTCTTTCGGGAACAATATGCATAACTATTATGTTGGCAGTTTTCAAAGGCACTCAACATTTCAACTATCTGATATGTCAGTTTATTTATGGAAAAATTAGAAGCATTGTCAAATATATCTATAACTATGGCTGATTTTTTTACGATGCTTCAGACTCAGATTTGTATCAGCAGAAATCCTAGCTGACGATCGGAAAAATATGAATGTAAAAAATAATAAAGATAATACAATGGACAGCCTAGACAAAGTACATCACGTATTAGTAATTGAAGATCCTTCTTTTCGCCGAGAAATTAGTCTTGATGCTGCCACTTATTCTATTGGTCGTCATTCTAGTAATGATATTGTACTTTCTTGTCAAAAAACTTCTCGCAATCACGCTACTTTGTTGAGAAGAACAGATGTTAAAACCAGCAAGTGTTCTTACTGGGTATTAGATGGAGATTTACAGGGAAACCGCAGTCGAAATGGAATCTATATTAATGGTAAAAAGACCCTAGTTCACGAACTAAAAGATGGAGATTCTATTCAGTTTAGTGGTGATGCCCAAGCAGCATACAAAATCTCGATTGGCGTACCTGTAAGCACTCCCCAGGAATCTCAGATCGAGGAACCAGTACTATCAATAGACCGCAGCGCAATAGTCAATAAAGAAACCATTGTTGCCTCATCTGCGAATTTATCTGCTAATAATAGTACTAATAAAAACATAGCTAATAACAGTAGCAAAACTGCACTTGTAGATTCTGCTCGTCAGATATCTTTGACAGAGTTGAGCCCACAGCCAATTATTGAAATAGATTTATATGGCAATATCACCTACATAAATTCGGCTGGTATTATTAATTTTAAAGATATACATCATCGCAAACTAAGCCATCCTTTATTAGAAAATTTAATTTCTTCTTTTCATCAGGGAAAAGATAATATCATTAATAGAGAAGTCGTTATTGGCGACAAAGCTTTTTGGCAAACTGCCCATTACTTGCCAGAAAACAAGGTTGTAAGAAATTATATTGTTGATATTACTCAACAAAAAAAGCTAGAAACAGAAATTAAATCTAAAG
This sequence comes from Cyanobacteria bacterium P01_G01_bin.19, assembly GCA_039181635.1. Lineage (GTDB taxonomy): Bacteria > Cyanobacteriota > Cyanobacteriia > Cyanobacteriales > Xenococcaceae > Waterburya. The sequence continues at coordinate 17,780 of JBCDCO010000002.1, read as the reverse complement.
CAGATATATTTGGTAAAGTCACCCAGCATATCAGCGATGGGATTATTCTAGTAGAATCAACTACCAAGCAAATAATTGACGCTAATCCTGCATGCAGTGATATATTAGGCTATTCCCAGGCAGATTTGCTGAACATGAATGTCTACGAAATAGCTTGCGATACAGAAAAATTCTCGTCAGTTTTACAAAGAATAATCGTTGAAAAGAACTTGTTTTCAGGGGAGTGCTTGCTGGGTCATAAAAATGGCGATAGCGTTAAAACTTCGATCGAGATTGACTTAGTTAACTCCGAATCGCAAGAAATAATTTGCCTAGTAATCAAAGATTTTTCCAGTCAAAACAAAAGTATGCTGACAAATTTGCCGATAATTGATTCTTCATCAACAGATCTTTTCAAACAGCAAATTGAAACCTCTATTGCCAATGCCAGAAGAAGCGAAAATCTAATAGCAGTAACATTGTGTAAGCTTTACTTTTTGCCCGACATCAGAAATAATTTGGGAGCGCATAAAAGCAAAGAGCTATTAGCAACATTAGGCAAAAGACTTAACTCTTGCTTGCGTTCTGGAGATACTGTTATTCACTGGGAAGATGATAAGTATGCTTTGCTCATGCCTCAGGTAAATGGAATCGAGGAAGTAGCCAAAATTAACAAGCGAATCCAGCAATCTGTCGAGCAATCTTTTCAGCTAGGAGAAACTAAAATAACTCTTAATGGTAGTTTGGGCGTTGCTATTTATCCCCAGGATGGTCGAGATACAAATATCTTATTGGCAAATGCTAATACCGCTTTAGAACGAGCTTACCAATCTCAGCAAAGCTATCAGTTTTACAACGAATCTATTAATTCTCAGGCATTGGTAGCGTTAGAATTGGAAGCATCTCTGCAAAAAGCTCTAGAAAAAGAAGAGTTTGAGCTGTACTATCAACCTCAGATAGATTGGCAAACAGGTAAAACTGAAGCAATAGAAGCACTACTACGCTGGCATCACCCAGAGTTTGGACTAATTACACCCAATAATTTCATTAAGTCAGCAGAAATAAGCCAGCTAATTGTACCTATCGGAGAATGGGTAATTCGCCAAGCTTGCGCTCAAAACAAAGCCTGGCAAGAAGAAGGTTTACCTGCATCGAGAATTACCGTCAGTTTGTCTTCAGTACAATTTCAGCAAACAAACTTAGTGTCGAAAATTGCTCAAATACTAACAGAAACCGATCTAAATCCCAATCTATTAGAATTAGAAATCAGCGCGATTAGTCTGTTGAAAAACATCGAATATACAAAATCAACTCTCGATCAACTAAACAGACTTGGAGTCCGCGTTGCTGTAGACGACTTTGCGGCAGGATTCTCGATCTTGGAATATTTAAAACATTTTCCTCTAAGTACCTTAAAAATTGACAAAACTCTAATTCAACAACTAAATAATCCCCAAGATTTGGCGATCGCCAGCGCGTTGATAAAATTGGGTCAAGGCTTTGATTTGAGAATCGTAGCTGAAGGAGTAGAAACTCAACAACAAGTAGAACTACTTAGAGATTTGGGATGTCAACAAATGCAAGGTTTCTGGTTTAGTCGTCCTCTCAAGTCGTCAGAAGCTAGCAAGTTGCTTTCTCTTAGTGACTCGGATGAAAAAACTATTCAGCAAATGGCAGAATCTTTGCAAGAAGAATCGAGAGATTCACATTAAAATTGGCTACATTTCAAAAAATAGCTAGCCAAACTTTATACAAGTTTCTATTTAGCATTTTTCTCAGTCAGATTGTGCTGTTAGCGTCCGTCAATCGTGTATGCTTCCCCAAAGAGCTAATACCGATAAAAAATTAATGTCAATTAAAGAAGATAAAATTCAAGCGGGCGAATTTAGATGGTTTTATCGCCAAACAGAAATAGCTAGCGAGCGCACTCCCATTTTGTTTTTACATGGTTTGCCTTCCCATAGCTATACATGGCAAAAAATGATGCTATTGCTAGAAGAGGAAAATATCCCTAGTACAGCGCTCGATTGGCTTGGCTGTGGCTTTTCTGATAAACCCAAGCCAAAAGATTTTGCCTATACTCCAGCAGCATTCCTAGCAGAATTAGAACGAGCGATCGCTGCTTTGGAACTAGAACAATTCTATTTAGTCGTTCAAGGATTTTTGGGGTCTGTGGGAGTGCAATATGCCCTCAAAAATCCTGATCGGGTAGAAGGACTAATTATGCTTAATGCTCCTCTAACCAGCGGCGTTAAGCTTCCTTGGCTGATGAAGCAGTTAAGTCTACCTTTGGTTGGGGACATGATGACTCAAGATCCGCTGCTAGTCGATCGCACTATTGAGAAAGGTAGCGGTTTTGTGATTACAGATGAAGATTTAGAAACCCTACGCAAACCATTTTTGCAGAGTTCGGCAGTGGGTAGATCTTTGATGACTATTCTTAAAAAACTGGATTTAGATCGAACCACAGCAGAAATTCAAGCAGGATTAGAAACTTGGTCTAAACCGAGTCTAATAATTTGGGGCTCCAAAGATCCTTGGTTAAAGCTGGACGATCTCAAAAAACTAACTCAGACAAACTCAGAAATCGATCTACTAGAACTAGACGAGGCAAAACATTACCCCCAAGAGCATTGGGCTTCGGATATTTCTCAAGCAATTATTCAGTTTTTCCGCCGTAAAGTTTTCTAAAGGTGCAGGTTTCCTGAGAAAATTAAACAAAAGTAAAAAGTTTGTTTTGAGCAAAATGAAGATCTTCCGTCCTATTCTTTCCTTACTATTGGTACTTGCAACTACAATTTTGGTTAGCTGTGGTGGCTCGACAGCTTCTGCACCGCCAACCTATACTCCTGAAAAATTACAAAAAATTGCTACTTATCGTATTCCTCTAGACATCGCGCGTCAGAGAATACCAGAGCTAGGTCAATATATTGACAAAGAAGACTGGGTTAATGCAGATACTTTTCTTCACGGTCCTCTCGGTCTAATTAGAAGAGATTTGACTTATTTATCAAAAGCCTTACTGCCTGACGAACAAGAGCCTGCTTTAGAAATGTCCAAAGATATTTTTAAGCATATTGAAAATATTGATGCTGCTGTGGATGAAAAAGACTATAAAACAGCAGTCAGCCAGTATAAAGAAATGGTATCCGACCTAGATGCTTATGCAAGTTTGATTCCTAAAACCAAAAAGGCTGAAAATCAAGCAGAAAAAGCAATGGAATCGGCTGAAGCGATTTTTAAAGGCGTAAAACAAGAAGTGGCTGAAACCGTGGACGAGATTGAAGAGATTGTTCCCGATCTAAATGACAATGCTTAACAGCAATAATTTTTTCCAATTCAGTTTCAGTTAGGGCGTGTGATCAATTAAGGGGAAGAATGCTTTTGAGAGGATTTCAGCGAGATACAAGAAGAAAAATGTTCTGAGTAGCAATGCTACGGAGGTTATTTTTCGACGAAGTAGGTCGTTGAAAGAGATGAGCGACCCCGCGTCGCCGTAAGGCGCAAGGGAACGCGCTCATCAGAAAAAAGCTCTTTTTTTCTAATTGATCACATGCCCTAGTTTAAGAGGCTTGGCATTGCCGAGCCTTTTTTTTGTCGAGGATGAATAAACTATGAGCAACATTGTAATTATCGGCTGTGGAGTGGTAGGAGCGGCGATCGCCTATGAGTTGAGCTTGGTAGCTGGATTAGATATTACTGTCCTAGAAAAGAAAGCTCCCGCTGCGGGTTCGACGGGGGCTGCTTTAGGTGTCTTGATGGGGATAATAAGCCATAAGAAAAAGGGGCGTGCCTGGCGATTTAGGGAAACTAGCCTTCGTCGTTATATGACTTTAATTCCCGAACTAGAAGAGCAAACAGGACTAAATATTTCGGTTAATCGTCAAGGAATTTTTAAACTTCTGTTTGAAGGAGATAACTGGGAAAAGTGGCAGAAACTGCGAGATTTTCGTCAATCTGCGGGATGGAATTTAACTCTTGGCGATCGCTCTTATGTTCGGGAGCAATGTCCTCATTTAGTCGGCGACGAGATTATTGGTGCGGCTTACTCCCCTCAAGATCTGCAAATTAATCCCGTCGAACTGACGAAAGCTTTTGTAGCAGCGGCAACTGCTAACGGAGTCAAATTTAAGTTTGGCGTAACCGTAGAAAATTTTTCAACCCTGTCTAACGAAAAAAACGAATCTTCTACTTGCCGACAATTAGTTACTTCCCAAGGCAATATGGAAGTAGAGCAGTTAGTAATTTCGGCTGGTTTGGGTTCTACTGCGCTTACTCAATCTTTGCAGCAGCCTATTCCTATCCGTCCAGTATTGGGTCAAGCAATTAAATTCAGATTGCAGCAGTCTTTGGGTAAGGTAAACTTTCAGCCAGTTGTTTCTGGTCGTGATATTCACATCGTGCCTCTAGGCGATCGCGAATATTGGTTGGGAGCAACAGTAGAATTTCCTTCTGAAACAGGGGAAAGTATTGCTGATGCGGCACTGTTAAATCGAACAATAGAAAACGCTACTTTATTCTGTCCCCAATTAAAAGATGCTGAGATCCTGCAAACATGGTCTGGTAAACGTCCGCGCCCTGAAGGTATACCCGCGCCGATTATTGCCGAGCTGACTGGATATAATAATGTTTTGCTCGCTACAGCTCACTATCGTAATGGCGTACTGCTAGCTCCTGCAACCGCTTTAGAAGTCAGAGATAATTTGCTGAATCTTTGCAAGTAAATTGCTATCAAAGATCGACTATGAAAATTAAGATTCAGACCACATTCTAATCAAAAAGAGGAACATTTTCTTTGCTTTCTCCAACCCAAATTCTCAAGATATTATCCTCTCATACTATTAAAGTATTAAGATCGCGAGCATGATATTTTTTACAGATAGTGGCAGTGAGAAGTTAAAAGGCTTACGTCGTATAGTTTAGTAAATTAGAGAGTGCTTGAGTAATAGTACAAAAAAACTATTAACTGATATAATATATCCACCTAAAATCTAAACGCTTATTATCAAAGAATTAAGCCAACATGAGATGGCGTGCCAGAGGCGATAAGATCCAATGAAGGGAACTCCAGTACCGTTGAATCAAAAGAGTTACATGTATATGCCTTCAGAAATTCAAACTCTGCCAAATGAGGTGATAGATCTGATTGCAGCAGGAGAGGTGATAGATTCTTTAGCGGCAGTAGTCAGAGAATTAGTCGAAAATTCTTTAGATGCGGGAGCTACTAGAATATCGATCGCTCTAGATCCTCATTCCTGGCAAGTACAGGTAAGGGATAACGGCAAGGGTATGTCTCTTGAAGATCTCAAAGTTTGTATTAAGCCTCACAGCACGAGCAAAATTCGCACCTGTAAAGACTTGTGGCACATTACCAGCTTGGGCTTTAGAGGCGAGGCTCTGCACAGTATTGCTCAGGTGGCAGATTTATCAATTTGCAGCCGTACCAGAGATCGCTTAGAACCTGTCGGTTGGAAAGTTGTATATCACGAAGGAAAAGCAATTCAAGAATCGGCGATCGCGATCGCTCCTGGGACTATTGTCACTGTTTCTAACTTATTTGCTAGGATTCCTGTTCGTCGTCGGGGCTTACCCCCTTTTCCCCAACAGCTAAAAGCTATCCAGAAACTGATTCATCAGATTGCTTTGTGCCATCCCCAAACAACCTGGCAAATCAAACAAAATAACAAATCTTGGTTCAATATTAGTCCTGGAATAACCGCCAAAGAAGTTTTACCTCAGTTTCTCAAAAGGGTCAGCAGCAACGATGTAGAATACATCAGAGTTGAAATTCCTACCCCTTCAGAAAAGGAAAGTTCGGTATCTTCAATTATCGAGTTAACCATTGGCTTACCAGATCGCTGTCACCGCCATCGTCCAGATTGGGTCAAGGTATCGGTTAATAATCGCTTAGTGCGATCGCCAGAATTAGAACAGACTATCTTAAGTGGTATGGCGCAAACCCTACCGCGCGATCGCTATCCAGTTTGTTTTTTACACTTACATACATGTCCCAGCCAAATTGACTGGAATCGCCATCCTGCCAAAACAGAAATATATCTCCATTCTCTTACTTACTGGCAGACAGAAGTAGAAAAAGTTGTCGCTCAAGCCTTAAAACTCAACGACAGTCATCTTTCTAAGGCATTTAGCGATCGCCGAGTGAGTAATGTCTTGCGAGTTGCTGAAGCTTCGGGAAAATATCAGATAGATAAAGATTTAGCTGCAGACATAGCGGAAAAAAATCCAAACACAACCAAAAACAATCCTCTAAAATTAAAGGCTGTCGCTCAGGTTAACAAAACCTATATAGTTGCCGAACATCCTGCTGGAGTATGGTTAGTCGAACAACATATTGCTCACGAACGAGTCTTATATGAACAACTGCAAGACTGCTGGGAATTAGTCGATCTAAAAACTTCTATCACTCTAGAATATCTGAGATCCACTCAAGTAGAACAACTACAAAGCCTTAATATCGATATCGAATCATTTGGTGAGAATATTTGGGCAGTGCGCAACGCCCCCAAAGCATTAGCGCAAAGAGATGACTGTGCTGATGCCTTGATCGAACTGAGTTGGGGAGGAGATCTCAGATCTGCTCAGGTAGCTACTGCCTGTCGCAGTGCAATTCGCAACGGCACCGTGCTGAGTTTGCCAGAAATGCAAAACTTATTAGATCTGTGGCAAGCTACCCGCAATCCTCGTACCTGTCCCCACGGTAGACCGATATATCTTTCTTTAGAAGAATCTTCTCTGGCTCGATTTTTTCGTCGTCATTGGGTAATCGGTAAAAGTCACGGAATATAACTCGAAACTTTTATCGACTTTTACTGTTTAAATATTCATTTTGGCTTTAGTGCATTTAAATTGAGACTTGAGATTGAACGCAAAACCCGCAACCAAGATAGTCAAGATTCCTGTAATCCATAAAGGAGTGGTGTAATTGAGACTGACCAATAAACCCGATATCACGGGACCGATCGCATTGGATATGCTTAGATAAGACGAATTAATGCCCAATACTTCTCCTTGCTCTCTAGCATCGGAATTGAGAGAGAGGACTGTATCTATTAGAGGCATGGGAAAAGAATTTACCACACCAAAAATCACCATGATGATGACAAACGCGCTGTAAATTGGCAAAGAAGGCATCATTAGAAAGGTAATTCCGCGTAAAAATAGAGCAACGCCGATAATATTAATCAAATTGAACTTTTTACTCAGAGGTTCTAACGCAAATACCTGAGAGATAAAACCTAATATTCCTACCAAGGCAAACATAATTGCCAAACCTTTAGCATCTTGATTTAAAACATTAATAAAGAAAGGCTGAAAGGCAAAAGTAAAGATAGTAAAAGTACTGCCACTCAAAAAAGTAAGCACGAACAGCTTGCCTAGTTTGGGTCTAGTTGCTGACTTGGCAATTTTACCAAAGGCAAAGTCATCCCAACTCAACTTAAATTCTCCTTGAGTCGAAGCAGTTTCGGGTAAGAAAAATAGAGTCAGTAATGAAGCAAAAGCGGCGATCGCTGCACTAACCAAAAAACTCATGCCCAAAGCAGAAACTCCTGGCAAAGTCGGTAGCTGCTGGGCAAAATAACTCAAGACGGGACCAATCACAAATCCCAAGCGGAACGTCGCACCAAAAATACCAAAAGCTTTAGGACGCTGTTGGGGAGTGGTGATATCACTGATTACCGCACTTGCCACAGATGTATTGCCTCCCGTTAAGCCATCTAGTATGCGAGCAGCATACAGCAACCAAGCAACTCCAGCTACGCTAGCTAGTAGGTTAGCTAACATCGTTCCTGCCAAACTAAAAACTAAAATGTATTTACGTCCCAAGCGATCGGACATCTTACCCAAGATTGGCGTACCAAAAAACTGCGATAGGGCAAAAGCTGTGGTTAACAAACTGGCTTGTAAATCGCTCAACCCGAACTGCTTGGCATAAGGGTATAGCAGGGGGATGATAATCGTGAAGCTTATCGCATTGATTAAGGCAATTAGAGCAATCAGCCAAAATAAAGGGGGTAAATCAAATTTCTCTCGCCAGTTGGAGCTGTTCATTTATTAAGTTTTGTTAAATCAGCTTTTAGTATATCTTTATATTCTTTTTCTCCAAACCATCAAAAGCAATGTAATATGTATGTAGTTTAAAATTAAACGCCATGCCACACGAACAATTGAATCTATCTAGTACCAAACCCATATTATCTTGGGCAAACCACGAACTTGACAAGCGAGAAGCGCAAATGGCGCAAAATGTAGCATCATTGCCCTTTGTATTTAAGCACGTAGCATTGATGCCTGACGTTCACTTAGGCAAAGGGGCATTAGTCGGCTCGGTCATTGCTACTAAAGATGCTGTGATTCCTGCGGCTGTCGGAGTGGATATTGGCTGCGGGATGGCTGCTGTTAAAATGCCTTTCACTGGCGATCTCGTTGAAGGCAAACTAAAAAAAATTCGTCACCAAATCGAGCGATCGATTCCCGTTGGTAGATGGGGTAACAAGCGAATCGATAAAGATGTTACCAACTGGCAAGGATGGAGAGATTTTAAGGAACTACATCCAGGAGTCCAGGATTTAGACAACAAAGCCTTACAGCAAATGGGTTCTCTTGGTGGTGGAAATCACTTTGTCGAACTTTGCCTAGATACAGATAATTACGTTTGGCTGATGCTGCATTCTGGTTCGAGACACATTGGTAACAAACTAGCTCAGTGTCATATTTCAACGGGTAAAAAACTCGCCGAACTAGCAAATCTTAGCTTGCCCGATCCTGACTTGGCTTATTTTGTCGCGGGCACGCCCGAATTTGAGGCATACTGGCGCGATCTCCAGTGGGCGCAAGATTATGCTCGTTTTAACCGCGATGTGATGATGGGAAGATTTAAAAAAGTAGTAGAGGAATTTGTCACAGGAGGCAAAGAAACCAAGCCTTTACTCTCGGTAAACTGTCATCACAACTATGCCGAAAAAGAAGTCCACTTTGGCGAAGATGTTTATGTCACCCGTAAAGGCGCGGTAAGAGCGCAAACCGAAGATTATGGAATGATTCCTGGTTCGATGGGAACTAAATCCTATATTGTTAAAGGTAAGGGAAACCATGACAGCTATTGCTCTTGTTCCCACGGCGCAGGGCGATTAATGTCCCGTACCAAAGCCAAAAAAGAGTTTACGGTTGAAGATGTCATCGAACAAACCAAAGGCGTAGAATGTCGCAAAGATAGCAAGATTATCGATGAAATTCCTGGGGCTTACAAGCCGATAGAAGAAGTGATGGCAAATCAAGCTGATCTAGTCGAGGTTGTCGCTACTCTCAAGCAGATTATTTGCGTCAAAGGATAATTCATCGGTAGGGTGGGCATTAATCGATTCTTAATTAATTCAACCAATTTCTGATTATGCCCACCTATCTCAAATTTGTTGATAATGAAGTCAGACTTATGGACGCGCTTAATTGAATATGGCGATCGCGCTTTTATCTGGCAGTATACAAAAGATCTAAATAAAGAGCGATCAAGTGTTATCCCAAGCCAAAATATTACTTCAACCTTAATTAAAGAAGTTGAAGCAGTTGTTGCAGACATATCGTCTTTAAATGATTCTTCATCGGCTAAGTTAAATATATTTATTGCCGAATCGAATCCTGTAAAATTTTTGACTGCTTTTCTAGGGGCAATAATTAGTGAGGTTCGTATATTTCTTTGCGATCCAAACTGGCAACAGCAAGAATGGCGACAAGTATTGAGTTTAGTCGAACCAGATTCAATCTTTGCCGAGTCTGGAATTAAAGATTTAATCTCACATATCAAATTACCAACGAGCAAGCCAGAACAACTTGAAACCAACTCCTGTTCCGAATCTCTCATCATGATTCCCACGGGAGGAAGTTCGGGCAAAATCAAGTTTGCTATCCATACGTGGGCGACTTTAGAAGCTTCTGTAATTGGATTTCAGAAGTATTTTGATTGCCAAAAAATCAATTCATGCTGCACTCTTCCTTTGTATCACGTCAGCGGATTAATGCAGTTCATGCGTTCGTTTTCGACTCAAGGAAACTTAATTTTATGCAACTATCAGCTAATTAAAAAATTTCCCTCTATCCATAATTCCTCGGATTTTTTTATTTCTTTAGTTCCCACTCAATTGCAGTTTATCATCGACACAAATCCTACCTGGCTAAAAAAATTCAAAACGATCTTGCTAGGGGGTGCGAGTATACCGCGATCGCTTTTAGTTCAAGCCAGAGAACATAATCTTCCTCTCGCGCCAATTTATGGAATGACAGAAACGGCATCGGGAATAGTAGCCTTAAAACCAGAAGATTTTCTAGAGGGAAACAATAGTAACGGTTTGGTTTTACCTCATGCCAAAATTGTAATCGACGCTCCCACCAATAAGCCTGGCGCGATCGCTCTGGAATGCCAGTCTTTATGCTACGGTTACTATCCCAAATTTTTCCAACAATCTAATTTTATTGCTACTGATGATGTCGGTTACTTAGATTCTGAAGGCTATTTACATCTGGTAGGTAGAAACAGCCAGAAAATTATTACGGGAGGAGAAAATGTCTTTCCTGCTGAAGTGGAGGAGGTTATCTTAGCTACCAAGCTAGTAAAAGATGTATGTGTACTTGGTATAAGCGATCGCCGATGGGGACAGGCAGTTACAGCTTTATACATCCCTATCCAATCAGATTTAAATCTCGACTGGATAAAGCAAAAAATAGGATTGCAACTGAGTAAATACAAACAGCCCAAACATTGGTTAAAAGTTGATACTCTGCCACGGAACGATCGCGGTAAAATCGATTATGACAAGGCTCGGGCGATCGCTTGCAAACTGATAAAATGAAAGTATTATGACTATATGGCAAGCTGACTTTTATTATCTTCCCTCTTCCTTGGGAGAACAAAAACTTTGGGAACTTACTATCTGCGAACAGATCGATACATCAGAATCCAAAAGACAATACAAAGTCTACAGCGTCCAGTGTTACGGAAACCAAGCAAACTCTCATTGGCTTGCCGAACAAATTCAAAATATCTCCAAATCCAAGCTACCAGACAAAATTCAGGTGTTTCGTCCTCAATCATTAGGCTTAATTAGTAATGCTTGCCAGCAGCTAAACATTACAGTCGAAGCTACCAGAAATACTGAAGTATTGAAAACAGTTTTGGTTCAAAAATACGAAGAGAGATATCCCAACTACAATCCAATCAAGCTGGAAAAGCCAGTTCCTCAAGCATTACCAGAGAACTTATGGGGAGACGAGTGGCAAATAGCCAATATTAAAGCGGGTCAAATAGTCGATTTGTTTCGAGATCGTCCTCTTCCTATATGCCGTTTGCCAGAATCTTTATATCCCCTGAACTTAGGCGTTGCTTCAGACGTTTCTGTTCCTGGGGTAGTGGTCTATGGAGGCAGAAAATCGATGCAAATTGCTCGATGGATCGAGCGAGAAAATCCTGTATTTCTCAACTATATTCCCACCGAAGTCGGTAGATCGGGAGGCTTTGTTCTCGAAACTGGTTTGGTGGATCGATGGATCTTCAATACTTTTGAATCCGAGCAAGCTGCAGAAATTGCCAAAAACTACGAGCAAAAAAAACAGGCTGCAAAAGGACTACACTTTATTTTGATTCAGCCAGACGATTCTAATATGACCTACACAGCCTTCTGGCTATTAAAGCAAGATTGAGAAATTTTTAGTCAATCTCTCAAACTAAATTAGGCTTACCAAGTAGGATCTTCATAGACTTCAATTGTCAATTCAGCACTATCTCCAGGTATAGAACTAATACAAGCACATACAGCCTCTCCACTGCCTAGTTCTACTTCACAAGCATGACAAGAACCCATCAAACAACCAGTAGCGATAAATACTCCTGCTCTTTCTGCCACCTGCAGCATAGGTTCTCCTGGCTCTGCTTCTACTGTAATGTTATCTGGTTGAAAAGAAACTTTAACACTCATAATTTGTCCCATCTACTAAATATGGGATAGCACGATTAAGGCTGGAAAAACAAGCTAGATTACTTCTCGATTTATTTGTTGCCAAAATTTGCAGCACATAGTAAATAACTATTTTCTTGGATCTGAATCTGAATAATTAATATTGGCTGGATAAAATTGCTTTTAAATCGAGATTTTTTTCAACAATATCTGCCAAAATATTCAAAGTCGCTTCTCTTTGGTCGCGATAGTTAGAAATACCCGTTGCTAGAGAAGACATGCCTCTTTGCTTGCGTAATTGATTGATCCAAGAGCGTCGCCAAGCACCATTGTCAAATAGACCATGAATATAACAACCCCAAATTGCCTGGCTTTTATCAACTAAACCCAAAGCAGAATCGTCAAAAATAGGTAGATAATCGTCAGAACTCTCTCTCAGACGCCGATTGATCCGACTGCGACCTTGATGAATTTCATAACCATCTACGGGTAAACCCGCTTGGGGGAATTCTGAAATGACCTGTCTTTGGCGAGCGACTTTATTGGGAGAAAGAATAGTCGTAATTGGCAATAGGTTCAATCCATTAAATTCTCCCGACTCCCCTTCAATTCCTTCGGGGTCAATTATTCGCTGTCCCAATATTTGATAGCCGCCACAAATGCCCAGTACTGTTCCTCCAGCCGCAGCATAGTTTCTAATTTGCTCTGCCATACCGCTTCTCTCCATTGCCAATAAATCAGGAATGGTAGTTTTTGTGCCAGGAATGATTACTGCATCTGGATGACCCAAAGAGTCTTGAATATCGATGTAGTTAACCGAGACAGATGATTCTGCTTCTAGAGGATCGAAATCGGTAAAATTAGCAATTCTAGGCAGTTTAACAACGTGAATATTAATATCTTGACTACTGCGACGGCGATTTCTCTCTAACAAATCTAAAGAGTCTTCTGAGGGAAACATTTGATGACTCCAGGGAATTACACCTAGTACGGGAATTTTGGTTTTTTCTTCCAGCCATTTGATTCCCGAGTCCAATAGTTCTTTTTGACCTCTAAACTTATTGATTACTACTCCCTTAACAAGCGATCGCTCTTGAGGGTCTAATAGTTCTAAAGTACCTACCACATGAGCAAATGCACCACCTCGCTCGATGTCTACTACTAAAATAGTCGGCGCGTTGAGATGCTTTGCTACCCGCATATTGGTCAAATCGCGATGCTTGAGATTGATCTCCGCAGGACTTCCCGCCCCCTCGCACACCACCATGTCAAATTCTAGAGAGAGACGGTATAAAGACTCCTGAATTACCTCCCAGCCCAACTCAAAGTATTTCTCATAATATTCGGTCGCTTTGACCGTGCCGACAGATTTACCTTTAATGATTATTTGAGAAGTCATGTTGCCTTGCGGCTTGAGTAAAATAGGATTCATTTCAACTCTGGGGGCAACTCCCGAAGCCCAAGCTTGAACAGCTTGAGCGTGACCTATCTCTCCTCCTGTGGAGGTGACATAGGCATTCAATGCCATGTTTTGTCCTTTAAAGGGCGTAACTCGCCAACCATGTCTGGCTAAGATACGGCACAATGCAGCAGTCAGGAAAGATTTTCCTGCATGAGACGTTGTCCCGACCACCATAATTGCTTTCATCGATCGCTCCTGTGCTGGAATGGATAAATATACACTGTTATAACAACCTTAAAGGATTGTTGAAAGTGTAAAGGGTGAAAGGTTTCTGTAATTAGACGGGGATTGATTGTTCATGGCTGATGGATTGTTAGTGGTTAGTGGTTAGTGGTTAGTGGTTAGTGGTTAGTGGTTGGTTCGCGATAGGGCACACTTCACAAGTTCGAGAATTGCTACATAATTTATTGCCGATTTTGCAAGTGATAAATGCTCAATGCTCAATGCTCAATGATTATTGTTCGTATTTTTCATAAGCGGCAACAATCTTTTGCACTAAAGGATGTCGAACGACATCGGCTTGAGTCAGTTCGCAAAAAGCGATTCCTTCTACATTACGCAGGATGCGTCGGGATACAATTAGTCCAGAATCTTGGTTAGATGGAAGATCTGTTTGGGTGATATCTCCTGTAACGACCATTTTGGAACCAAATCCCAAACGAGTTAGCACCATTTTTAGTTGTGCGGGAGTAGTGTTTTGCGCCTCATCCACAATTACAAAGGCATTTGATAAAGTGCGTCCCCGCATATAAGCTAATGGAGCAACCTCAATTTTGCCTCGCTCCATCAAATCGGGAATCTTTTCAGCGTCTATAAACTCGTATAGTGCATCATATAGCGGGCGCAAAAATGGATTTACCTTCTCCTGCAAATCTCCAGGCAAAAATCCTAGTTTTTCCCCTGCTTCTACCGCAGGGCGAGTCAAGATAATGCGATCGCATTCATCGCTCAATAAAGCTTTGACGGCTAATACTGCAGCCAAAAATGTTTTACCCGTACCTGCTGGACCAATACCAAAGGTAACATCATGTTTTTGAATTGCTTTGATATACTGTTTTTGCTTAAATGTTTTAGCTCGAATAACTTCGCCTTTTTTGGTTCGTGCCAAAACATTCTTTTGCAGTTCGTTATATTCTTCCGTTCTACCCGTATCGATCGCCTGAAATGCCGTTAAGATATCAGGCTCGTGTATGGCTTTTCCCAACGACCACAAAGGTTCTAAGGTTCTAATTACCTTGCTACATCTGGTAACTGCTTTTTCCTGACCTTTGATTAATAGATCTTGTCCTCGCAGCACCAAAGTGACTCCTGTATGTCGAGAGAGTAGTTTGAGGTTTTGTTCTTTGCTTCCTGCTAAGGCGATCGCGCTTTCGCTGTTGGGTAATTGAATAGTTTGGGACGATTCCGTCATGTAAAGATATTAAACTTTAATTTTTATCTTACAAGTTCTGTACTTTACTCTCAAAAATAATCTTAATTGATGGCAAAATAAAAACTCCCAGCAAATTTCACTGAGAGTCATAAACTTAAGTGGAGAGAAAGTGTTATTTAATTGCACTATAGCTAGGATTCTCTCTGATGGAAGTATCGTAAGGATTAGATAGATCTCTAGTCATCATGCGCTCTCCCATTGATGACTGTCTTGCCATTCCTTCTCGATATACTTTATCTACTGCCTGTCCGTCTCTATTGATGTGCTGTTCGGGAAATCCTGTAAAGCCGACGATAGTATTTGCCTGATTCAAAATATTACTCTGAACGAAAGCATTTTTACCATTAGAGAAATAAGCATCTTGGAATTGCTCGTCCAAAGGTTTCATTTCTGCTTTTGTCGGTAAGGACAATACGCTGGCAGCACCAGTTACTAACAATATTGTGGTTAATTTAGTAAAGTTAATAGACATTAATTTAATTAATTAATAAACTTCTGCTCAATCCTAGCTGAAGATTTTAAGAAAGAACAGCGCATATTTATCTATATTTTGTGCGGCGTATTGCGCTCAATTTAAGTTTTATTCTAGATAATTGACGCGATGGAGATCTTAAGCGCTTTTATGTGCGCAATAGTAAGATTCAAATTCTCAAAAGTAGAAAAAACAAAAAAAATTGGTAAAGCTATACAATAAATTCTGTTTTACATATTTAGTTCGTAATTTTGTCCGCGATCTATGAATACAAATCAAACTAATGATTTATCTTTAGCCTCTGCCAACAACGAAACTCTCAGACAATTACTATTAGATTTAATTGTTCGATATGCCTATGTAGAAGGAGACTTTACTCTCTCTTCAGGAGCCAAAAGTTCGTACTATATCAACTGCAAACAGGTAACTTTAAGAGCAGAAGGCGGATTGGCTTTGGGTCGTTTGCTGCTGCAATTATTGCCTGAGGATACTGGTGCAGTCGCTGGCTTAACTTTAGGTGCAGATCCCATGGTTTCTGCTGTTAGCGTAGTTTCTGCATATCAAAATCAACCGATTCCAGCTTTGATTATTCGTAAAAAGCCCAAGGGACATGGTACCAAAGCTTACATAGAAGGACCTGCTCTAGAACCAGGCGCCAAGATCGTTGTTTTGGAAGATGTTGTGACGACTGGAGGCTCAGCACTAACTGCAGTTGAGAGATTGCGAGATGCTGGTTATGAAGTTACGCAAATTCTTTCTTTGGTAGATAGAGAACAAGGCGGAAGAGAACTTTATCAGTCCAAAGGAATAGAGTTTAAAGCTCTATTTTCAATTCAAGAAATACAAGAATACTCAAAGAACAAATAAGTATGAATACCTAAGTATTGATGCTGACTGAGATCGGACGTAACGGTTGTTTAAAAGACTTTACTATTCGTTATACGAGAACGAATATTTGTTAGTTAAGCTTTAAGAGTAATTATCCTTGTAATGCTAATAAATATTATCTTATGGAAGTTTCTTCTCCTCGTATAGCTAAACCGATTAGCTGGTCGACAATAATCATGATTGCTCTAGGATTTTGGCTCAGTAGTAGTCTGGTTTTCGACTTTCTCATTGTTCCTGGAATGTTGACTACTGGCATGATGAGTGAGTCTAGTTTTGCTAGTGCTGGATACGTAATTTTTGGTACTTTTAATCATGTAGAATTGCTTTGCGCTGCCACTGTTCTGGCGGGATGCCTAGTTTACCGTTTTAGCGATTGCTTTAATCAAAAAGTTAGCTATAAATCTGTTTTACTAGCATCTACTTTATTGTTAATTGCTTTAGTTTACACCTACGTTTTTACCCCACAAATGAGTAGTGCGGGCATGTCTCTAGATGTATTTTCTAATACTAGTGAGGTAAACTCCACCACTATGACAGTAATGCACTTGGGCTATTGGAGTTTAGAAATAATCAAACTATTGTTTGCTACCACGCTGCTACGTACTTTTTTCCGCGATTCTTGCAGTTTAGTTTAGAGCTAAGATCGCTAGATTGATTGCTCGGATGCGATAAATATGATTAGAATTGTATCCGAGCCATTTTTACCGCCTTACTAAACATCCGTGTTGATTCTCCTTTCTCCCGCCAAAACTCTAGATTTTACAACACCTAGTAAATGCGATCGCCCTAGTTCCCAACCTGCTTTTCTTGCCGATACTGAAACATTAGTTAAGCAGTTACGAACTTTGTCTGCAGCCGAAATTTCTACAGTGATGAAAATCAGCGATAAGCTAGGCAAATTAAATGCCGAACGCTATCGAGCCTGGCAATCAAACTTCGACGATGCCAGTGCCAAACAAGCTTTACTCGCTTTCCAAGGAGATGTTTACCAGGGATTAGATGCCGATAGTTTTAACTCCCAGGATTTTGAGTACGCCCAAGAACACTTGAGGATCTTATCTGGATTGTATGGCATTCTGCGACCGTTAGATCTAATTCAGCCCTATCGTTTGGAAATGGGTACTAAGCTAGCCCATGCAAAGCTGCAAAAACTATCTGCCAGTAACCTCTACGAATTTTGGCAAGATAAGATAACTGATGTAATTAATCAGCAGTTGAAAAAGTTAGATAGCCAAATTGTCGTTAATCTAGCTTCTAACGAATACTTTAAAGTAGTACAACCCAAGCTGTTAAAAGGAGAGATTATTACTCCCATATTTAAAGATTGGAAAAACGGTAAATATAAGATAGTTAGCTTTTATGCTAAAAAAGCTCGCGGTATGATGTCGGCTTACATCATCAAAAATCGAATTGAAAAGGTTGAAGATATAAAAGGATTTACTACAGCAGGATATAGTTTTAATCGCGAGCTATCAAATGACAAAGATTTGGTTTTTACTCGCGACTGATAGTTTATTTCAGTTGCGACTGAAGCCCGATTTGCTCTTCGATCCAGCTAATTTCTTTCTTATTACACTGACGCTT
>JBCDCO010000001.1:0-57887 GCA_039181635.1 Cyanobacteria bacterium P01_G01_bin.19 | reverse complement strand
TGAGACTTCTGACTATGATTTGGCAGCTAAAGTAATCTTGCACGGCAGAGAAAACCAATGGGGTCAATTTTTGACTTTGGGAACGACTATGTACCGCTTGGGAATTATCCAGCCTTTATTAACTGCCATTGAGGGCATCATTGACAAAGTCGAATATCCTCGCTATCGCAGCGAATTAAACAATATTCTGGGCGATTTATACTGGACGACAGGAAAGGTTTATCGAGCGATCTCTTGTCAGCAAAAAGCGATCGCGATCAGTCAAAATTGTTTGCAGTCAATTTCTGCCACGCCAGATAGCGAACACGAACTTTACTACTGGCGAATGTTAGAAGTGGATTCGCTTCTTAGCTGGGGACTCTATAATATCGACCTGTGGGAACTAGCTGCAGCAGCAGATTTATTTAAACAAGTAATCGATCTAGCCAGTCATACCAAACATCATTCTTGGTCGGAAAAAGCTTCTTTGGGTCTAGCTTTGGTTCGTTCTCACTTGATTGGCTTTGATTCGTCGAACGCGATTGTGGAGCATTTATATCATCAAATTATCGAGCTAGAAAACGAAGCATACAACACTGGTAGATTTGCCTACTTTATGCAGATTTTAGGTCAGATATTATTTAATTATCAGCGCATCGCATCGGCAAAAGCTGTTTGGCAAAAAACAATTCTCTTTTCTCAAGAGGGTAACTTTACTCAAATAAAAGCAAAATCATTAACTGGGTTGGGCAATGTAGAGCGTCATAGGAATAACCTAGAGGAAGCAGAATACTATCACCATCAAGCCATAGAATCGCTAGAGAAAATAGATGCAAAATGCGATCTGGCAGAAGCTTATTTTCAGCTGGGAATAACTTTAAAGCAAAAAAAACAGGCGAACAAGAGTATTTACTTTCTTCGCCGTGCAGTTAAATTATTTCGACAGATAGAAGCACCCAAACAAGTGGAGCGAGTTGAAACCGTTCTCAACGAGATGATTGCTTCAAGCTAAAAAGCGCTCTATCTGCGATAACTATCGTCTTTTTCTTCCACCACCAAAGCTACGGGTGGATCTTCTCATACCCGAACTACTACCAAAGCTCCCGCCTCTCCTTTTTAGCTGTCTGGATTTACCTGAAGAGCGGAGGGTGCTAGAGCCAATCCCCGAACCAGTGGCTCGACTGTTATTTTTCAAAGATTTGCTTGGTCTGCTCTTAGAAGCATTACGCACGCTACCAGTCGTTCTTAAAGTACGGCGATTTTTGACCGCTGCAGGAGGTGCATTATAACGTTCTTGATAGCGATTTACTGCCTGAGAGTAGCTATTACCGTAACCGCCATAACCAGTTAAGATTCCACCAGGCTGATACACGGGAGGAATGTAATATTGAGGACGAAATAACATATTGCCGATGGCTTGTCCCGCTAAAGCGCCTGCAAAAGGAGTCCAAAAGCTAGATTCTCTTCTGACTACCACGGTCTGAGGTTGACCAGTTTGAGGATTAGTTTGGGTCTCTGTAACATTATGAACGTATTCGATTCTAAAATCTGGAGTTAAATACATTGTGGGTTGACCATCATCTACCTGAAGATAAGTCTCTTCTCCATTGGCTGCAGCTTCTTCACCGATACGCGCCATTTGTACCTGCGCGGTTTGGAGTATGGGAGAACTTCCAGGGGGAGTATTTAACAACATCAGACTATATTCACCGCTGACATCGTCATAGGTAGCTTGCTGTATGGGATATTTACCATCTTCGATTGTCGATGGTGCAGACTGGAGACTAGCATTATTGCTAAAAGCTGGCTGAGACTGCATCGAAGTTGAAGAACCCGAACAGCTAACTGTAGTCCAACACAGCGACAATGACACGAACAGAATTACAATTTTTCGTAACATAATAAAAATTCTTTTTTACTTGTTGTTGATTGTAAAACTTTCTCGATCTACCAGATTTACGGATAACACTCCATTATTGCGGTCGTATTGCAGCTGACAGTAGGAATTATGCAAATGTAATTAGGCAAAATTAGCCTCTTTGGTAAGGACGAAAACATTTCCTTCATTACCTCTACCAATTCTCATATCCTCATCGAGATAAGTAATTTCTAACCAGCCTTTTTGGTCTTGTCGGTCGATTTTAAAATCTAAAGGTAGAAACTTTTTTCCCGATTCGATCTGCTGAATAAATTTTTTGGGAGTGTTGTAACTAAAAAATCTCTGCAAGCCAATTATGGATCTTTCAAAAATTACGTTAACGCGGGTTTCTGATACTGGTTCGAAGGTTGCTGCTACGCTTACTAAACCTTCTAGCATAGGCAGACCAACGATCTCGGCAATGTTATAAACTTTTGCTTCAGAGGTGCGGATACATTGATAAATTTGCCCTAGCTTAAACAAAGGAAAACGGTCTAAACCTAAAATACCTTTGCTCGTGGTGTACAGCAATCGCCAATCTCCCTGTAGCAATTCTTTCGCTTCTAAAGGTTTGCGAGTAGGATTGATATCTTCTAAGTGTTGAATTGCTGAGAGAACTTTGACATTATCGATTTCATTAGCCAGTAAACCACGATTTTTGCCAGCAATAGCTTCTAGCAACCCTGCTTTTTCATTCATAAATTTTATGCTTGATACCTAACTATCTATGACTATTAATATTTTATAGACATAATCTATATTTTGTTTTGCATTAGGGGTAGAAATAACAATGCAAAAAGCGATCGCTTTAATCAATCAAGTAAGCGATCGCTGTGAAGATAATAGCCTGGAATACAGTAAGTGTTAACTATCTAATATCTTCTGTACTCAAAGAAACGCCAGAAACAATAGTTCGATTTCCAGACTGATCTAGAGGTAAACTACCAACTCTACTTTTGCCATCTGTCGCTGTTTCTCCGATTTCTTTAGCAATCTCTACTCCTGACTGCTCCAGAATTACCAGAGGGGTAGGAAAATGATAGGGATCGATACGTTTAACCAATACTTGACCGTTAGATAGATATTGACCAACTTCGACGTAGCGACTGTTGTCCTCTTCTGGTGCCTGAACAATTATTTTAGTCGAGCCATTAGATTCATACAAACCAGAAATAACGACTTGTTGCGCTAGTTCTGTTCTAAATTCATCGATTAAACTGAGTGGTTTATCGTTGCTATCTGTGTCGCGACTCTGACGAGTGCGTTCTCTATCGTTGCGAATATTAGATGGTCGAGGTAAATCTATTTCTGCCTCTTCAATTTCAATTTTAGGCACAAGAGAAACAACAGAGAAAGGATCTTGTCTGCCTCGAACAATATTTCTTACTCTTGTCTCTGCATCAGTTGTCGGTATCAAACCTGCAATTTTTTGAGTAGCTTCCGTATCTTCTTCGGATTCGGCTAATTCTTCCTCCTCTTCTGTCTCTGCTGTCTCTACTGGTGCGGCTGTAGATTTAACTTTGGGAAGAGGCTTACTCGTACTTTCATCAAAATCCTTCTTCGCATTTCCTAAGAAAGAGCAGCCTCCAGCCATTGAAGTGATGATAATGGTTAATGCCAATAATACTGTTTTATTCATAATAAAAAGACAAGAATCTACTAATCGATCCTCTTTAATATTTAGCTCAGCAATTAAATTAGCCGATTTTATCTATCAAAATTAAGTTTGATATAGCTCGACTGAAACTCCAACATAGCAATTGATTTTAAAATCAGCCATATTTCAAAATATTATTGATTTTCCTGTACCATTGATTTCTTGAGTAAATTCAATCCTTTCTTTAATTGGCGGGAAACAGTGACTACGCTAATACCTAAGACTTTAGCGGTTTCTTTTTGAGTTAAATCGTGCAAAAAAACAAATTCTAAAACATTTCTGGTTCGGTCTTCCAATTCTCCCAAAGCTTGCTGTAGACGTACTTTATCTTCATAAACTAAGTGAAAACTACGATATTTAGGATCTGCTACTAAATCTCCCAAACTCGTTTGACTTTCGACATCATTATTAACAGCAATATCTAAACTAAGTGGTTTGCGATTTTGATATGCTAATTTGATATCTTGCCATTCTTTAATCGATACCTGCAAATATTCTGCAATTTCCAAGTTGCTTGGTTGACGATGATTTTTTTCTCTAAAGTTATGGACGAAGGCGATCGATTGCTGCCTGAGTTCGAGCCATCTTCTAGGAATTCTCAACGTACAGCTCTTGTCTCTGAGATAATGTTGAATTTCACCTCGAATATATGGGATAGCAAAAGAGCTAAAGGCATTTCCTTTTTCTACACAGAAACGTTCGATAGCTCTAATTAATCCAATAGAGCCAACCTGTAGTAAATCTTCATAGCTCTCATTACACTGATTCATCCAATGATATGCTTCTTTCTTTACTAGTCCAAAGTTTAATTCCATAATTTCATTGCGGATATCAGTAGTTTTGTTTTTTTGATATCGATGAAATAAATGAAGACTATCTATTTTAATATTTTTATTAACGCAAGTTGTCATTAATTTATTCCTGGATAGAGAGCAATATAAAATTTAAAAGCTAATAACTTATCTAATGTAAATAAAATTCTTCTCAAGACTTTTTTAGCTTATTGTTTACTCTCTATTTCAGACAACAGCATTTCTACTATTTTTAGTTTATAAAGTTAGAATTAAGACGAGGATTCTACTTAAAATTTTCCGTATAAATAACCTTTATGAGTATTTTTACTAATAAAAAAACAATAAAAAGGGAAGCATGTGCTTCCCTTTTTACTCTAATGTTAGCTTTAACAAGCTGGTAAATTAAATAGTTAAAATTAAGCCTACTTAAGATTAAGCATTAGATTCAACTCTGCCGTAGAAAATTCCACGAATTTTTACTTCTTCAGGCTCTTCTGCACCCAAGTCAGTAGCAGATGGTTGTTCGCTTTCAAATACGCCAGCAATTTCTCCAGTTTCGCTATCTATTTTGGTGATATTAAGAGACATTGTGCCTTTGCGAGAAACAAATTCTTTAACATTAGCATTAGAGAATCTAGAGTCATCGGCAAGTCCAGGTAAAGCTACGGCGTTGTCGTAACCACTAGCTAAACTACGTCCTTTGGGATCTAGAAATACTTGTCCTCGATAAGAAGGAACATCGAATTCGCCTTCAAAGTCAGTGGAAGTATTGATGCTATCGGCACTAGCTGTAGTAGTTGCTTTTAGCTTTTTCATCGTGAATAAGAAAGGAACTTCTTTTCCACCAGGTAGTAATACAGTGGCAGGTTGAAAATCGATTCCATCAATTTCAGTAAAGGTTAAAGTGCCGTCGTCATTAGCATCGATAGTGCCTTGTATCTGATCTAAACTAGAGGTATATCTAGTCAAAAGCTTACCCTGAACAAACTCAGCTTTTTGACGTTTGCTGACTGGTTCTTCCTTAACGAAATATTCTCTAGGTTCCAAACAAAGATCGCGAATTGCATAGGATTCGCCAGCAGTGATGGGAATAGTACCGCGACTGCTATCTGGCAACTCCAAACAAGTATTAGCTATCCCAGTATTTACAATATCGTCGTAGGTCAATTCATTTCTGCTTAATTCTGTGGAATCACCACAGGCTGTTAGCACGCTCAAGCATAAAGCCATTAAGCTAGCAATAATCGTACGGTATCTCATAGTCAACTTCATTTTGTCAATTTTAGATTTAACTGCGGAAGATAATCATCTATAGTTCTGCTCTTTACAGCAGAGCTATAGATGACATCAAGCGCGAAAGATGTCGGAAATAGGCTGTTTTTATGAATTTACCCATTTTTATAGATGCTATATACTCTACCAAATAAGGACTACTAATAATCCGCTTGACGCTGAATTTATTCTCGAAAGAAGTTTGCCAAGATTTGAAAGTAGAAAAATAGGGAGATAAGGACGGGGATATAAGTTTGCTTTCGAGTGTTAAAGATTATGTCTAAAAAATCGCCACTGAAGAGAGCAAGATTGGATGAAAATCTTATATTTAACTACAAAAAGGGTAAACTTTGTATAGAGTAGACAAAGTTTAATTTTACTCTACTGCAAATAAATGACTCAAGATCGAGATGTAAGTAAAGTCAGTTCGGACAATGTCTTAGGAGAGGCAGCAAAAAATATTCGTACTCTAGCAGAAGATCGTCGTGGTGACAGTCTATTTTTGCTCTCTTTACTGAGGGATCTAGAAAAAATCCATCGTCAAATTAGAGTAGAGTTTTTTGAAGGAGCCTTACCCCAAACTAGGAACGATCTATATCAGTTTGTCAAAGATATAGAAGAAAAAGGTGGTTGGCCTTATATTGAAAGGATGAGATTAATAGATCTGATGAGCAATATCGAGCAAGAGCGAGAAATTGAATTGAATCGAGATTGACTTTTAGTAAAACTATCTCTTTGATTAATCTTCAGTTTTCAAACTAGCTAGAAACAGTTAATCTGGAAAGTGTCATCATCGTAAATATTTAAATCTTTATTTTTATGGCTTTTACTGTTAATCCAATTAAGTTTGGTACAGACGGCTGGCGTGGAGTAATTGCAGCTGACTTTACCTTTGAGCGTGTTGCTATGTTAGCTCCGATCGCCGCTAGAGTTTTGGCTGACAGTTATGGAGAAGTTGCCACAAATCGTACAGTAATTGTAGGTTATGATCGCCGCTTTATGGCGGAAGATTTTGCTAGAGTAACCGCAGAGTCTTTAATTGAATCGGGATTTGATGTTTTGCTATCAGAGTGTTATGCCCCTACTCCAGCATTTAGTTGGGCTGCTAAAGCCTACAACGCTCTCGGTGCGATAGTAATGACTGCTTCCCATAATCCCGCTGCTTATTTAGGATTAAAAGTAAAGAGCGCTTTTGGTGGCTCTGTTCCTCCTGAGATCACCGAAAAGATTGAAGCACAAATTGGTCAACCTTTGTCAAAAGCCGAAAAGCCAGGAAAACTAGAGACATTCGATCCTTGGGTAAGTTATTGCCAAGGTTTACGCCAGAAGGTAAATATCGGAGCTATT
Organism: Cyanobacteria bacterium P01_G01_bin.19; assembly: GCA_039181635.1. Classification (GTDB taxonomy): domain Bacteria; phylum Cyanobacteriota; class Cyanobacteriia; order Cyanobacteriales; family Xenococcaceae; genus Waterburya. Next base: position 50,920 of record JBCDCO010000001.1, on the reverse strand, counting down.
AAAAACGCGATCGCTTCAGAAAAGCTTAAAGTCTATGTCGATGTAATGCACGGTGCAGCAGCAACTGGCTTAGAACGCCTTTTAGGCTGTGCGGTGGAAGAAATCAACAGCGATCGCGATCCTTTGTTTGGGGGTGGCGCACCCGAACCATTGCCAAAATATCTCCCAGATTTCTTTCGAGCGATCAAAGAAGGAGCAAAACAGCATCCTGATAGCCTGAGAGTGGGATTGGTGTTCGATGGAGACAGCGATCGCATTGCGGGGGCTGATGCGGAGGGAAATTTTTTGAGTTCTCAAGTGTTGATTCCGATCTTGATCGAACATTTGATCGAAAGAAAAGGCTTTGCTGGAGAAATAGTTAAAACTGTCAGCGGCTCCGATCTCATACCTCGTTTGGCAGAATCCTATGGCAGATCTGTGTATCAAACACCCATTGGCTATAAGTACATTGGCGATCGCATGTTGCAAGCCGAAGTAATGATCGGTGGAGAAGAGTCGGGAGGAATCGGCTATGGCACTCATATTCCAGAACGAGATGCTCTACTGTCAGCTTTATATGTATTAGAAGCCGTAGTAGAGTCGGGCGAAGATTTAGGTACTATCTATGCTCGGCTGCAGCAGAAAACCAATTTTACGGCTCATTACGATCGCATTGACTTGCCCCTGGCAAACATGGAAGTTAGAGCAAAATTGCTAGAGCGTTTGGCACGGGAAACTCCTACTAAAGTTGCGGGAATGCCTGTAGTAGATTGCTTGGATGTTGATGGCTACAAATTCAGAATGGACGATAACACCTGGTTGTTAATTCGCTTTAGTGGCACAGAGCCAGTGCTGCGTCTCTATTGTCAAGCGAGTACTATGCCAAAGGTGCGTAAAGTTCTAGAGTGGGCGAAAGATTGGGCAAATTCTTAAGAATTAACGTAAAGAAAAAATATTTGCATCGTTAACTTAGTTTAAATTTGCTCGGTTGAGTCTAATCATCCTAGTCTTTGATTGCGATAATATCCGCAGGACCAAAATATAGATGCAGATGTTTGAGGAGCTAGTTTTTATGCGTTTAACTGTACCCACGACAATGATGGAGTTTTTTCGCAAAAGCGAGGGAAAATGGTATACCGAACGCAGCGTTCATCACTTTGATATTGTTAGTGACGAATCAGGAGAATCCAATTTGATCGTCAAAGTCATCGAACAAAACGATCCTAGAGTCAAAGAAGTCTGCGAAGCACAAAAAATCGATCCTGCTCTGGCTAAAGGTGGCGGCAGCTTTAGCTGGCAAGATAACCTGGAAGAAAAAGAACCAAATCCTAACTACGCAGCTATTCTGATTGATGTTCCTGATGATGAAACAGGACGAAGTGGTAAATTAATTCGCAATAAGGGTTACGTGGACGGTTTACCTGTCATCAGCCGCTACTGGTTTGGGGAAGACGGTATTTTAACTATCAATACTGACTACGACAACAATCAAGGACAAGAACGCTGTTGGTTTTTGACGGATGATTTTAGGGTTAGAGTGAGTACGGTTCAGATGCTTAATGGAGTCAGTCTAATGGCTTACTGTTCCGAACGTCGCTGCGTTTCCACCGAAGACGTCAAGCAGATGGCTGAAGCACATCGCAGTTAAAACGTAGTTTTATGTGATTCCACATCAAAACGCAATTTGCCCGATCAGAATGACTACAAGTGGACGTAATTAGAGTTAATCATGGCGAGCGGCTTAAATTATTGCCAGATGGATAATGGCATCTCCCTGATTGACTAGAGGATTTTGAGTGTAGCTAATGACGATACCGTTGACAGCTGCACGAACTGGAACTCTTTGCTCGCCAAAAGCATTAGTGATAAAGCCTAACTCTTGTTTTTTAGCGACTCTTTCACCCAAATTCACTTCTAAATGAAATATCCCTCCACAGACTGCTCTAATCCATTTACTATTTCTACTTTCTAAAGATTCGACGCTGGAAGATGTTAGTTCATCGTCATACATTTCTAAGCAGTTCATTACTCTCAAAATACCTTTGACCCCAACTTCAATCGCCAAAGGATCGAATCTCAAGGCTTCTCCTGCTTCGTAAAGTAAGACAGGTAAACCCTTTTTGGCTGCTGAATGCCGCAGAGAACCAGATATGGTTTTAGCGTGAATCATCAAAGGTGCGCCAAAGGCTTTTGCCACTCGATAAGTAGTTTCGTCGTTCAAATTGGCTCGAATCTGAGGTAAATTAATGCGATGTACCGCTGCTGTATGTAGATCGATTCCGTGAGTGCTACGGGCTACTATTTCTCGCATAAACAGGTTAGCCAGCTGAGATGCCAAAGAACCATTTTCCGAGCCTGGAAAGGATCGGTTTAGATCTCTGCGATCTGGCAGATAACGAGATTGTTCGATAAAACCAAACACGTTGACAATTGAGACAGCAATAATCGTGCCTCGCAATTTTTGAGGGTTAACTCTTCCCAAGACACGGGCAATAATTTCTACTCCATTTATTTCGTCGCCATGGATTGCTGCGCTCAACCATAGCTTTGGTCCAGGTTCGATGCCGTTAACTACAGTTACGGGAAGAGAAACCAATGTTTGAGTAGCTAGACGGCTTACTGGTAACTCAAAACGGCGTAACTGTCCTGGAATAACTATTTCTTTGGCAATTTCGATTGTGTTGTCAGACACTGGGGTTGTTGATGAATAACTGTAATTCGATTGAGAGCAATTGTTTGTGGAATTTAAAGCTTTGAAGAGCGATCGCCTTCTTCTTCCAGGGAATTTTTCACTACAAACTCGATGATTTCGCCAGCCACATCGATTTTTGTTGCCTTTTCAATTCCTTCCAAACCAGGAGAAGAATTAACTTCCATAACCACAGGACCGTGGTTAGAACGTAGTAAGTCGACTCCAGCTACTTTTAAGCCCATCGCTTTAGCTGCTCTAATAGCAGTGTGTGTCTCTTTTGGAGATAACTCTATCTTTTTAGCATTTCCTCCACGATGAAGATTAGAGCGAAATTCTCCTTCTGCTCCCTGACGCTTCATCGAAGCAATTACTTGATCTCCGATTACAAAACAGCGTAAATCAGCTCCTCCAGCCTCTTTGATAAATTCTTGTACTAGAATATTGGCATCTAAGCCTCTAAATGCTTCGATTACTGATTTTGCTGCCTGATAGGTTTCAGCTAGTACGACTCCTATACCTTGAGTTCCCTCTAGCATTTTGATCACCAAAGGCGCGCCGCCTACTGTTTCGATTAAGCCATCTATGTCTTGAGTAGCGTGAGCAAAACCTGTGATCGGTAAACCGACTCCCTCTCTAGCTAAAATTTGCATCGATCGCAATTTATCTCGACTGCGGGAAATTGCCTGAGATTGATTGGGACTAAAAACATCCATGACCTCAAATTGTCTCACCACTGCAGTACCATAAAAAGTCTTCGATGCACCAATTCGAGGAATAATCGCATCAAAATTTTCTAAAGGCTTGCCTCGATAAACTATGGTAGGCTTTTTTGATGTAATATTCATGTAGCAGCGCAAATAGTCGATCACTCTCATGTCATGTCCTCTCTCTTCTCCTGCTTCTCTCAAACGTCTTGTGGAGTAAAGGTTAGGATTTTGGGAAAGAATGGCAATTTTCATATTATGTTGCAAGTTGCTGGTATTTTCGTGTCTTCTAATTATTGTTATCTTTTCGATCGCTCTGCAGATAAGATTTTCCTGGATCAACTAAAAACTTATTGCGGACTGCTTCTCTACCCAGCAACATTCTAAAACCCATTAATTCTCGATTAGTCAAGGTCAGGTCAATCGTCCATTTTTGTCCTCTGAGCGTAATTTCTGTCAGAATTACAGGTCTTAATTCGACTGTCCCTCCAGAATTTTTGACTTCTCGATATTCTAATAGTTGGGCTTTTGCTGAAAGGGTAGTGCGATCGCTACGTTGCAGTGGATGAACCTGAAAGCTAATCATCGGCAGTCCATTTTCGAAGAATTCTTTGATATTGAAAGCATGAATAGCAGAAGATCTAGCTCCTGTATCGATCTTGGCTTTAATCTTGTCTATGTTTAGCTGAGGCAAAGCGACAATTTCTCGCCAACCAATAATCAATCCATTCTGGCTTGTCGGGCTATGTCGATTGTCTTGATAATTTTTGTACACGAACAAAGACTGAGGAATTTAATAATCGAATAAACAGTAATCATTATAAATATGAGCTTACATAATGCTCTATTAAGTTTTCATCTAGATTATTATTGGTGCATTGATGTAACTTTTAAGCAAAATAGCTGAGTTACTAAAAATAATTCAGTTAAATTACTGATGATATTTATGATTACTATTAGTACTATGCAAACAAGATAATAAATAACAATGTCTTAGATACAAAAAGAAAAAGGCGTTGAGCAACATATCATTGCTAACACCTTTGGAGTCCCACGAACTGTAATGTACCAAAAGATGGTACCCATACAGGATAGTCCGAATTTTCTCCTGTAATGTATGAAATCGTACCATGTTATCTTCATCATAGCCATGTTTTTTAATAAATATGGCGCATGGTTCTGCAGTAGTTTAACGGTTTCATTATCTTCTATCTTCTATGCCTCAACTCGATCTATCGCTGCTTCTGCCGCTCTTTTTTCAGCTTCTTGTTTGCGACGATCTGTGCCAACTCCATATACTGTGCCCAAAACAGAAACTTGAGCCGTGAATTTCTTGGCATGGTCTGGTCCTGATTCAGAGATAATTTTATATTCTGGTTTTGCTTGATGATGAGCTAATGCCCATTGTTGAAAGCGGTTTTTACTATCAATAAATGTCGCTTGGATTTTTATGGCAGACTGTGAAAGTCCAAAAGATTTAATTTCCGAGCAGTCGTGAATTAATTTTTCGGCTAAAGGTTGAAATAAATCGAGTATATATTCTCTGACAGGCTCGATCCCCGCATCTAAAAAGTATGCCCCCAGGACAGCTTCAAATGTATCGTTGAGCAGCGATGGATTTTCTCTTCCCCCATCCTTGGCGGTACCTTTACCCAGAAGCATCAAGGCTCCCAAGCCTAACTGTTTGCCTATTGTTCCCAATTGTTTTTCATCAACTAAGCGCGATCGTAAATGAGTTAGTTGCGCCTCGTTAATATCAGGATATTTGGCGTATAGCATCTGAGCGATGACAAATCCCAATACAGAATCTCCCAAAAACTCTAAACGTTCGTTATCTGCTTCGACAAATGAATGTTCGTTGGCATAGGAACTATGAGTCAGTGCGAGATTTAATAGTGCGGGATTTTTAAATGAGGGTAATTTAGCGGTCATTTAGAACTAAAATTTCTGGAATATACCAATATTAATTTTTGTTACAAAAGCCATATTAACAGACTCAAAACCGAAAGTTACTAATAGAAGCATTTGATTAGTTGAGAGGTTGGAATAAACCGTTATCAATGACTATCACCAATGAGTTAGAACGATCAAGATATCAGCTTTTAGAAAAACTGATCGATGAAGTTCTTGCCACCAAGAATCGCCAACAGCAAAATATTATTATCAATCAGATTGTAGCTATTGTTTTGCGATCGCGACCTTTATGCCGTCGGTTTAATGGTACGCCCTTAAAAGGAGTTTATCAAGAAATATACAATTCGGCTCAGACAGATTTATGCCACAGCTTAAATCAATTATTATTTTCTGATCTCATCTCAGAAAAATTATGGAAATATGCTACTTGTAAGCAGGTAAATCCCAGATATTTATATCAACTACAACAGCAGATATTTAAGAATTTGTTGAATGATGAAAGATTAAAAAAAATGGGATTGACTGCTCAAAAATATTCAGTTAATAGCGATTTAAGGACATATGCTTTAACCGAACTTATTAGAGCAATAAAATTATCGGGAAGATTATGCCGCCCTCATATTAGTAAATTTTCTACCAATCTTTACTCTGCTCTCTACGAAGAGGCTGTAAGCGAGACTTTTGCCTATATCTGCTTAAATATCGATCTATACGATGCAGATAGGGGCAACGGTAAATTCATGAACTGGGTGAATTTCAAGTTAGATAAACTAATTCTCAAATGCTATGCCAACCATCAAAAATATGCAAATCATGAAGTATATTCGTTCTCAGGATTAGAACAAATAAGACAGCCATCAAGCAGTCCTGAACTAACTCAAATTCTTAGAGAATATCTTATACAAGATCCTAGTAAAGTTTTTAATGCTGCTCATATAAGAAATAGACCCGATGCTAATTTTAGCAATATTGCTTTGGCAAAATTTTCTGGTTTAAGTTGGGAACAGATATCGAATCAATTGAATATACCTATTCCTACCTTAAGTAGTTTTTACAACCGTTGGTGTCGTCGCTTTGCACCTCTATTAAAAACGGAATTAATGAAACATCTTTAAACAAATCTTTCAAGATACTTAGTAAGGGTTAAAATTATGATCGCTGACCGTAATGCTGAAGTGTTCCAAACTATTGTTCCCCTCAAATATCATGTAAAAGCAGAAAATTTTAGTCGATATCAGTGCCAAAAAGAAAAAGCGAAGCAGGTATATGTAAATACTTTAACCGTCTTGTCTGCTAGTTTGTATCTCAATTCCATTGGCTGGTCTACTAGTTTGGAAGAAAGTGACAGCTGGAATCCTGCTCTACAAACGATGATGAATGTCGCAGATCTAGTCATTCCTAGCTATGGAAAAGTAGAATGTCGGTTTGTTCTCAAAGGGAATGAAACAGTAAATATTCCTCCCGAGGTCTGGTCAGAAAGAATTGGTTACTTGATCGTTGAATTTGATGCTTCACTAGAAAGCTGTAATATTATCGGTTTTTTACGTCGGGTAACACGAGAAAATATGCCTTTGAGCCACTTGGAAGCAATAGCTGATTTTCCCGTATATTTAAGCCAGCAAAAAAGAACAGAAACAATTCAGCCAGCAACTCTAAACACATGGTTTTCTGACGATCCTAACTGTCAATGGAAACAATTAGACCGTTTATTCGAGCCTAGTAAAGCCATGAATCTGAGAAGTATGCTCAAAACGAACGAAGGCGTTACAGATCGGCTTTCACAAGAAGCCCAAAGAGTTAAGATTATTCGGCTCAAAACAGCAGATAATTTGGCGATCGCTCTAATTTTAAATATCCGTCCCGTGGAAGAACAGGAATACGATATATCTTTGACTGTGTGTAACAGTCAATTATCGGAGTTGCTGCCAAATGGATTGGAAATGATTGTGATTGACTGTAATAGTTTTCCTGTTATGATCGCTCAAGCCAATCAAACAGAAACAATCGAGTTTTGTTTTGGTGGCAAGCTAGAAGAAAAATTTAGTGTTGAGCTGGCTTTAGACGAGGAGATAATAGTAGAAAGCTTTATTATTTGAGCGAGATAAGTTTTTAATTTGTAGCCTAATGGAAAAATTAGTCATTCTTAAATTCAATGGTAATTTTGAATCGGGTTTTCAAATTAGTTGGGAAATTGCTCTGGAAGGACAGTCTGCCGATCGAGGCTTTGCTGGAAGTTTGCCTCCCAATCCAGAATTGGGTAATGTTTTAACCCTATGGCAGAAACAGCATAAAAGTTTGGGAAATAGCAAGCGAATAAAGCCACAGCAAATTATTTATGATGGCGCGATCAATGCATACAAGCAGCTTGCAGCTTTGACGCAGAACTTACAGGATATTTTTAGTCAATGGCTCAATTCCCCCAGCTTTTATCTTGTTGACAAACATCTAAGAGAAGAGTTAAATCGAGCCGAGGCAATTAGAATTTTGATTTGCAGCGACTTGCCTCAGATTTATCAGCTTCCTTGGTGCTGCTGGGATTTGGTGGAAAACTATCCCAATTTGGAAGTTGCCATTAGTAGCTTTGATTTTAAGCGAGCGATCGCTAAACCCAAGTCACGTCGAGCTAATAAGGTAAAAATTTTAGCTATCTTGGGAGACAGTCAAGGTTTAGATTTAAAGGCAGACCGCGATTTTCTCAAGTCTTTAAAAAGAGGAGATGTAACCTTTCTAGAAGAACCTACCCGTGAAGAACTATACGCCCATTTGTGGGAACGAGAATGGGATGTGGTCTTTTTTGCTGGTCACAGCCAAACTGTTGCCAGACAAGGGCTATTGTCTCTCAATCAGGAAGATACCCTAACTATCGAACAATTAAAATATGGTTTTGCCAAGGCGATCGATAATGGGCTTCAACTAGCAATATTTAATTCATGTGATGGATTGGGTATAGCAGAAGAACTGGGTAAATTATCTCTGCCTCAGTCAATTGTCATGCGAATGCCAATTCCCGACGCGATCGCACAGGAGTTTCTTAAACATTTTCTGCAAGCTTATGCCAAAGGTAGTTCTTTATATCTGTCGACCAAAATGGCGCGACAGCAGCTACAGGCGAGAGAAAAACAATATCCTTGTGCTAGCTGGTTGCCCATAATCTATCAAAACCCTGCGGTAATTCCCCCTAGCTGGGCAGATTTATCGGGAAAACAACCATTATTACCTCTCCTTAACTTAAATAATCATCGACAATCTTTAGTGTTGGGCATCTTAAGCAGTTCGATCGCCTTGGTTCTGGTTTGTCTGATTCAATCTTGGGGATGGTTGGAAGCTGGAGAGTTGAAAATCTACGATCGCCTAATTGCCTATCGCCCCACTCTACCAAGAGATGAAAGAGTCGTTGTCGTTACCATTGATGACCGCGATATTAAATATCAAGAACAGCAAGGAATGGCTTTAAATATGCGCGGCTCTCTATCAGATCGCGCTTTGAATCAATTACTGGAGAGACTACAAAAAGCTGGAGTCAAAGCAATTGCCTCAGATATAATTCACGATTTTCCCTTCGAGCCCGAACTCAAAGAGAATGTTGCTGAGGCAGATAATTTTTTTGCTATCTGTCGAGTCAAAATCGATCAGCAAAACTTAGTCAGTATTAGTCCTCCTCCTTCTTTAGCCCCAGAGCAAATTGGTTTTAGTAATTGGGCAGTAGACGACGACGGAGCAATTCGCCGCCAGATTTTGGGCATGTCTCCCGATAATGTATGTCAAAGCAGTGTGTCTTTGAGTCTGCGTCTGGCGATCGAGTATTTAAATGATGTTCCTGCCAAATATGAAGGCGGAATTTTACAAATTGGGTCAACAAAATTTCCCAGACTAAAAGCCAGCAGTGGCGGCTATAGTTTACCCGAAGCTCAAGGTTATCAGACCCTGCTAAACTATCGTCGCGCTTTACCCCAGACCATTACCTTACAGGAAGCTTTAACTCAAAGCGATCGCTCCCTCGAACAGTTAGCAAGAGATAAAATTGTTTTGATTGGCGTGGTGGGATACAACCAAGATTTGCACCACACTCCCTACAGTAGAGGTAAACAAGAACAAAGACTGTCGGGAGTTATCATTCATGCTCAAATGACTAGCTATATTATTAGCGCAGTCAAGGGCGAACAAAAACCGCTCTGGTGGCTGTGTAATCGAATAGAAATTTTATGGATCTTTTTTTGGTGTGGAATTGGCAGCCTGATAGTTGTGTTAAATAAACATTCTTTCCTGAGAATAGCTGGAAATGTAGCTATTTCTTGGGGAATAATTTTAGGCTGTAGTTGGCTTTTATTCCTCAGTGGCGGCTGGATAATTGCGATCGCGCCTTGTGCTGGGTTACTTTTATCGGCAGCAATAGTCTCTGTCTACGGTAAATAAACTTTCTCTGATGATTTTATTGATAGTTATTTTGGGTTCATTGTTATTCGGCAACTGGCTGATCAACTTAACCTTAATTTTTGCTCCAGTAGATCTTTTTACCCGCATAACTTCTTTTGGTTGGTGGGGATTAGGAGTACTAGGTTTGCTGTTTATAGCCTGGTGTATTGGCGAAGAGTAAATAAATTTTTACGGGCGTTGGTGATTTTAAGTATGACGTACAAAATGTTTCTGCTCGTAGCTTTAAGCTCTAAGCCCTAAGCTTTAAGCTTTTTAAATTTCATGAAATATCACAAAATCAAGAAATCATACCCTGATTCACCAACGCCTTTTTACGTTCACCGTAAATTGTTTTGCTGCAAAAAAGAGCGCAGATGGCAGAACTATAGATTGCTCCACCATCAGCAACCAATGCACCTAAGAACGGCTATGAGTAAAGGATTTGCTCGACTCGTACCAAAGTACCAAAGTATTCTAAATAGCCATGGGATCGGAAATATTGAGGTCAGGAATCGGTTGCTTGGTCAAACAACGCCAATGACAGGTAAATAAATCGGGCTTTTGAGTTTTAAGCGTAATCAAAGCTGGTGCGGCAGGAAACGGCCACAGGCGATCAAAGACAATCTCACCTTTATACAGACTGAACTGTAGTAAATAGGTTGCTGGAGTCGCGTTTAAAGAATCTAAAAGCTTATCTGCTAAATCGTGGAGTGATTTACGCTGACGATTGGGAATAGCAATTGGCTGTTCGTAAGAATTGGGCATCGATCCTTCCCCAATAATTTCGCCATAGATGACTCTGTCTGCTAGCACGATGGGCAGCCACAAATGACCGAGCCAAGAATCTCCAACACTAGTTTTCAATTCCAAGTTTCTTTCTACCCACCTTCTTCTAGAGTTGACATCTTTGCAAGCAGAATAAATTTTCTTTTGGGGAAAGTCTAAATAGTCTGGTATTTGGATAGTAAGAGGACAGTAAATAGTTGTTTCATCTCTTTGCTTTTTGATGCTTCTCGAATGCTTAGACCAGAGAGTAGCAGCAGAGACAATTTCTACGTCCTGTGACTCTATTGAGGATGCAGCGATACTTTGTTGGAGTGCCTCGACCATTTTTTGAGTCACTGGTGATGCTGAAAGTAATTTTCCTTGATCGCTAACTTCTGCGTTGATAATAATTACAACTTTTTCCATTCCTCTTCCATAATCATGAGATTTTGTCATAGCTGTTGTGAGTCGAACCTTATTTCTCCAGACATTAAACGCTTAATTGATCGCTAATTGCTAACATAGCTACTTTCACACTGTGAAAAAATAGTTCATGGTAGTTGTAGGGCATAGTTGAGTCGTTAGATCTTTACGTAGTTAAAAGTTTGATGGTTGTAGCAAACGCAAGCAAAAAAGCTGACATTAAGAGATACGCGAGCAATGGGCATTAGATACCATCTGGGTAGTAATACTTTTGACTTTTTCGTGATTATCTCTTGACAAGATTATTCTGGTTTTAAGCAGTAATAATGATAGTTGCTTCCTGGCTGAATTTTCAATTTCAATCCAGAAATAACCGAATAACTTAATAATGTAAACATAAGATAACAAATTAATCGAATAATGATTACTCGGCTATCTTTAATCTAAAGAATTAAGCGATAGACAGCAACAGACAGACAAAAGATCGAAGTTTCAAGATAAGTATCACTAAAGAACTATATATAGTAATAAACTCATAATACTAAAGCATGGAACTACTTGAGTATCAAGCGAAAGAATTATTTAGAATTATAGGCATACCTATTTTACCCTCTCAAACTATCAAGGATTCGAGGAAAATAAAGCAACTGCAAATTCCCTACCCAGTAGTTCTCAAATCTCAGGTAAGAGCAGGAGGTAGAGGAAAGCTAGGAGGAGTGAGATTTGTGGCTAACACGATAGACGCGATCGCGGCTGCTCGAACAATTTTTAATCTTTCAATCTTGGGGGAATACCCTGAGGTGATTTTAGCGGAGGCTCACTACAATGCGGAAAGAGAATTTTTCTTGGCTATTGTTTTAGATTATGAGCTGCAATGTCCTGTTTTGTTAGGCTCGGCAAATGGGGGAATGAATGTTAATGCCTTGCTAGCAAACGTACAGCAAGTGGTCGTGGATACAGAATTTTCTCTGTTTCATGCTCGTCGTCTGGCTGCTAGCATGGGATTGTCAGGGCAGTTGATTTGTTCTGTGAGCGATATTATCGCTAAGATGTATCGTTTGTTTTGCCAAAAAGATCTAGAATTGATTGAAATCAATCCTTTGGGAGTCAATACTCGGGGAGAATTGATGGCATTAGATGGCAAAATCACCATCAGCGATCGCGCTTTAGCTCGGCAGCCAATTATCGAAACTTTGGATCTTTCTAAATATCAACAGGCAGACCGACTCGACCGAAATGGATGGCATTGGTTAGATTGGCATAATAATTCAGGTAAGATTGCTGTCATCTGTAATAGTTCTGGTTTAGCATCTGTGACCTGGGACTTATTAAGTCAAAATAAACTCAATCCTGCCTGTGGAGTGGTAATTGATGACTATCTTGTAGATCGAGAAAAAAGCTGCGAGTTTTATCGAAGCCAGTTAGAGCAAATCTTGCCAGAATTAATGTTATTTAAAAAGCTAAAAGCAATACTTATCAATATTTGCGGGACTGAAACTTTGAGTAAAGAGATTGTGGGCGCGGTTAACGACTATCTTCAGCCGTACTCGGACCGCGATCTCTCGACATCGCCAGAATCTTACGAATCTGCGGCTGCATCTGCAGGTAGCGAACAATCTCAAAATACTTCAGTCAAAGCCGTGGCTGACTCAAGACCCAAATTTATGATTCACCTATTGAAGTCCGATCTGGTTCATGACCTACAGGCTGCAGAGGGAATTTATTTGTTTGATAATTTGGAAAGCTCGATTTCCAAAGCAGTTGAGGTCGTTAAGTCTAGTTAAAGCAAGAGGTTAAATGTTGCGAAAAATAGGCAGATAATCGACTTTAACTTCTATCGATAGATCCATTTTTATCTTCATATTACATGCAACACCAAGTTGATTTTTAATGTAGCATTGCCGACTGCTTGATTTAAAGCAATTTTTTCACCCACAGTTTATTCACTTCCACTCTTACCTGTAAATTATTCTGGCTTTATGAATTGGTCTTCTCCTAATAAGGTAATTATTCAAGGAATTACGGAATCAGCAGCTGCTTTTTATATAGAACAAATGCAGGCTAATGGTGCGGATATTGTTGCAGGAGTCAGTCCAGGTCAGGGAGGAAAAGTCATTGGCGATATTCCTATTTTCGACCTGGTCGAACAAGTTCTGACGGTGACAGATACTATAGATACCACCCTAGTTTTCGTTCCTCCTTACTTGGTATTGGATGCAGTTAAAGAAGCAATTGCAACAGGTATCAAAAGAGCGATTATTTTTACTGCCAACGTTCCGCCCCTCGATACGATTGAATTAATTAGATATGCTCAAATTCACAATACTCTGATTTTAGGACCGAACAGTGATGGAATTATTATTCCCAAACGAGTTTGCTTAGGTAGGCTACAGCCAAGCTTTTACCAGTCTGGAAAAGTAGGCTTGATTAGTACGAGCAAATACCTATCTTATGAGGTTGCAACGGAATTAAGTCGGGCAGATATGGGAAACTCCATAGCGATTAGCTTGGGGAACGATCGCATTATTGGCTCTAGTGTATCTCAGTGGCTATCTATTTTGGAGCAAGATCCCGAAACTGAAGCGGTTGTGTTTGTCGGACAAAGAATTAAAGAAACTGAAGATATTGCTAGTTTTTATAAAACTCAGGGAGGTAGCAAACCCATGGTGTCTTATATTGCAGGGCTCAAAGCTCCCAAAAAGCCCGTATTAAATGATGCTATCTCAATTATCAGCAATCATTTATTAACGTCCATTCCGACGTCAAATCAAGAGCGGCGCATCATCAATAGTCTAAAAAAAGCTGGGGTGAAGCTTGCTAAAAAGCCCAGGGAAATTCCTGGTTTGTTATCAGAAATGTTATCTAATCAAAGCAATTAGTAACTTGATAGTCAAAGTTTTCAGGCAGGATTTTGCTGGCGTTTTTTATGACCAGAACTTTCTCGTGAGCCGTACTATCATATTCATCTCCTTTAACTAAAAGCTCTTCATATCTCTTTCGTTTGAGGAAAGTGATTTTTGATCTGGTAAGCTAAATTTTCTCGATATTTCAAGTTTCAAACTGTTCCTGCGATTGCGCTCCGCGCACTGGCAAAGCCAATCGCTCGCAATTAACTTTCTAGCTCAAACACATAAAAAACTGCTTCACCTTCATTCTCTAAAGAGAAATGGGGTAAATTATTCTGAATGTAATTCAATTCGTTTTGGTCAATCGTAAAAAGGTGAGAACCCGTATTGGTATTCAGCAATCTAAACATGGGGGTTGTCTCTATTCCTTCTGGTTGAGATTCAAAAACATGATATTTAATTCCCTCAGGATAGTAGTTGGATAAATTTTCTTCAATAAAGGCTTTTTCGACTTCATCGGTAGTGTAAAGATGAGAACCCGTATCGGTATTGAAGAAACGATAAACTGCCTCAACTCCTTCCAAAGTTTCTCCAGTTAAAGCATCTTTATTATCGGCTAAGACCTGAAATTTTTCGCTTTCATATTGATAGGCTAACTCTCCTGTTTCGCTTTTTTCTCGAACATAATCAATTTCAACATCATCAGTAGAATAAAAATGAAACCCTTTCTCAAATTGATAAAAGCGGCGTACTTCGTCAGTAAGATAGCGGTTCATACTCGAACCACCAGTTTCCGAGTTAGGCGTTAGTGCAGAGTCGCTGAGTGCGACGACTTCAATAGCTTTGATGGCTGGGTTCTGCACACTGGGAATAAATTCAATATCGAGCACACCATCAGCACTAACGGTTGCATCCGTAGTACGACCAGAGCCGATATTACCTGCACTGCCAACTTCAGCGAAGAAATCTATGTCATCAAATTCTGGCGATATTACCCCTTCGACCGCGACATCAAATACACGCTTACCGTCTGCATCGATGTCGCCAAAAATTTCGGCGAAGTAGAGCCGGACTTCAACCTGGTCGCCTGATTTTAGACCATGATCGGCCGCCACATTAAACTGCCATAGCATATTTGGATATAAAGGAGTGCCAAATCGCTCCGTGTTGAATACTGCCAGGGGAGTAGTCACTGGCACACCGATTGCGCTCTCAACATCGCCAGAATGTGAGGTTTTTATTAAATTGTTATAAGTCTGACTGCCAGCGCTGACGAGATAGGGGCTATTGCCAGCAGCACCAGAAGTGTTGATATCGGCAGCCCAGTCTAGCCCACCATCAATCGCTGGGACCAATGGTCCACCAGCGTTGATGCGATAAAGCACATCTTCGGGATTAGGAGGTTGAATTAGCGTAGTGTTCATAGTTAATCTGTCTTTATACGGATTGATACATAACCTGTTGAAAGGATTTTTTAAACATAACTATTTAATTTCTTATTGCTCTTAATAAAAGTAAGCGGATTAAGTAGCTAGGCAGAATTAAATAGAAAACTTTTGGTGTCATATTGTCCTCGCTGAGCGAAGGCTTCTGCTCCCTCGATTACTGAGATCGCCAAATCATATTCATCCTCAAAAATGCGACCAGCTAATTCATGAGTTTTAATTTGATGCCATTCAGTTTCAATGAGATTCATTTCCGAAGAATAAGTTGACAGATAAATAGATATAGACCCAAAAAAATGACGGTTGTTTAATCCTAGTAATTTTTCATCAAAACCTTTAGGTTGTTTATCAATTCTTTTTAATCTCATGATTTTATTCTGGTTTAAATTTGTTTATTTCTTTTTAATCTGTATTGAAAATATTAATTAACAACTAATAGTTCACCAGTTATTGAAAAAACAAAAGGTTCAATTAAGATGATCGAATATAGCCTTGTAACCTGGAAAACTTAGACTTCGCTTTGTTTTTAGCTCGTTATTTTTGATTGTTTTTGAGTAAATAACTGCACCGTATAAACTACGATTCGTAATTGAATCAATAGTTTAGATGTCAATACGATTACTTACTTTTTCAATCATACTACTTATTTGTACTTACAAATATAATTTCCCGAGCTTTATAATGCTTGTTGAAATTTTTTCTCGAGTTTTCTGGTTTTTATAATAATTTTGTATAGCAGCTTGTTTTTTCACAAAGCTGCTATTTCAATATTTTCAGCTTTTTACTCTTACTGTTAGAATATTGAAATAGTTTCTGAAACAACAAATATGAATTTTTGATGTTTTTTTTGCTTTATTTGTTGATATCTATCTTTATCAAAGTTTAATCAAAGCTTTATCAATAATTCACCAGTTTATCTGGCAATTTATCAAAACTTTATCGATGTTTTTAAGGGTTTCAACAATTGACCTTGATAAAATATTTGTTTACTTTAGCTTTCCCGAACGCAAAATGCTGACAATTAGCCAAATTCCCAAAAGACTAGCTACAGAAAACAGAACATTGCTTACAATAGATACTTGAGTTGTAGCTGAACCAGTTGAGATGATGGCTGCTCCCATGATCAAAGAGCCGACTAAAATGCTAAAAGAAAGACGATTGGCAGAATCTTCTAGGCTAATAGCTAAAATATCGAGTCTAGCAATGTCGATATTCCACTTCAGGGTTTCTGAAGTAATGCGATCAAGCAGCAATTCCACTAGACGAGGCGACCTCAGAGTAAGGCTTTTAAAATCTAGTCCAATCCTGAGTAATGTTTCGACTGGTCTTTCACCCAAAAACTGACGGCGAAAAACATCAGCTATCAAAGGTCTAATTTGATCTAATAAATTAATCTGAGGATAAAACCCTCTGGCGACTCCTTCTAAATTAGCTAGAGTTTTAGCGTACAAACCCATATTGCTAGGAAGCCTAATTTTATTGTTGCGAGATACCTGTAAAACTTCGTAAATTACCTCGCTAAAGTTGATTTGAGAAATACTGCGATTATAGTACTTGCGCAGCATGCGATCGTAGTCGTTGGTCAGCCGATTTATGTCTACTTTTTGGCTACCTTCTGCTAGTTCCAAAGTTAATTGACTGCAGCGACGACCATCTAAATCGACTATGGCTAACAGCATTTCCGTTAAAATCTGCTGGGTACGAGGATCCAAACGACCGACCATACCGCAATCTAGAATTGCTACTCGACCATCTTGAAGATAAAAAATATTACCTGGATGGGGATCGGCATGAAAAAAGCCGTCAATATATACCTGCTTAAAAAAAGCTCGAAACAAAATAGTCGTTATTTCGCTACGCTGGGTTGCTTCGTCTTTGTTGTCTCTAACCAGAGGAAGATCCGCTTCTAGCAGAGGAACTCCGTTTAACCACTCAATGGTTAATAATTTGGTGGTAGTCAAGCTATTGTAAACTTGAGGGATGGTCAATTTTGCAGAGTCAAACCACTCACTGTCGATTAAATTAGTGCGTAACTGCTCGGTATACTTTGCCTCGCTGGTAAAATCGAGTTCTGCTTCCAAAGCTTTGCTAAACTCATCGGCTAAACCGATAATGTCGAAGTTTTTGCCAAATTCAGTTCGAGATACTAGCTCTGCCAGGCTTTTGATTAAGGAAATGTCTCGAGCAACTACAGCTTCAATTCCAGGACGCTGTACTTTTAACGCCACAGTTTGCCCGTTATTCAACACCGCACGATAAACCTGACCGATAGAACCTGCAGCGATCGCCTGAGGGTCTATATGGCTAAAAACTGTCTCTAAAGGTTGAGATAGCTCCTGTCGAATTAAATTTTCTACTTCGCTCCAGGGTACGGGTGGAACGTTGGCTTGAAGATCGGTGAGAGTGTCTACATAACGACCAGGAAGCAGATCGGGACGGGTAGAAAGTAATTGTCCTAACTTGACATATACAGGTCCCAATTCAATTAATATGTTGCGTAAAACTTCTGGGGAAGGCAAACGAGGTTCGTCAGATTTGTCCCCAGTTAATAACCCCCGCGCGTAATCCCAACCATTACGGAAAACTACTTCAGCAATTTCTCTCTGGCGAGAGGTATTTTTAGTTAGAGCAAACATTTAGATTTTAATTTAAATATAAAATAGACAATCTATTTTCTTGTATAAGTTATAGCGTAGCAAAGCGATCTGTTGCCTGAATCAAAGCGTCTCTAATACCAGGCTCTGATACGGAGTGCCCCGCATCGGGCACAACAATAAATTCAGCTTCTTGCCAAGCTTTGTGCAGCTCCCAGGCACTTTTCATGGGGCAAACTACATCGTATCTCCCCTGAACAATAACAGCAGGTAAATGACGAATGCGGTCTATATTTTCCAACAGCTGATTTTCGCGTTCGAAAAAGCCTTTATTGACAAAATAATGGCATTCAATGCGAGCAAAAGCCTCGGCAAATTCTGCCATTGCAAAACGTTTTTTACTCGTGGTTGAAGGAATCAATTTGCTCGTACTGGCTTCCCAGACGGACCAAGCCTCCGCAGCAGCAAGACGAATCTCTCTATCTTCACTGGTCAATCTTTGATAAAAAGCAGATAGTAAATCCCCTCTCTCTTCAATTGGAATCGGCTTGAGATATTCTTCCCAAGCGTCAGGATAGATATAGCTAGCACCTTCTTGATAAAACCAGAGAATTTCTGAAGTACGCAACATAAAGATACCGCGTAAAATCAGCCCCTTACAGCTAGTGGGATGAGTCTGACTATAGGTCAAGGCTAATGTACTACCCCAACTACCGCCAAAAACAACCCATTGGTCAATATCGAGATGTTGGCGTAGCTTTTCAATATCACTAACCAAATCCCAGGTAGTGTTTTCTCTCAATTCGGCATAAGGAGTGCTCTGACCGCAACCTCGTTGAGCAAAAATAACAATTCGCCATTGTTGCGGATCGAAATACTGGCGATACATCGGCACAATACCGCCCCCAGGTCCTCCATGAAGAAACACAACTGGTTTTCCTTGAGGATTCCCAGACTCTTCATAGTGGATGGTATGAAGCTCGGAAACTTTTAATTTTCCTTCATTGTAGGGTTCGATTGGCGGATATAAATCTCTCATTGACATTAAATATTAAGATGATATGGAACAATCAAAATGAAGCTTACTGTCGATAATTAAAAGCTATAATTTCTGATGTCTAATATTATTAAGTTGCTCGAGCCCCACGTTCAAGATTTGGGAGGATTTAACGCTCGCCGTAGTTTGCCCCATAAAGAACATTCTATGGTGGGTTCTTTCATTTTTTTCGACCATCTAGGACCAGCAAACTTTCCACCAGGTAGAGGAGTAGACGTTAGACCTCATCCCCATATTAACTTGGCTACAGTGACTTACGTATTTGAAGGGGCATTACTACATCGTGATAGCTTGGGATACGTTCAGGAAATTCATCCAGGCGCGGTAAATTGGATGACTGCAGGCAAAGGAATTGTTCACTCAGAAAGGAGTTTGGAGAGCGATCGCAATTTAGCAACTACGCTTCATGCAGTACAAATTTGGGTTGCATTGCCAGAAGAAGCAGAGGATGTAGAGCCCAGCTTTGTTCATTATCCAGCCGAAGACATTCCTCGATGGACGGAAAATGGGGTAGCGATCGCTTTAATTATCGGAAAATTAAAAGGGCGAGAATCTTCTGTTCGTAGCTTGTCATCAACTTTGTATTGCGATCTTGCTTTAGAACCAGGAAGTAAACTGATGCTTGATGCTGATTATAGTGAAAGAGCGATTTATTCAATTACATCGGGAGTCTTAATTGATGGGCAAGAACTCCCTCAACATCGAATGGCAATAATAGCCTCGGATTCCTCAATCGAAATTTCCGCGCAAACTAAGGCGCGATGTATGGTAATCGGCGGCGAACCCGTGGGCAAACGTTATAAGTGGTGGAATTTTGTTTCTAGCAGCAAAGAAAGAATCGAACAAGCCAAGCAAGACTGGCAATTGGGAAGATTTCCAAGAGTACCCAAAGAAAACGAATTTATCCCTTTGCCCACAGACATACCACCAATTTTGTAGTAGTAGTCTATTTTGATATTTTAATATCAGAATAAATCACTCGATTTATTCTTCGGGTTTACTTTTGACCGCTCCTAACTGTTGAGTCACATCATCAATAGCCAAGTTTAATTGAGCAATTTTATCTTCCAAACCATGACGAGCCAACTCAATACTTTCTTCGCTGGTGAAGGAAATGTTCTTACCGTCCTGTAGGCTCTCCGAGTCTCTGGCAGAAATCTGCTTTTCACCGTTACGGGCAGCCAATACCGTCCCTAACAAGCCACCAACTACGCCGCCAACTATCGAACCAATAATAAACCCATTGCCAAAACCTTTTTTTTCACCCATCGTAATTAAACACTGTTTTTTCTAAACGTCGATTATTCTATGTTCCAAAAGCGCGGTCTCCCGCGTCTCCCAAGCCAGGAACAATATATCCTTTGCTATTGAGCCCTTCATCAATGATAGCCGTATAAATCTCCAGTCCAGGATAATTTTCGCTCAGCTGTCTGAGGGCTGGGGGTGCAGCTACGATTGAAATAATTCTGATTAGTTCTGGTTGAACTCCCCGACTGACAACTTCTTTCATTGCCATCATAATCGATCCTCCAGTAGCTAGCATTGGTTCGAGAATGACAATTCTAGTTTGGTCAGCAAAGCGATCGGGCAATTTATTTAAATAGCAGGCTGGCTCTAAGCTAGATTCATTGCGAACTAAGCCCAGGTGATAAACAGTTGATATCGGCAAAACTTTTTGGACTTCATCTACCAAAGCCAAGCCAGCCCTTAATATGGGAACTATACCAACTGGAATTTGCGGATCGATAAAAGTTGCTGCGCATTCTGTGATCGGTGTTTGGACTTTGGTATCGATAGTGGGGAGCCAGTTTCTGATTGCTTCATAGGTCAACCAACGACCTAATTCTCCCATGGCACTTTTAAACAGCACGGGTGGTGTATTTACGTCTCTAGCTACTGACAACCAATGTTTGATTAGTGGATGGTCGGGCACGTAAACGCGCAGTTGTAAAGTCATAATTACAGTCTAAACCTGTGCTGAGAAAATAATGTTCGATGTTAATAAGACGCTAACACCCCCTAAATATTCTACACAAGTCTATGACATCAAACAGATGTGATCGCGCGATCGCATCTAAAGCTGGAGGCTAGGCTTTTGCCCTGTAAATAGCCAAGCTTTTTAGAGTTTGGCGCGGCTCACACCACCTTGATTACTATTCTTGTTTTTGGGGGGATTTGAGAGATCTTGACTGCCTTGGTTTCCGTTTTGCCAATTTTCTCGCTCTTGGTTTTTGGCGATATTTTTGGGATGGTAGCTTTTTCCATAGCGACCGTGATACGAATAGCGATCAAAGTCGGCGGGCTTGACACCATTAATTATCATTCCTAAAACTTTTTGCCCAGTGCTATTTAAAGTTTCTTGAGCTAATTCGGCACTTTCTTGCTCTACCACTCCAGGTCTAGTAACAAAAACGATGCCATCTACCAGCTTGCTGAGGGTCAATACATCAGCTGTCACGGGTAAAGGCGGTGCATCGATCAAAATAAGATCGTAATTTCGACGGGAGCGACCGACTAAATCGCTTAAAGCTGGAGAATCTAGTAAAGCCAGAGGATTAGAATTTACCATGCCACTGGTCAAAAGATTCAGCTTGGGCATAGGTTTGGATAAAACAGAATTTAAGCTAACATTGCTGACGATGATGTCTTTGAGACCTTTTTTGTTGCTAGTTCCCCACAGACGATGTTGAGAAGAACGACGTAA
Source organism: Cyanobacteria bacterium P01_G01_bin.19 (assembly GCA_039181635.1). Lineage (GTDB taxonomy): Bacteria > Cyanobacteriota > Cyanobacteriia > Cyanobacteriales > Xenococcaceae > Waterburya. The sequence continues at coordinate 29,384 of JBCDCO010000001.1, read as the reverse complement.
GTCAGCATCAATTAGCAGAACCTCTCGACCTAACTGAGCAATAGCTGCAGCCAAATTAGCTGTAACGGTAGATTTCCCCTCCTCTGGAACCGAGCTAGTTACCAAAATCACTTTGGGCGGCTTACCGCTAGTCAAGAATTTCAAATTTGCCTGAATCATGCGGTACACTTCGCTCGAGAAAGAGTCTGGCTCTTCTCTCGTTACGATCCTATCTTGATAACTTGCAGGCTCTAGAGGGGTAATTCCGATGGTTTGATAGGCAAACTTTTTTTTCACCTCTGCTAAAGTCTTTAACGTTCTATCCTGCATTTCGAGTAGGACAACCGACAGATTCGAGAGAAACACACCTAAGATTAAGCCCAGACCTAAAAGCACAATTCTTCCCGAACTACCCTCCTCAGGGACTGCTGAATATTCGACCACCTTGGCGTTGCCGCTTTCTTGACTGGCTGATATTTCTGCCTTTTGCAGATTGTCCAATAGAGTTTCTAGAGTTGTTCCTGCAGCTTCTGCATTACGAACCAATTCCTGCTCTCTCTGCTCTAATATTGGTAGTTCCTTTGCTCGTTGGAGATATTCTTGCTGAGATTCGTATAGAGATGTGACCTGTCTTTGTAGGCTTAGTTCTTCAATTTTGAGAGTAATAAATCTTTCTATCTGATTTTCCTTGATGCCATTGTTGTTTTGCAGCAGCCCTTGAGAAATATTTACTCCTTGACCAATAGTACTGGCAACCAAACCTTTTAATTGATTGTTAAGATCGTTTTTCTTTTCATTCAAGCTCACAATGCTGGGATGTTCCTCATTAAATCTTTGGCGCTCTTGTGCCAGATTCGATTCGGTTAAATTTAGCTGCTCTAAAATACTTTGTACCTCTGGAGAAGCAGAGAGCTGATTGGCTGCTACTGCTTGGTTGAGACTTAAACCCAGCTGTCCTTGCAAAGCACTGGTTTGAGCCTGCAAACCCTGCAACTCTGAGCCTGTAGTAGATATTTGCTGGTTTAAGTCTCCTAAGTTAGCAACTAGTCCTTTCTTTTCTTCTGCTAGGTCGACTATGTTGTTTTCGGTTCTAAATGCAGAAATATCTTGCTCTGCCTGTTCTACCTTTGACTCGATCGAAGGTAGCTCTTGATTGATAAATTCTTTGGCTGCTTCGGGTTCAGATTGATTACCTTGGATCTGCTCCTGTATATAGACGTCCATTAAACTGTTGACCACATCCGAAGCGACTTTAGGGTCTGAATGCTTGTATCTCACCTCAACAACGTCTGTACCGCCGATAAGTTCCGTGCTGAGACTTCTTCTAAAATCTTTTGTCTTTAGCGGGTTTCCTTCATCATCAGTTAATTTTTGGCGGTCGATTACCTGCTGAATGACAGGTTCTGACTCTAATACTTGAATTTGGGTACTAATCGGAGTTTGGTTGGGTAATATGGTTTCTAAAGTTCCGACATTTTCGCCAATTCCCGTTTGCGCCGCTACACTAGCCTGCTTAAAAACTAATTTACCTTGTCCCTGATATGTTTTCTTCTGTAATAAACTCAGACCTCCTGAAACTCCTAATGTCAGCAAAAATATTGCCAGAGCAGGTTTCCAACGTCTTTTTAGTTTGACTAGGTATTCACCAGGATTCACATCCAAAGCATCTCTAGAAGCGCCTTGAGATTGGCTGGAACTATTTATATTTCGATCGTTAGAGTTATTACTCAACATATTGCTGTTAGAAAATTATGGTTTTTTATGGGTGGGATGTATGAATTTTTTTACTTATTTTGACAGCACGCCAGCATTTATACTAATACTTTACTTAAGATATATCATTGACTACAGAATAAACTGTCTCAATTGCTATAATTTTTGAGGTAAATAACTGTGGGAACTTTAGAGTTCGCCTATTTATTAAAACTGAAGTATCGAGATCAGGAATTTCTTTGACTATACATTCTGCTTACTTTTTGGTTATTCACGGTAGTCGCAACCGTAAAACTTTGTTTGCTGCCGCTCGATTACAGGAAATCCTAGCGGCAAAAATCGCATCAAAACTGGGTAATTTAGTCGTGCCTTTTGGTAAAGAAAGGGGATTAGATTTTAGTTCCAGCAAGGTCAAGATCTTAGATGCTCCCAGAGTTCCCTTACTCGAGACTGCCGCCTTGGAACTAGCTCCTTTACCTTTAAATCAAAGTTTGGTTGATTTTGCTAGTAAGGCTTATGCCCAAGGATATGGCAGAGTAAAAGTTCTCCCCCTATTCTTAGCTCCTGGCGTTCATGTCATAGAAGATATTCCCTCAGAAATTTCGTTGGCGGTGGAACAAATTGGCGATCAAATCACAATTGAATTATCTCCATTTATAGGTAAATATTCGGCAATGGAGCAGCTAATAATTGATAAATTTTCGACCCTCTCTGGACAAAGCCGCATTCTAATGGCTCATGGCAGCCGCTTGCCTGCAGTAAGAGAGTATTGTACGCGGTTAGCAAATAAGGTAGAAGCATCAGTGGCATACTGGTCGAAAAACCCCAGTCTTCAGGAACAAGTGGCAATCCAAGTAGCCCGAGGAAGCAAGAAAATCGCAATTTTACCCTACTTTTTATTTCCAGGTAGAATAACCGAGACGATCGCTTTAGAAGTAGCATCTCTACAAGCTAAATATCCCGAAGTAGAGCTGGTATTGGGACAGCCATTGGGGACAACCAAGGCGATCGCCGAGCTAATCGCGCAGAAAATTTAGACGTTAAATCAAGACATGAGTGAAATAAAGTACGTCGGCAAAGTATACCTAGTAGGTGCGGGACCAGGAGATCCAGGCTTACTAACAGTCAAGGGTAAAACCTTGTTAGAACACGCTGATGTAGTGGTTTATGACGCGTTGGTTAGTCCCGAGATTCTCGATATTATTAGTCCTCATGCAGAGAAGATCAATGCAGGGAAAAGAAAAGGTCGCCATTCGTTGCCTCAAACCGAGACTACAGAACTGCTACGTTTAAAAGCTGAAACTAATGCCATTATCGTGCGCCTAAAGGGGGGAGACCCCTTCGTATTTGGCAGAGGTGGAGAAGAGATGGCAGACTTGATTCGAGCAGGAGTAAAAGTAGAAGTCGTTCCAGGCATTACTTCTGGGATTGCCGCCCCAGCATATGCTGGTATTCCCGTAACTCATCGCAGGTATAATTCTTCGGTGACATTCGTGACTGGACACGAATCAACAGAAAAATATCGCCCTGAAGTAAATTGGCAAGCGATCGCCAAAGGTTCAGAAACTATAGTTATCTACATGGGGGTACACAACCTACCGCAAATTATTCCTCAGCTACTGGCAGGAGGTATGACTTTAGAAACGCCGATTGCCATGATTCGCTGGGGTACGAGACCCGACCAAACCGAGCTAATAGGAACTTTAGAGACAATTGTAGAGCAGGTTAAAATCTCAGAGTTTCAAGCTCCCGCGATCGCCGTTATTGGGAAAGTTGTGGATTTGCGCTCTTTACTGCTGCTCCCATCGCCATCCTAAGAGCAAAAATCAACCGAAAATTTGTGCTGAAATTAGGTCTAATAAATGGGATGATAAGTAACATAACTTAGGAACGATAGTGTTGCTGAGTAATTGTACTCGGCTACTATTTTGACAAAATCCTAATATAATACATAATTACTTAATCCTGACAAATTTGTTAATTCACTCAATCTTGTATTGGGGAGATTTATATAGACCGTGCTTATGGGCTTTGCAGAACTATCAATTGCCGATCTTGCAGCAGAATACCAAATCGAAGAACAGACTATATTCGAGCTTTGCGATCGCTTTAAAATAAACTATAAAAACGAACGCACCTGTCTAGCGTTAGAAGATGCGAAGGCAATTATTCTGGAAATCCTAGCCGCCAGAACCAATTCTGAAACCGACTGATGATAAATCATTCTGGCTCTTTTCTAGCTGTGTTATTTACCCACAGCGATAAGATTGGTTACTGTTTTTTAAAACTAGAAGGTATTCTGTCAAGATAAATAACTGAAGATTATGTATATTGGTGCGTTATCTAATAGCACCACCATCAAATTAAAACTTTAAAGGAGAACAATGTTGAAGCGATTATTATTTGCTGCTGTAGCTGCCCTATTTTTTGCCATTCAATTTAATATTGGTAGCGTAAACGCAGTAGAACTAGATGAAAGTATTCGTACTATAAAGGCGAATAATCAAGGTGAAGAGGTGGTTTTGAGCCTCAAACAGGTCAAACAAGGGCAAAAAGTTTTTGTTGATAGCTGTAGTTATTGCCACAAAGGTGGAGCAACTAAGACCAATCCCAACGTTAACTTAGGTTTAACTGCCTTAGCTAATGCTTATCCCGCCAGAGATAACGTAGAAGGAATTGTAGATTACCTCAAGAATCCCACCACTTATGATGGGGAAATGAACATCTATGAATTTCATCCTAACACCACTCGTTCGGATCTTTACCCTATGATGCGCAATCTAACCGATGAAGATTTAGAAGCCGTTGCGGGTCACATTCTAATTCAGCCCGAAATTCGTGGCATCCTTTGGGGTGGAGGAAAAGTTTACAACTAACATTTTGGCGAATTTTATCTTCGAGCTGTTAGGCTCCACATTTTAAAAAATACTGAAGATAGGGAAGCAGCAAGGTAGTCGTCTGCTGTTTCCTATTTTTTTTGCGTTTATCTACACCCAATTTAGCGAGCAAATATGAATTGGCTAGCTCATCTTTTATTAGCCGAATCTACTCCTGAAGCCAGACTGGGAAACCTTTTAGGAGATTTGATTAAAGGAGAAGCGAGAAAAGCTTTAAATTCTAATTTAACCAGAGGACTGCAGTGCCATCAGGCAATAGATATTTTTACTGACAAACATCCAATAGTCAAACGCAGCAAGCAAAGAATCAACCCCGATTATCGTCGGTTTGCAGGTATCTTGATTGATGTATTTTACGACGGTATATTGGCAAATAACTGGCAAGATTATTGCGAGTTAACTTTAGAACAATTTGTAACTGATGTTTATAACTCTTGGAACGGTCATTTGGAACATTTAGCCCCCTATCCTCAAGGGGTTATTCGTCGTCTGATCGAAGAAGACTGGTTGGGATCTTATGCAGGTTTGCCTGGAATAGAGAAAACTTTGGCAAGAATTTCTGGGAAACTAAACAGACGTTCCAATAAACAATGCGACCTTACTCCTGCGATCGCTTGTCTGACGGATAATTATGAAGAATTAGAGCAAGATTTTCGACTATTTTTTCCGCAATTGCAATCTCATATCAATTATTGGCATTCTACTAACTAAAAGCGTTTTAAACCGCATCTAGTTTGAGCGTGGGGTATATGGTCGCACCATTTTATCTGCAAGATGTGATCGCACCAGGGATTGCGCCAATTTTACAGCAAATTCTCAACTGTACCAATCGAGGTGCAATGAAACAATGGTATTTAGAAGCAGAACTCGATTATATTTACGGCAAAGCACGAAAAACTGCTATTGATCGGTCTGTTCTGGAAAGCGATCGCTTTCCAGAACAGAAGAAGTATAGCTTGAACGATATTATTGGAGAAGATTCATAAGTAGCAGTGAGAGCAGTATCTACTGTCCTCACTGTCCTCACTGCCCTCACTGTTCTAACTGTCCTCACTGTGAATTCTTCTATCTGGCATACCCTCTGGCATCTAATTCGCTACGCCCAAAAGCTCTATTGGGCAGATACAATTTTGTGGCTGTTCGTTACTGGACTACCTGCTATTCCAGGCATTATCATTCGCGAATTCTTTAATACTCTGACAGAAGAATCGGCGGGGTTAGTTTCAGTTTGGGGCTGGATTGCGGTGTTTTTAGCCATTGGATTAGCTCGAATTACCGCGATCTTTATCGGACGCATTACCAAAACTCAGCACCGCTTTACCATGAGTTCTTTGGTACGACATAACCTGTTACGGGGATTGATGGAGCGTCCAGGGGCAGAACCATTAACAGATAAGCAGAGTAATCAAAGTGTTTCGCCAGGGGCAGTCATTAGCTTTTTTCGGGATGATGCCCAGCAGCTAGAAAATAATGTGGTCTTCACCAATGAACTACTGGGAGTAGCTATATTTGCGATCGCCTCGTTGGCTTTACTATTCAGCGTCAATGCCCAAATTACCCTGCTGATATTTTTACCCCTGGCATTAATTGCGATCGCTCTCAAGCAAGTTGGCGATCGCCTCAAACGTTATCGTCGCGCCAGTCGCCAGGCAACTCAACAGGTAACGAGCATGGTAGGGGAGATATTTTCTGCCGTTCAAGCAATTAAAGTGGCTAATGCCGAAAAGAGTGTTTTAGCTCGTTTACGACAAACCTGCGATCGCCGTAAAGAGTTGACGGTACGCGATCGCTTACTGACGGCAATTTTGGAATCCAGCTTTGAGAACTTAGTCAGTATCGGTACGGGAGTAATTTTATTATTTGCAGCCTGGTTGATGGGAACTCCCAATCGAAACCTCTCAGTTGGTGACTTAGCTCTATTTATCTATTATCTGTCCTATATTACTAATTTCTTTACCTTTGTGGGAGGATTTTTAACCCTAACCAAACAAAGCGAAGTCTCTGTAGAACGGATGACAGACTTACTCGACAGCGAGACATTAGACATTACGACTCACCATCTCCTTTACCTAAAACCCATTACAGGAAAAACTCCAGAACCACCGCCAGTTAAAACTTTTCCTGCCAATAAAGCAGATCGTTTACAAGAGCTTAACGCCCTTAACTTGACCTATCACTATCCAGGTACAGAGCGAGGCATTACTGATGTTTCTCTGCAACTCAAACGGGGTAGTTTTACCGTTATTACAGGACAGGTAGGTTCGGGTAAGACAACCTTGCTACGAGTGCTAATGGGATTGTTGCCCAGGCAGTCAGGAGAAATCTACTGGAATGGACGAGAAGTCAAACATCCAGATCGCTTTTTTGTCCCGCCCAGGAGTGCCTATACCCCTCAAGTACCACAGCTATTTAGTAATACCCTGAGAGAAAATATTTTATTAGGACTAGATAAAAGCCATAAAGAATTAGAAACTGCGATCGCCACTGCTATCTTCGATCGCGATTTGGCTGCCATGCCCAACGGACTCAATACCCCCATCGGCGTAAAAGGAACGCGACTTTCAGGAGGACAGCTACAACGGGCTGCTACGGCACGGATGCTGATTCGCCAATCCGATTTACTAGTATTCGACGACCTTTCTAGTGCTTTAGATGTGGAAACAGAACAAAAACTCTGGTCGCGCCTGTTTTCAATTCATTCTACTAATCCCAACTGGACTCCCACTTATCTGGTCGTTTCTCACCGTCCTACAGTCTTAGAAAAAAGCGATCGCATTATACTACTTAATCAAGGCAGGGTTGAGATGACAGGGACTTTTGACGATCTGCCAGCAGCATATTTTTAGATGGTGACGCTAGGAAATCCTGCTAAAAATTCATCCATAGATTCTCCAGCTTTTAAGTAGTCTATAAAAGTCTGTATGGGAACTCTGGTGTTAGTAAATACAGGTGTTCTACCCATGACTTCATCCAATACGCTGATAAGCAGACCATACAGGTAAATGTACACATTCAGCCAGAGGTATTTCAAACCTTTTTGGGAAACTGCGAGTTGGCATCTATAGGCTTAGAGCATTTAATGCGATACTTCTCAAACAAGCGGTAAACAGAAGCGAAAATTGCTGCCTTTGCCCAGTTTGCTATCTACCTCAATTTGTCCGCCCTGTAACTCTACCAGACGGCGAGCGATCGCCAGACCGATACCAGTTCCTCCTGAATGGCTAGATCTAGAAGGATCGGCACGCCAGAAGCGTTCAAAGACATAGGGCAGATCTTCTTTAGCAATACCTACTCCCGTGTCGATGACGGAGATCCAAACATAGCGATCGAGCTTGTTGGCTTTGACAGTAATCGTTCCTGCTTCGGTGTAGCGAATGGCATTACCCAACAGATTGACCAAAATTTGTTCGGTGCGATCGCGATCGCCTTGGACGCAGGGCAGATCTTCAGGACAGTCCAGGACAAGTTGAGGACCTTCTTCTAATAGCTGATCGGCAAAGCGAGCGACCAGAGAACTAAGTAAAGGATAGAGACTGATAGATTGAGAATTGACTGACAAATAGCCCGCTTCGGCTTTAGAAAGTTCTTGCAGATCGTGAATCAGTCTTTCCAAACGTCTAGTTTCTCTAATCAAACGCAGATACAGTTCTGGGGTGCCGTCTATTCTGCCGTCGGCTAATTCTTCTAAATATCCCCGCACAACAGTTAAAGGGGTACGTAGTTCGTGAGTTAAATCGCTGACTAGTTCTCGTCTTCTTTGCTCCACATCTCCCAAACTGCTTGCCATGGAATTAAAGCTAACGCTTAACTGATTGAGTTCGGGAATTGCGCTTTCGGGGACTCGTTCGGCTAAATCTCCCGCAGCAAACTTTTGGGTGATTTGCTTCATCTGCTTGACAGGTTTGGTAATGCGTTTGGAGAAGATATAGCTGACTCCCCCTGCAGCACTCGCCCCAACAACTACCGATAGTATTGCGCTTCTGTTCCAGGCATTTTGAAAACCTTCTACTAAGTAAGTTCGAGCCGAACGGACGGTAAAAATCCCTCTTTTTTCAAGCTGTTCTAATCGCAAAACAAACATTCTAGGGGAGGAAACTTTGGCAATAAGCACAAAGCTCCCTAGCCCAATGAACATCACCATCAAATGAGAGACAAATAAGCGCGCTCCTAAACTCAGTTTGGGCATAAGGAATTTTTTTACCTGCAGTAAAAACTGCTGTTGTTACTAATAACAATCTTAGGTTAGGAATGAGCTACTTTTGAGTAGGGGTGGGAATTTTTTTGAGCTTGACCGAGGGGCAAAAAGATTGTTAGTTCTTTTCCTTGCGCCTGTCTCTGCCTTACGGTTAGCTTACCTCCCAAAGCCTGAAAGATATTTTTGGTTACATCCAAATTTAAGCTCAGACAACCTGTTGCTGGTTGAAAAGACAGCAGTTGTCCCAAGGATTTAAACGGATTATCGGTATTGCTTGCTTGGGAAAGTACCCGTAATTTTAAGCGATCGCCTGCGGTAGAAATTTTGACATCGATATGTCCCCCAGTAGGCAGACTGCGAGTACAGCTTTCCATCAAGCCAGTCAATACTGTATCCAGCATTACTGGATCGCTAACTATTTTAGGTAGCTGCTCGGGTAAAGTAAATTCTAACTTTACATTGCGTCGTTGAGCCTTTTCTTGCCAGCGAGGAATACTCTGCTGAAATACCTGTTCCAAAGAAAAAGGAACTAGCTCGACTTGCTTGGTTTGATTGGTAGATTCAAGTTCGGCAGCACGGAAAATTAATTCCATTCTTTCTATTTGCTCGGTACATTCGCGATCAATTGTTTGCAAACGCTTGACTACGTTTGGTTTGAAATCTTGCTTGCGCTTGAGCAATAATTTGGTCAGAGTGCGAATAGTAGTTAAAGGAGTTCGTACTTCGTGGGTTAGAGCCTGTAACAATTCCATTTCCACCTGACTGGTAGCTGCTTTAACTCCCGCGTTAGGAGTGAATTGTTTGGGTTCGGCAGCGATAGAATGGGTTCTATCTTGGGAAACTTTGACAGCTTCGGAAGTGCTATTAGCTGGTAAATTCTCTATTAGCTGGCGAGTAAAGCTAGTAACCAAACGGTAACTGGGTTCGGGGGAGGCAAAATTTTCAACGAGACAGTCCAAATCGGATAGATGACGATAGTTAGCGATGACTAAACGCGATCGCAATGTTGCCCAAACCCTACCAATTGTTAATGGGCAAAAGGAAAAATGAAATTTAGCAATGCCTTCGCTATCTTTACCTAAAAGCATAATCAAACCAAAATTTGCCGTCAAAATCAGACAAAATGGTTCGAGGGCAATCGGATCTTTAGGGATTAGAGGAAGCTTGACTACTGACGCACCATTATCAGATTCCAGTTCTTGTTCGGTAGAAACTGAGCTACCACAAGGCATCAAAGCATTGGCATTAAAAACATCTGTAGTAAAAACTGCTGATTGAAAGCAAGATACTAAATCGGTATTGCTCAGTAAGGGAACGGGGGCAGAAAAGATTAATCCCTGTTTACCTGCAGTATTAGTCGCACAGTTAGGATAGATTTGGGACAGGAGCAAGTTTTCTACTGAAGCGATCGCGCTGTGCCATTCTCTTTCGGCTTTTGCTTGGGCTAAGCGTATTTGATCGCTGTGATGTTTTGACACCGATCTATTTTCAGTCTCATTTTGAGTATGAGCTGTCATGCGATCGGAACCACAGTCTTCAAGCACTTCTTGATTGAGTACATCGCTCAAGTCTTGCAATAACCAGTTTTGCACCTCGGAATCGACCTCCTTTTACTTCTCACATGTGGTGTAGTAATACCCAAATAAATCCACTCCATCTAGGGTAGTACTCCTCAAGTTATATTGATAGTATCCGTTTTCCTGCCGTCTCTCCAAGAAGTAAAACCGAACTAAGACAGTCGCGATCTCCGATATGTTGCGATCGCAAGTTACTAATAGACGGAAAAAAAGCCACTTTTATCAAGCAGCTTTGAGAATTTATCGATTTACACTAGCGATTTAGCTTAACGTGAGTTCGACGAAGCGATAAAAACTTAAAAATTGTATGACTCTTTAATTTTCAAAGGTCTGAATTCTTTATTCTTTAGTCATGAATAACGTAACTCGTAACCCCGAACTTCGAATTCCGAACTCACGTAGCTTATTGTTGCTGGCGACTGATTTTTTTGTCTTGAAGATTGGATTCGCCAGATTCGACAGGATTGCAAAGATAGCCTCCTATCCCGACAATAAAATCATCAAAGTCGCGATCGGCATCGTCTGCTTTAACTAGAGTAGAACCAGTATCATCTAAATTAATTAGCAATCCTCCATTTACTAGGGCATCAAACTTATTCTCGTCAAAGGCAGCGTTGTTTCTTCTTTGAGCTACTGTTTGAGGATCGAGGCTTTCTGCATGAAATAAAGCCTGTCTATTGCCCTGATTGTTAATCAAGTTGGTAGTATATACAACCCCTGCGGGTTTACCATCAAACTGAGATTCCAGATAGAAAACGTATATTTTATCTGCTTCAAATTCATATTCTGCTAAATACTCTGGAACTGTATCCCCAGGAGTGCCCAGAAAATCATTATTTCTACCTGCTTGCAAATCAGTTTCGTAGCTAGATTCACGATATACATCGTTGAAATCAAAACTATCTGAAGCTTTGACCTCAGATAGCAACGGAGTTTTAGTACAAGAATCGAAATCAATTCCACCACCTACTCCTGGCTGGCAAGTATCGAGATCGATTACGCCAAAGGTGGACTGATATGCACCATGGGACTCAATAAATTCAAACTCAACAATTGTATCTTGCTCGAATCTGACACCTTTATTGCCGACAATATCTTCTGCCTTGGCAGAGAGACTAGTCGCATTAAGCAATCCCAAGACGGTCAACGGTACTCCCAAGCAAGTTAGACTAGATTTGAGCATGGTTTTAAATCCAGGTAATAATTTTGTGGTTGATTGTGGTGTGTTCGTATGCATTGCTCTCTACTACCAAATATTTGCTTCAGGATCGATAATGTTTACCTGTTCGATAAATTTTTGTGATTCTGCCAGCTGTTTTTGTACTACTTCTATCTGATGTAATTCTGCTTTACGCGCTTCAATCGTAGAAAAATCGGGACTAGGGCATGCTTGCGCGCTTCTTCTATAAATTCTGACTGGTTTTCTTTCCATGCCAGATGCAACTGCTTCATTTCTGGTAGTTTCTGCTTCTGCAAGCTGTTTTAAAGAAGCATCCAAGTTATCCTCTAATATTTCAGCGGCATCATTGAGAGTAAGCTTTTGTGACTCACCTTCGGTGGAAAGACAGTCAGAACTAGTACATTCTCCTTTGCCTAGAGAGCTATTGCTTTCCCCAGAGTTGCTATTTTCACCAGTTGCAATATTACCTTCACCAGTTGCATTGGATTCGGAACCGTTAACGTTCCCTAAACCAGTCTCATTGTTAGAGCCAATTCTCCCCTCAGCACCCGAGCCAAAGCCACCTGCAGAACTAGAGCCAATTCTCCCCTCAGCACCCGAGCCAAAGCCACCTGCAGACGAGTTAATATCAATAATTTCGACAGGATTTTGAATCGCTTCGCCAGATATTATTCCTGTATCTGGATCGTATATGAGGTTAGTAGAGATACCATTGCCGTTGAGATTATCTATGGAAAGACTGCTAGGTTGTGCTGGATTTGTACCGCCAGGATCGTGAATTGTGTTAGCCATAGCAGGAGCCGCTGCTAACATTCCCATTACAGTCAAAAGACTCGACCATAATATTTGTTGATTGTGCATAATTAAGCCTCTTGATAAGTTGATTTGCAATTAGAATCCCGTACCAATACCGAAGATAAAACGCGCTCCATCTCCAGCACCTGCAATATCTCTAGCGCCAAGATTTATCGTTAAAGGAACGGTTCTGATTGGAGATACTGAAAGTCCCATCGCCAAATCTTGTCCCGTCCATTCGGTAACAAAACTAACTGGGCGAGCTACGCGAAAAGCCAAACTACCAAAAACATTGAAGGTTTCATTCCCATCAGCAATATCGTCTTCGCTGCGGAACTGTCCATTACCTACTCCAGCAGTTACAGCTACTCGGCTAAAGGGAGCTGAAACTTTTTCTTTGAGGGCAAAAATTTTGGTCGTGGATACATAGAGGGAGTCATCAAAATCAGTTCCATCACCAATAGTTAAAAAGCTATTCCAGCCCGCTGAAACTCCCCAGCCATTGGCAATTTTACGGTGTAGTTTCAAGTTAAGTCCGCCAGAACCAAAATCGCGATTGGTTTGACCAAAACTTGCCATCGTGTAGCTTAGTTCTGCTCCAACATATTTTTGAGCGTCTCCAAACCCCATACCAAAGCCAGCAGTAGCATCAGAGCTATCTGAGCCATCATTTCGATTACTAAATTGATAACTTAAGCCGCTATAGAAACCACTATCTGCACCAAAGCCATAGGGATTAGCAATAGTTAGAGAAGGTACTCCACGACTAGGAGTAAAGTTACGCTGGCGAATGTTTTGTAATTGTAATTTAACGTCTTCTATTTCACTTTGATTGGATTCGCTCCATCCACTATTATCAGCAGTGATTGGAGCTGAAGTGTTTATATCTGAAGCTGGATGGTTAATTTCTACTTCAGAATGTATAGATGTTTCTGGTTCTGTTTGAGATACTTGATTTGCCAATGCATCCAAGCTCAATAAAGGTAAAAATAAGAGAGTAGAGCAAGCAAAAGTTAGTTTACGCATGAAATTATATCTATGACTATAATTTGCTTAAAGTTAAAAGCAGGGCTAACCATAAATATTCACTACAGTACATATTTAAAAAAAAATACCTTGCTTATTATATTCATGGTTTGCTGTTAGCGATTTCAATAATCTTGCCGATCTAAATTGCAGATTAATATCATCTTTATGCTGTTATAGTCCACTTTTTCGAAAACCTCAAGTAAAAGAAAATTGGCACTAGATTATTTGAAAGATAGTTGTTTTTACTTAGGTGTTTTTATTGAATTTTATAGTATACAATTCTCTGGATTCATTTTTTAGCTGCCCACATTACGCTAAAACATACTGCTCTAAAAGCAAAACCAATAATTATTTACTTCATTCAATATAATTACTGATTGCATTTAATAGTAATCACTGATTTTAAAAATAGATTTAATTATTTGCACTGAAGACATATCCAAAACCCAGGTGTATATTTGATTTAAGAAGTATTGTATCGACTGGTTCTAAATATATAAAGCTTGTTGTGATATTTATTGCGATCACTAATTTTCAAGCTATTAATATTGCTTTATGCGGTTTATACATAAAAATATTTATTGTTATAAATTATCTATTCATTCCTATGCCTTTTGACATTGAATTTGACTATCGTTTTGATGAATCTGGTTTTTTTAACGATGAAAGAAAAGTAATACTAGAGCAAGCAGGCGATATATGGAGTGCGTATATTCAAGATGAATTCAAGTCGATACCAGCAGGAGAAAGGCTTATTTTTACTATCAATGGCGAAGAACAAACAGTAATTTTAGATGAGCCAATTGATGATGTAATTATTTTTGTGTCTGCCTCAGAGATTGACGATTCAAATAGCTTAACCTTAGGCCAGGCAACCTACTTTGCTACTTATCTATTAGGTAGTGAAGAAGAAGAGAGAATTGAAGGGGATGATTTCGAGCCTTGGCTGGGTACGATTGAATATAATGCTGCATCTATAGATCGCTTCTTTTATGACGAGACTCCCGAAACTGACGATGATATTCCGTTTAATCAACAAGATTTTCTTAGTCTGAGTCTTCACGAAATTGGTCATATTTTGGGTATTGGAACTGCTCCTACATTTAAAGCCCAAATTGATGAAGCAAGTGGAGAATTTGCTGGAACCCAAAGTGTAAACTTAAACAGTGGCAATTTAGTCCCTTTAGATGATGATTTAATTCATATTGAAGATGGTTTCAACATAAATAGTGACTCAGATGCTCTGCTAGATAAGTTGTTTACATTTGGTGAAAGAAATCTACCTACAAACTTGGACTTAGCGATTTTAGCCGACCTTGGCTACGATCTAATCGCTTATGACGCTGCGCCAGTATATCGCTTCTACGAATTTCAAAATGGATTTCATTTTTATACTGCCGATGAAAATGAAAAAGAGACTGTTGTTGAGCTAAGTATTGATGGTCAGTTAAACTACGAGCTAGAAAACGTAGCTTTTAGAGTTCTTGCTGATGATAAAGATAGCCTAACTGGCGAGAGTATCGAACATGCTAAACCTGTCTATCGCTTTTTTAACCAGGATACTGGTTCTCATCTATATACGATGGATGAATTTGAAAAAGACTTTATCATCGATCGCTTGGATAACTATAGTTTTGATGGCATTAACTACTATGCCTTTGAATCCGAGTCTCAAGATATAGATACTATTCCGCTTTATAGGATGTACAATACTCAAACAGGTTCGCATCTATTTACTACTGATGCTAATGAATTCAATACGATTAAAAATAGTAGCGACTTTGCTCATTTTAATGTAGAAGGTGATGCAGGAGTGACGTACTATGTCATAGACACTTTATAGTTTTGAACACAGTCAATAAATCGAGAGTAGAAGTATTGGTAAAGTGCTGCTCTCGATTTTTTGCTGTTTATTTTTAAATTCATCGATCGCGAAATCGAGCAATCTTTTTGTGGCTAATACCATATTTATGAGTTAAGTTTTTCATATTCTATTATCGTCAAATTGTTATTAGAAGCAGTATTTTCTCGTAGAAGAAGCTGGAGATCGAGCTTAAAAAAAATAAAGAATATAAATCGACTCAGATAGAACAAAAATCAAAAAATAGGTAATAAGAAGTGCTTTATAAGTTTGAAAAACCTAAAGTTAGCTTGGCACATGGTATTAGAGCTTTAAAAAGCGATCGCCTTTGGCTGTTTTACGCCTTGGCGGGTGTGGCGTTTTTTTATCTCAGTCTGATCTGGAAAGCAAGCAGCAATATAGACCACATAACGACAGATCTGGCGTTTTGGTCGGCTATTTTATGGCTGCTATGGAAAAAGAAAGACAGGTTGAGGCATTATTACGCTCCCTATTCGAGTTTTATCGGACTGCTCTTTTTAACGGTGGTGCTGTCAAGAACGCTCTTTCTGTTTGAATTTGAAGCAATATTTTTATCCTTTGTGCCAGTTTGTGCCATGTTGCCAATATTGTTAATCGCCTCTGGATTTAGGGGGTTGAGTCAATATGGACGAGAACTTTTTTTTACTCTGCTTTTGTTTTTCCCTACTGGTGCCCTCGGCTTTTTTCTCGATGATATATTTCAAATCACTATTCTTAACGCTAAAGTTGCAACCTACTTTCTTTATTACATTGGATTTAATACAACCAGCCAAGGGAATCAAGTAATTTTGAGTCTGCCTGAATTAGGAACATTCAAAGCTATAGTCAACTTTTCTTGTGCGGGAATACCCATGATTTTATTGATGTTAAAACTGGCACTGATATTTATCAGCTGCATATCTTTGAGCAAAAAACAGCAGGTTTTGATTCCCGCTTTTTCTCTAGGACTAGGTTTTTTACTGGGAGTAATTAGAGTTTGTTTGCTGACACTATTAATCCCTAATAGAGTTCAATTTGATTATTGGCACGGAAATCAAGGCTCTCAGATATTTTCTACCGCAGCCATCATGATCTTTTCAGGTTTTTGCTACTGGATTCTAGAGAAGAATCAACAACCAGTTGTTAGTGATTGAGAATTCGACGTCGATGTTAAATATGAAAGACAAACCCAAATCCAGTCGATGGCGTAATTATTGTTTAGCTACTGTCGCGATCACGACTAATTTAGCAGCTGTGTCTGCTATGGTGCTTTCAAATGCTGGTAATCGGTCTATAGCTAGTTTTGAATTTCCTCAATATTTACCGCTAGATTTGGGTAAAGCAACCATCGCTTCAGATAATAATTTCAGCAACTTGACTAATGATGGTCAAAATCAACCAGAAACAGTTGAAGTACGACCAGAAGTAGTAGAAGCCAAGCAGCAATATACCTATCTGCAAAAAAAATTGCCTGTCAGTTTGAAAATGGTTTATTTGAGTAACACTAGAGGAGAAGTAGCATCTTACATCAGCAAGTATACAAAAGTCGCTCCCCAAGCTTTGAAGACCAAAAGGGTATTGCATACTAAAGAAATCGGACATCATATCGTGTTTAGAGACAGCGATCGCGCTTACCTAAGTAGCTGCATTAGTCCTCGCAGCCCGAGCAGCGTAGACAAAAAACAGTTTTCACAGTATCGATATCAAAACGATTTTACTCCTGAGGTATTGTGGCAATGGCTGTGGGGGAAATCTAGCATACGCGATCGCCGTTGTCTGTGGGTGCACTTATCAGCCCCGATTGTTACCGATTCCCAAACCACCCATAAAGCTTTAGAAGCAACTTGGCAAGAGCTTTACCACTGGTGGTTGCCCAATTTCCCTTCGCTTTAAAACAGTAACCAATAATCAATCTCGAGACTATACTGGATAAGTTTCAATTTGAGCATAATCTTTTGATAATCCCATGACAATCCTACAAGAAAAAGAAAGACTGATATTTTCCTCTGGTATCTTGCGCTTAGTCGGCTATGGTCTTTTGCTAATGGCGATCGTAGACATTTCTTTCCTAATTATTCCTCCTCAACTAATGAACCCAGTATGGGAATTTGAAACTATGGGAACGATCGTGGAAAGAATTCCCGTTACTCTATTGGGCATGGTACTTATTTACTATGGAGAAAGAAGCGATCGCGCTCCCATCGAAACTTTGCTCTTAAAAATTTCATCTTGGGCATCCTTAATGGCAGCCATCTTTCTCTTGCTGATGATTCCTCTCAGTATCAATAACGGATTTCGGATTTATCATCAACAAAATGCCCGAGTTAACGCTAAATTTATCGGTCAAAAAGACACAATTCAACAGTATAAAGAAAAGCTAGATGTAGCTGATTCCAAAACAGAAATTCAAAATATTTTACAGCAGCAGGCAAAACGCAGGATTGAGATACCTAATTCCGTAAATCCTCAGGAGTTAAAAACCGATATTTTGCAACAACTAGAAAAAAACCAAGAAAGTATCGATAACCAAGTAAATTCTTTTAAAAGTCAAACAAGAACTGAGATTTTGAAAAAGTGTCTTAGGTGGAATCTCGGAAGTTTGATATCTGCTATTTTGTTCTTTTTAATCTGGAAAAGCACTGGCTGGGCGAGAATTCAAGTTAATAATGAAGAATAAATACCGAAAATTTCAGTCAAATATAAAACGGTAAAACTACTGAAGCTTACCCCAAGAAAAAAACTTAAGATAAGTGTTCAGAATAACCGAATTTTTCTATCAGTATTTTTACCCCTTAACTTTGACTAAGGTTCTGTAAATCTTGTTTTTATTAAACATTTTTTATAGATCGAATTTAAATATGAGTAATGAAATAATCAGATCGGATGTCGTTGACCTAAGCGCTTTAAATACACCAGAAAGCGGCTTTTCTTTAGCAGAGTTCAAGCAAATTGTATATCGGAGATGGAAACCTGCTCTCGCAGTGGGAATTACAGCTTTTACTGGATTATTTCTACTAACTGCTTTAAAGACTCCTGAGTATCGTTCGGAAACTTTAATTCTCTTAGAAAATCCTCAAAATAAGCAGTCTGCTAATGTTGCTCCCAGCCAGTCAAGCACCAGTCCATTCTACTCGATGACTGATTTATCTACAGAGATTTTCGTTCTGCGTAGTAACTCAATGGTAGATAAAGCGGTTACAAAACTTAAAAACCGCTATCCCGAACTTTCTGTAGGGGAAGTGGTTAGCAAAATTTCTATCGTTCAAGCTGCTAATAATAAAATTCCGACAGACGTCTTAGTTGTCTCTTATATCGATACCGATCCAGAGAAAGCCAAGGCAGTGCTGGAAGCTTTAGGCTCTACCTACATTGACTATAGTTTGGACAAACAAAAACTTCAGGCAGCAAACGCAATTAAATTTATCGATGGTCAGCTACCTGAAGCTCAAGAAAAATTAGACAAAGCAGCTCAAGAAATTCGCCATTTCCGACAGGTGCATCAGCTAGTCGACCCAGAAGTTTCTGCTATGACAGCAGGACAAGAAAGACAGGAAATTGCTCTGAAAATACAGCAAACTCAAATTGCGATCGATCTAAATCGCAAACAAAGACAAGAATTAGAACGGCAGTTTCAAGAATTAGGTCAAGACTCAGAAACGATGTTGGCATCTTCTGTGCTAGCCGAAGATGGAGTTTATCAGAATTTAGCCAGCAAATTAAAAGATATTGAAACTCAATATAACTTAGGCACAGTAGATTTCAAAGATAATTTCCACGTGATGGAAAATCTACAGGATAAACGCCAAGAGCTAAAAAAGCTGCTTCAAGAAAGAGCCGAACAGGTGTTGGGTAAATCTATTTCGCCTGAAATATTGGAACGTATTGTTTTAACCCCTAGCTATACTGATGTTGATTCTTCAGTAGACAGTTCTAATGTAGCTTCAACTGATGCTGCTTCAGTGGAAGCTAGTGATGCTCCCTCTAGTAACGGTCAACCAATTAATTCGCAGTCAGAACAAAGGATATCCTCAGAAGGTTCAGTTGGTTCGACACTAGGACTTTTGGCAAGTCAAAAATTACAGCTACAAAATGAAGCTGCTACATTACAGAGCCAATTGGCGAGTCTGCGTCGAGAGAAAGCCGAAGCAGATAAGAAATTTATTAATATTCCTGGGTTACAACAAACCTTTACCGAGCTGCAACGTCAGGTAGAGCTTAAGTCCAAATCTTACAACTATCTTTTAGAAAGAAGACAAGAATTAGAAATATCTGAAGCAGAAGAAACGGCACCCTGGCGTATTCTTAACGAACCCTTTTTACCTAGTAAACCTGTTGCTCCTAATATTCAACAGGGTTTAATGCAGGCTCTGATTGCAGGAGGATTTTTGGGCATCGCCACAGCATTCCTCTTACAACAGCTAGACCAAAGCGTGAAACAGGTAGAAGAAATCAAGCAGATTACCAAATTACCTCTATTAGGGGTAATTCCTAGAGTGGCAGAGCCAAGAATCGAAGCCAACATTCACACTACCAGACAATCATACTCGTATTATTCTTCTTTTACTGAAGGATTGCGATCGCTAGCGATGAATCTGCGTTATTCTGTTGCTGATGAAGGTCAGATTAAGGTCTTAGCCGTTACTTCTTCTACATCAGCAGAGGGTAAATCCACTATCTCCTACAATTTGGGTGTTGTTTTAGCGGAACTGGGGCTGCGAGTTTTGGTGGTAGATGCCGATCTGCGTAAGCCAAAGCTACATAAAATGGCTCAGATAAAAAATGAAACTGGGTTAAGCGAAGCTGTCACTACAGATAATTCTTGGTCTGAATATTTGCAACATAGCTCGGTCGAAGGTTTAGATGTAGTTACGGCTGGGGCAACTTCTCCCAATCCTATTGCTTTATTAAACTCAGAAAAAATGAAGCAGTTAATCGCAGAATGGAAAACCGCATATGATTATGTAGTATTGGATACGCCTCCCATTGGGGTAATTGCCGACGCTAAGAGTTTGGCTAATGAAGTTGATTCGATGCTGTTTATCTGTGCTGTTCAAAGAGCGAGCCGTAAGTCTATTTCCAATGCTTTAGATGTATTGCGTCACAGCAATTGCGATCTTGCAGGAGTTGTGGCAAACATGGTCGATCCCGAATTTGACTACTACGCATATTCTTACTACGACTCTTATTACAATCAGTCGGGTAATCGCAACAGCAATCCAGAAAGTAATGCTCAAGAAGGCAAAAAGGGATTGTTAGGACAGTTCCGCCGTAGTTAATCAATTAAGTAATCAACACATATCTGCGTTCATTATGATTAGTAATCCTCCTGAGTTAGTTATTAGAGCTGACAGAGCTGAAAGCCAGTACTGGCAAGATCTGTGGCGATACCGAGAATTATTTTATTTCTTGGCTTGGCGCGATATTCTAGTTCGCTATAAACAAACAGTCATTGGTATGGCTTGGGCTTTGATCAGACCCTTCCTCACCATGATTGTTTTTAGTGTAGTTTTTGGTAAGATCGCTAAGTTGCCCTCCGAAGGCGGCGCGCCATATCCAGTCTTAGTATTTGCCGCGATGCTTCCCTGGCAATTTTTTGCCAACTCGCTGTCAGAATGCAGCAGCAGCTTGATTACGAATGCCAACCTGATTTCCAAAGTTTATTTTCCCCGTTTAATTGTACCTACAAGTGCCGTAGTGGTGAGCTTTGTGGACTTCATGATTTCGGGCATGATTTTGGTAGGGCTCATGGCTTGGTATGATTATGTTCCTAGCTGGAGAATTATCACTTTACCCTTATTTATTGCGATCGCCTTTGCTGCTTCGATGGGTGCGGGATTGTGGCTGGCATCTCTAAACGTAAAGTATCGAGACTTTCGTTACATAGTACCTTTTATTGTCCAGTTTGGTCTGTATATATCCCCTGTGGGCTTTAGCAGCAATGTTGTTCCCACACAGTGGAGATTATTGTATTCAATCAACCCCATGGTAGGGGTGATTGATGGTTTTCGCTGGGCAATTTTGGGAGGAGAATCAAATTTGTATCTCCCTGGATTTTTTATTTCTTTAGGACTGGTTAGTATTTTGTTGTTCGGCGGAGTTAAATACTTCCGTAAAATGGAGCGCACCTTTGCAGATGTAATTTAGGTCTTTGAGAACATTAACTAATCAGTAATTAGTAATTAGTAATAAGTAATTAATAACTGTAAATGTCTGAGTCAATTATTAAAGTCGAAAATCTAGGAAAAAAGTATATTCTCGGACATCAAAAAAAAGAGAAGTATACAACATTACGAGATGTGATTGGTAATACGGTCAAATCTGTTCTCAAGACCAATAACATTGGCAAAAATACTCAGGGAGAGTTTTGGGCATTAGACGATTTGAGTTTTGAAATTAAGCAAGGCGATCGCGTGGGTATTATCGGACGCAATGGTGCGGGAAAATCTACGCTGCTAAAGATTCTTAGTCGTATTACCGAACCTACTAAAGGACAAATAAAAATAAAAGGTCGAATTTCAAGCTTATTAGAAGTAGGTACAGGATTCCATCCCGAGCTTACAGGTAGAGAAAATATCTTTCTTAACGGTGCTGTTTTAGGCATGCACAAACAAGAAATAAAGAAAAAGTTCGATGAAATTGTTGCTTTTGCTGAAGTAGAAAAGTTTCTCGATACTCCCGTGAAAAGATATTCTTCGGGAATGTACGTTCGTTTGGCTTTTGCCGTTGCCGCTCACTTAGAACCAGAGATTTTGATAGTAGATGAAGTTCTGGCTGTGGGTGATGCTCAGTTTCAAAAGAAGTGCTTGGGCAAAATGAAAGATGTTGGCGACGAAGGAAGAACAGTATTGTTTGTTAGTCACAATATGGCTGCGATCAAAGCTTTATGCGATCAAGGTATTTTCTTATCCCAGGGTCAGCTAATTTCCCAAGGAGATGTTGAAGGTATTGTAGACCAATATTTTTTATCAGGTCATGAAACAATTGGCGCGAGGGAAACAATTACTTCCAAATGCGGCAGATTTGAATTGACTTCACCTTATTGGATAAATAATGAAGAAAATAAGATAAAAGTATATAACTTTGCTGAAAACTATCGACTGCGATTTGAATTTAATTTTAAAGAACCTGTTAGTCGTGTTAATCCAGGTTTTGCCATCGTCGATTATATGGGGCAAAGAATTTTTACTTCTCATCTTGCCGACGATCCAAGAGTTGATTTCAATCGCAAACTAGAAGGTAGAGTTGTCATCGATACAGAGATAAACCTACCTACTTTGGCTCCTGGAGTCTATGGAATTATTTTTGGAGTTCGAGATGAATATGAAAATACGGTTATTTACTCAGAAGGTGAATTAAATCTCGAAATTGAAGGAACCGTACATAAGAATGGTGCTGGTGGTGTTCTATTACATACAACTGATTGGAAAATCGCCAGTTTAGTAAGTTAAGCCAATTTATCGTAAAAAATTTCTTTAGGAGTGAAAAATCCCATGCAAACTCAAACCAACCTGGGGCTGGTTAATCACGACCGTTCGACAAAAACTCAGAATTTTATTATTATCACCTCGATCTATCCTCCAACCAAAGCAGTTCGGGATTTTGCCAAACGAGAAGACCATCAACTAGTTGTCGTTGGCGATCGCAAAACTCCTCAAGATTGGCAATGGGAAGGGACGAGTTTTCTTTCGGTAGATCGCCAATCGGAGCTAGATTCTCAACTATTTGAACTATTACCCTACAATCACTATGGGCGCAAAAATCTGGGCTATATCTATGCCATGCAGCAGGGAGCCAAAATAATCATTGATACCGATGACGATAATATTCCCAAGCAGGATTGGCATTTTCCCAGCTTTGCGGGCAACTATCGAACCACCCCCCAAGATCTGGGCTATATTAACATCTATCAATTATTTACCGAACAACATATTTGGCCCAGAGGTTTTCCTCTAGATTTAATTAACCATAAGTTTAACGATATTCAAGAGCGATCTCTGCCAGCTGAAGTTAAGGTAGGAGTTTGGCAGGGTTTGGCAGATGGCGATCCCGATGTAGATGCTATTTATCGGTTGGTTTCCAATACTCCCTGTTTCTTTGAAGACCGTCAACCCGTAGTTTTGAGCCAAGGAACCCTTTGTCCGTTCAATTCTCAAAATACTGCCTTCATAAAAGAATTGTTCCCTCTGTTATATCTACCTTGTTTTGTGACTTTCCGCTATACCGATATTTTAAGGGGATTAATCGCCCAACCAATTATTTGGGCGGCGGGTTATTCTCTGGGCTTTACTAAAGCTACCGTAGTTCAAGAACGCAATCCCCATGACTATATGAAGGATTTTGAATCGGAAATCCCTTGCTTTATGCATCCATACAAAGTAGCAGAAATAGTCCAAGATAGTGTTCGAGATTCTTATTCGGTATCTGACAATTTATATCAAGCATACAGTGCTTTAGAAAAGGCAAACATTGTCACAGATCGAGAGATGAAGCTAGTTTCTCTATGGCTAGAAGACATCCAGCAATATTCTTAAACTCTGTTACGCGCTCATTAATTTGTGAAGATTGGGTAAGGGGTAAAGGGAAAAGGATGTTTTTCCAATCCCCCAGCCCCCTCGTATTTAGCTTAAGATATCATCTTCTCCAACCATATCTTCTAATTCTAAAGTCAGAGCATCAGAAGCAATGCCATCATCCGTTGAGAATGCTTGAATTGAGTTATTGCTGACAGTATTAAAGCTAGATTGTAATTCAACATCAATGGTGACCGTAGCAGGATTAGACCAATCACCATCGTTATCTTGGACGCGATAGGTAAAGACATCAGTACCAGAGAATCCTTCTGGGGCAATATATTCGGCACGACCAAAGGAATTGACGCTTCTATTTCTAGCATCCAACTCTGCTTGGGTATCCAAAATTTCGAGACTGCCATGAACTGGCTGGGTCAAAATCTCGATCTCTAGTGGATTTAGGCTACCATCGGAATCGAAGTCATTATCAAGGATGCGTAAGAAATTAATACTATCCTCGAGAACGATAAATCGATCGTCTGTAGCAATAGAAGCAACATTCAAATCCAAATTATCTATAGGAGCGGTAGAATCAACCAATTGAACGTAAGAAGGAAGTTCGGCATCAGCAGAATTTCCAGTAGCATCAATAACTCCTTCGTCAAATTGATAGTAACGTTCTAAGTCTAAAATGTCAGGATCGATTTCCGTGCCCAAATTGTCGCTAATCTCGCTTTGTGTACGGGCAACAGACCAGATTCTTAATTCATCTAGCTCTCCTTCTAATCCTCCTGCTATTCCTCTGCCTATTTGGTCGATATCAAATTCACCATTCCAGCTATGGTTGGAAGTAGAACTAAGCACTCCATCCAAATAAACACTAGCAACGCCATTTTCCCGAACAAAAGCATAGTGCTGCCATTGGGCATTTGTCGAACGCTTCTTGGCAATTACGGGGTCGTTGTCAAATTCATAACTAGAGCTATAAATTCTGGCTTTACCTCGATAAAAATTGAGGTCATTACCGTTGCCAAAGACTCCCGATACTACAATTCCGTCTTGATTGGTGATGGCAGTATTTTCAGCAAACTTAACCCAAGCTTCGATGGTAAAGTCTCCATTTAGGGTCAAGTCTTCAACATCGATTCCACCCGTACCATCAAGAGAAATTGCTCGACCGAGGGAGGGAGTTGTAACCTCCTCAACGGTCAAATTAACAGTAGCAGTTGCCTCTCCTCCATTGCCATCGCTGATGCGGTAGCTAATCCAGTCCTCTCCGACATAATCGGTGTCGGGAGTATAGGTCAAAGTGCGATCGCTGTTGATAGTTACCGAGCCATTAGTAGCACAGGCTTCCAGAATTAAGAGGAAATCGCCATCGAGATCGCTGTCATTGGCTAGGACATCAATAATTACAGATTGATTTTCATTGGTAGTAGCATCATCATCTAGAGCCACAGGAATATTATTTGTCGGTTCGACTGTGACGGTCAAGGTAGCGGGATTAGACCACGCACCTTCATTATCTTGTACTCGATAAACAAAGCTATCAACTCCAGTAAAGCCTGGGTTGGGAGTATATTCTGCATGACCGAAGTGGTGCATACCTAGACCGCGAGCATCTAATTCTGCTTGGGTATCAATCATTTCCAGTGTACCGTGGCTGGGACTGCTGAGAATCTCAACTACTTGGGGGTTGATACTACCATCGGGGTCGTAATCATTGTCGAGGATGTGTAAGTGCTTGGTAGTTCCTTCATCGATTGTGGCAGTATCATCTACAGCAATAGGAGAGATATTATTGGCACTAGTAGATTGGATCGGAGCAGTAGAATTAACCAGTTGAGCCGAAGCGGGAAGCTCAATTTGAGATGAGTTACCAGTAATATCGACAATTCCCCCATCAAATTGGTAGTAACGCTCTAGTCCTGGAGTTGCGCCGTTGATTCTAAAATCCTTATTGGCATCAATGTCTGCCTCACTCCGAGCTAATGTCCAAATTCTAAATTCGTCTAATTCTCCGTTGAGACTACCAACTATAGCACCACCAATGTCATCGATAACAAATGTTCCCGCCCAATTAGTGTTTTTAGCTACTTCTAATTGACCATCCTTATAGATTTTCATGACCCCTTGCTCGCGGACAATAGCATAATGAGCCCACACATCTGAGGAAATCTCATCATTAGCTATTACAATATCTCCACTATCGGAGCTATACAGCCTAATTTTGCCATTGTAGAAATTAATATCGTTACCGTTGCCAAAAACTCCCGAACTAACTAAACCATCTTTGTTATCGATCGCATCACCTGGAGCAAGTTTGACCCAAGTTTCAATGGTGAAATCACCACCATCTTTACCCACTACTAAATTAGGTACAGATACGCTTTCCGTTCCATCTAAAGCGATCGCATCACTAATCGTTGCACCAATGGTATATACGGGGCGAAAAGTTGTATCGGTGTCGGGAACGATAAAGTTACGTACGGGATCTTGGTTATTGATATCATCTTCCCAGTGAGAGAAATTATATTCCAGACCATTATCTACATAGCTGGCTTGGGCTTCAATTGTGTGCTGGAAGTTAATTATCGTATCGTGAGTATAGTCTCCTTGATAGCTCAAACCATCGAGTAAAAACTGATAGTTAGTTTCACGAGGCGCGTCGAAAGTAATATCTACTTTATCTGGTCGAACGATTACCGATTCTGTAGTGCTGATGCCGTCGCTATCAGTAGCAGTTAAGAAAATTTCATAGCCAGTATCGGAACTATAGTCGTGACCGGAATCTTCAATTTTAAAAGTTACGCCACCAACTTGGTTGGCAACTCCAGAGATACCTGGGTGATTGTGTTCATTGTGTAAGAAAACAGCAGACCAAACTACACTATCTCCCGACAATACCCCATCTTCGGGATCGCTAGCCGTTCCCGTGAAGGTCAATGTCTCTCCCGCACGGAACAGATAACCATCGGCAGGGGAAGTAATATTTACAGTTGGTTTTTGACCCACCACGATCGTTTGAGAGTCAAACACCGTAGCGGCACCATTACTATCAGTGACGATCAGTTCGACGATGTATTCACCTTTAGCTTGATAAGTATAGGTAGGATTGGGGTCGGTAGAGGTAGCAGTATCGCCAATACCATCCCCATCAAAATCGATCCCATCACCAAAAGACCATTGATAGGTCAATTCATCACCATCGGGATCGCTCGCATCAACTTCAAAAGTAACGGTATGGGGTGCAGTCGCACTAAATAGTTCGTTGTTGTCTAGGACAATTCCCGCACCTTGGGGAGCAGAATTATCCTGGCTCCATTCCAGACGATTTACCGCGCCTTGAAAAGTAAAGACGTTACCAGTTTGGAAAGTAGTTAGGTAATATAAAGAACCATCGGGACCTTGCTCGAAGGATAAAACTTGACCAGTAGTATTTTTAAAAGAGTGGTCTGCGACTAGTTCGGGACGACCGTTGGAATAGTCCAATTCGAGATAGCGAATCCAGTTGCGAACCCAGTCTCCATAGAAATACGCTCCTTGGTATTGTTCGGGAAAATCATCGCCACGATAAACCAAACCACCCGATACGGATGCACCGTTAGCTCCAAATAAAGGGATTTCTCCTTGACCTGGGCCATTGAGGTGGGGATAACTATGAATTGGGTTGCCAGGATCGTCACTAGAACCAAAAAATCCTTCGTGATTGGGCCAGCCATGATTGGCACCAGCAGCGGCGATGTGAATGTCTTCTCTGGCGGTATTGTTGTTGTTGCCACCGACTTCTCCGATGAATAAACTATTGGATTCTTGGTCGTAAGAAGCACGGAAGGGATTTCGCAATCCATAGGAATAAATGGTTTGAATGATGCCATCGGAGCTAATTGCCGAGCTTGTATCAATTGTAGGGGTATAGTTGGTAGCCGTAGAAGCATCATAGTAAGGATTGTCAACAGGAATCGAACCATCGCTGAGATTGATGCGATGTACCTTGCCATCATCATGACCCAAATCTTGGGATTTGATACCGTCGAATTCTTCCCCAACAGTAATGTAAATTTTATAGGGACTGGGATCGTTCTCATCAATGGGTTCGTGAGCGATCGCCAAACCGCCTCCTTGATGACAGCAGCTTGAGGTGACATCAAATTCTTGCCACAAGACTGTTTCGCTACTATATGCCGCACGACTAGAAGTGCCACCACCATTTTCTTGATGCTGAAAACGGGAAACTGTAGTGCGTTGTTCTAGGTCATTAGTGTAAAAAAGATAAAAATAACCGTTAGTTTCAAAATTGGGGTCTACTTCAATCGCCAGCAATCCCCTCTCCTCACTATCTAGAACAAAATCGCTCATGTCCATATAGGTTTCGATACTGCTGTTGGGTTGAGTGGGATCGGCAACAATTTGGATTGTTCCGCCTTTTTCGATGACTAGCATCCGACCATCGGGTAGAAAAGCCATATCCGTAGGCAGAAATAAGCCGTCAACGACTTGAGTATCGATAAACTCTCCTGTAGAAGCTTCTTCTGCCGCATTGACAATAGAAACCCCTATGGGGAGATGCAAATCGTGACCTGTTTCAGCATTTCCAGTGGCATCAATAATATGTCCTGGATCGTCAAAACGATAGTAACGCTCTAAGCCAGCACTATCATTAGGAACGCTAAGCTCCATATTGTTTTGGATCTCAGTAGTATTGCGAGCCACTTGCCAGATTCGCAATTCATCTAGCTGTCCTTCTAGTCCACCATTTAAAGATTGAGCAATCTCCGAAATTTCAAAACTGTTAGTCCAGCTTTGAGTAGAAGTACCATCAACTTCTCCGTTCAAGTAAATTTTGGTAATGCCATTTTCTCTGACGATCGCATAGTGATTCCATTTACCTGCTTCTGCGGTAGTGTTGGAGCGTACCACAACGCCGTTGCCGCCATGACTGGAACTGTATAGCTGCAATTTGCCTTCTTCAAAGCTGACGTCGCTACCATTGCCAAAAGTCCCGCTGCTGACAATACCATCTTCATTATTAATCTCGCGATCGGGTTCAAAATAAAGCCTAAATTCTAAAGTAAAATCTCCTAGCAATGATAGGTCTTGAATATTAACCCCTACACCAGTAGACTGAAGGACTAAATTTTGATTGTTGGAATTGGATGCTACTAAGTTCATATTATTTGGGATATTTTTAAAAATTAAGTTTTAAAAAAGAATTAAAAAGAAGTTTATTAATTGTTTGACTTTGTCAAACAACAAAAATATTTGAATATTTGTTTATGAATTAAGAAATATTGCTTACGTATTTATACGTTTGTCTTATTTACTAAGTTAATTCACGTAAAAGACAAATGTGTAATATTTTTGTAAATTTTGTATTATAAAGCTGTAAAGATGCTAAGTTACGATATCTAGGGCATCTTTGGTTTTTCATTACATTTATTTCAACTAAAATAGGCAGTTAAAACAAAATTTTTAGTCTTACGTATTTTTGGAAAAGTTAAAAATACTAGGAACTAAAGATCGGTATTTTTTACGAGGTAGATAGTATTTTGTACTGATAAACTAACGTCAGTTATTAATTAAATATTTATACTTAGGTATGAAAAAGCTAAAAGAACTCGGTAACTATCGCTGCTAATTTGACCGAG